>LSIB01000045.1 GCA_001556025.1 Rhizobiales bacterium CCH3-A5
CGTAGGTGGCGCGGAGCTGATGGACGTCCTGGAGGATGGGCCAGAGCTGGACGCCATAGCCGGCCATGAGGCCCATGGCGCGTTCGACGGGCGCGAGGTTGCCGAGCGCCGCGAACTCGTCGAGCAGGTAGAGGACGGGCTCCGCCGGTACCAGCGGGGCCTGTGACCCTGCCGGGGCAGGGGAGGGCGCGCGCGCCATGTCCGACAGGCTGCGGGTGACCATGAGGCGTAGCCAGCGCGAGTATGTCGCGAGCCGATCGGGCGGCAAGACCAGGAACACGGTGGCGGTGCGGCGCTTCAAATCGGCGAAGGAAAAGTCGCTCCTCTGCAGCACGGCCGTCATGCGCGGCGAATCCAGGAAGTGGGTGTGGCGCTGCGCGGCCGACAGCACGCCGGCGGCCTCGCGATCGGACTTGCCGAGGTGGCGATTTGCGCCGCGAGCGATCAGGCCGCCCGCCGCGGTCGAGGCCTGCATGCGCTTCAGCAGAGCGGTGAAGGCTTCCGGCGCGAGGGTAAGGCATTCGCGCAGCGTCGCGAGGTTGCGCCGCTCACGCGGTTCGTCGGCGGTGATCGACAGGATGATGCCACCGATCAGGGCTTTGGCTTCTTCGTTCCAGTGCGCCTCGCCGGCTTCGCCTGGCGCGTCGAAGACGAGCGCGTCGGCAAGGGTGGCTGCTTCCTCGGCGACATCGATGTCGTCGGGGTCGAGATGCTGCAGCGGATTGAAGGCGGAGGAGGGGATGCCGGTGACGCCGAAGGGATCCAGCACATGAACCTTGCCGAAGCGATCCCGGGCGCGCGCCGTGACCTTTGCGTTCTCGCCTTTGGGGTCGATGCAGATGACCGAGCGATCGGCGGTGAGGAGGTTTGGAATGATGGTGCCGACGCCTTTGCCGGTGCGGGTCGGCGCCATGGTCAGGAGATGGGCTGGCCCGTCATAGCGCATCAGCTTTTTGGTGATCGGGTCACGGCCGATCAGCAGCCCGGCTTTGCCGCGCGTCAGCGACGAGACCTCGTTATCGTTGGAGAACCGGGCTGAGCCGTGGGTGGCGTCGTCGTCGACCATCCCGAAATGCTCCACCATCGGCTTCATCACGAAGCGGGCCAGCGTCATCAGCCCGAGCAGGCAGGCGAGCAGGTTGCCGGCGAGGTGGAGCCAGGTGCGGGCCATGCCGATCGCGTCCATGGCGAGATGGACGGCGAAGAGCAGGACGAGGGCGACAACGCCCGCGATGGCCCCAACCTTGGCGACATAGTGGATCGCGGCGAGCGGCCCAAACACGGCGCAGCCGAGCGCCCACAAGGGATCGCGCCAGGCGGCGCGCAGCATGTTCACGAACGCGATTTTGGCCACCATCAGGCACGCTCACCCGCAGCGACGGGATCGGCAGAAGCCTGAGCCGCAGCCGCAGCCTTCTCCCCAGCCGACAGTTCGATGAGGTCAGGGAACAGCGTCCGGTCGCCGTCGCGGGTGAGGAACCCCGGCAGTTCGCGCTTCAGCCATGCGCGCAGCCGATCGACGAACTCGGCGTCCTTGCTGGTCTCGAGCCGTTGCAGGACCAGTGCTCCGAGCAGCACCTTGCGCCGCGTGTCGTTGGCGCGCTCTTGGCGGCCGAGTCTTGCCTGCAGGGTTTTGCGCTGGGC
>LSIB01000046.1 GCA_001556025.1 Rhizobiales bacterium CCH3-A5
GCGGCGCGCGCGCTCTTCGGCCAGAAGACCGCGCCGGCGAACATGCAGGCGCGCGCCATCGGCTCCTATGCGCGCGGCTGCCTTGCCGGCGCGACCGCGCTGCCGGTCGACGGCCCGAGCTGGCAGGTCATGCGGCTGGCGCGCAACCGCAACTGGGGCCACCCGATCCTGATCGACTATCTCGAAAATCTCGCCCGCGCCGCGCCGAAGATCACCGGCTGGCCCGGCATCCTCGTCGGCGACATCTCGCAGCCGCGCGGCGGGCCGATGCTGACCGGCCACGCCTCGCACCAGATCGGACTCGACGCCGATCTTTGGCTGACTCCGATGCCGAAGGAAAAGCTGGATAAGGACGAGCGTGAAAACATGCCGGCCGTGAACATGGCGCGGTCGGACTGGCGCGACGTCGACCCCAAGCACTGGACGCCGGCCCATGGCCGCCTGATCAAGGCGGCCGCCGCCGACCCCCGCGTCGAGCGCGTCTTCGTCAACCCGGCGCTGAAGGTCGCGCTCTGCCGCGAGGCCGGCAATGACCGCGCCTGGCTCGGCAAGGTCAGGCCGATCTGGGGCCACAACTACCACTTCCATATCCGGATGAGCTGCCCGCCCGGTATGGAGGGCTGCTCCGGCCAGGAGCCGCCGAATTTCGGCGATGGCTGCGGCGAGGAGCTCTCGGGCTGGATCGAGCGCCAGCGCGCCGCGATTTTTGCGCCCAAGCCGCCGCCGCGCACGGGGCCGCCGCCAAAACCCAAGCCGCCGATGTCGCTGGACGCGCTGCCGGCGGAGTGCCGTCAGGTGCTGGTGTCGCGGTAGGAGGACGTTCGCCACACTCTCTACGTCATCCCGGACAAGCGGCGTAGCCGCGCCGCTCCGGGATCCATAATAGGGCTAAGGCGGCGCTTGATGATGGATCCCGGAGCTCCGCTCCGCTGCGTCCGGGATGACGTGGAGCGTGGTCTGAGGTCTGAGCGAAACTGCCGCCCTACCGCCTCTGCCCTCGCCCCGAACTATACGCGAACGGGTCGTTCTGCGGTGTGATCTCGGCGGGCTGGGCCTGGTCGAAGCCCTCCATGTCGAGCACGCCGTTGCCCTCGTCGTCGCCCAGGATCATCTCCTCTGTCGGCGGCGTCGAGCCTGGCAGTTGCAGCGGCCCGCGCGCCTCGCTCGGCAGCGGCTGATATGCTCCAGAATTGGGCCGGTTGTAGCGCGGCGGGTTCAGCGGCGTACGGTCGTACTCCTCGAGGAAGCGCGCCTGCGCGTCGAGCCCGTTGCCGGCGCGGCTCGCGACGGGATAGCCGCCGCCCACGCCGCCCGGCGGCCGCAATCCTTCGCCCGGCTGGCGCAGCAGCGGGCCGCCGGCCACCATCGGCGCGTCGATGCTGCGCTGAGGCTGCGCGGAGACGTAAGGCCGTGCAGGGTCCGGCGGCGGCAGGTTGTAGTTCGGCGTGTACTTGATCACCGGCTTGCAGATGTGGCGGCCCTTGGAATGGCGCGCCAGGTCGATGTGGAAATGGTCATAGTGGAACATGTCCGCGCCCGGGCCGAGCACGGTCGAGAAATGCTGGCAGGCGCCGACGAAGATCTCGCGCAGAAAAGCCTGCTCCTCGGGCGCGCCGTTCCAGCCGCCCTTGACCGTGACGTTGCGGCCGTCGTTCAGGCGGAAGGAAAATACATCCACCGCGTTGCCATAGGCGTGCTCGGAAGTGCGGCTCGTGCCGGTGCCGTTGTTCATGGCGCGGCACGAGTAGGAGCCGGCCCGCATCTCGACGACCTGCGCGCCGAGCGTGTTCATGGCGGCCGGCTGCACCACCTCGGTCAGCCATCTGTCGGTGGTCGCGACGACAGGGCAGGACAGCGTCGCCGAACTCGTCAGCCCGATGCCGCCATTGGCGAAGGCCGAGACCTTCAGCGGCTTCTCCATGCCGCAGGTGCCCGGCCCGTCGATCGGCCTGTCGCGCAGGCTGACATAGGCCGATAGCTGGACCTGACGCGAGGACAGGCATTGCGCCTCGGCCTGGTCGCGCCAAGCCGCACGCTGGGCTTTCTGGAACTTGCCGCAGCCGGCGAGGCCGGTGCCGAGCAGTCCCAAAGCGATGAGGGCGAGATGGACGCGTCGCATGACCGATCAAATGCGACCCGTTTCGTGAACGGTTTCTTGACCGGGTGAGCCCCGGGCGACACAGCCGGATTAACTTTGGCGGCGGGGTTAAGCGGCTCTTAACGCGCTCGCGGCGACGCAAGGCCCCGCCGACGCAGGGGCCCATTCGCCAAAGCGGCTTGGTCGGCGGGCGCGCGATGTGCCAATGACGAAGCTGACGACACGCATCGCCAGAGAGCCCGCATGACCGGCAAGGCCCGCTTCATCTTCCCCATCGTGATGGCCTTCATGATGGCCTTCCTCGTCTCCGGCGTGATCACCCTGGTCAATCTCGGCTTCGCGCCGGACTTTTTCGCGCGCTGGATGCGCGCCTTCGCCATTGCCTGGCCGAGCGCGGCCGTCGTCGCCTTTTTCGCCCTGCCGCTGGCGCGCTGGGTCACCATGGCCATCGTCGAACGGATCGGAGAATGAGCATGGAACGCCTGCGCGAGATCGTCGGACGCATCGCCTCCGGGCAGAGCACGGCGCAGGGCGAACTTGTCCGCGCCCAAGCCGCCATCGACGCCGCCGAGCCGACGATGAAGGCCTTCGCCAGCCGCCCCGACGCGCTTGTGCCAGGCACAGGCCCGCTGGCGGGCGTCGCCTGCGGCGTCAAGGACATCATCGACACCGCCGAATTGCCGACTCAGATGGGCTCGGAGATCTACGCCGACTGGCGGCCGCGCGGCGACGCCGCCATCGTGATGGCGCTGAAGGCGGCAGGCGCCACCGTCGCCGGCAAGACGCACACTACGGCCTTCGCCTTTCTCGACCCGACGCCGACGCATAATCCCCACGATCCGGCGGCCAGCCCAGGCGGCTCCTCGGCCGGCTCGGCGGCGGCGGTCGGCGCTGGCATGGTCCCGCTCGCGATCGGGACCCAGACCGGCGGCTCGGTCATCCGCCCGGCCTCCTATTGCGGCGCGGCCGGCATCAAGCCCTCCTACGGCCTGCTGCCGACGGTGGGCGTGAAAAATTTTTCATGGTCGCTCGACACGCTCGGCCTGATGGCGGCCAGCACAGATGATCTCGGCCTCGCAATGGCTGCGATCACCGGCCGGGCGGACCTCGACTGCGCGCCCGCGATCCTGAAGGGGCTGCGCATCGGCATTGCAAGGCAGGGTTTCGCCGGCGCGCCCGAGCCGGGCTCGGACCGCGCGCTGCAGCGCTTCCGCGAGATCGCCACGGCTGCCGGTGCAGTGGTGCGCGATCTCGCCGAGCCCGAGGCGCTGGCCGATGCGTACAACGCGCATGGCCCGCTTCAGGACTGGGAGGCGACGCAGGCGCTGGCGTGGGAATACGCCAACCACCGCGAAGCGATCGCGCCCAAGCTGCGCGCCTATCTCGACACCGCGAAAAACACGACGCCCGCACAATACGACGCCGCCCGGCGCGCCTCGCGCCGGGGACGCGACGCGGCCCGCGCCTTCTTCCGCGAGGTGGACGTCGTGGTCAGCTTCGCCGCGCCCGGCGAGGCCCCCGAAACCATGGCTTCGACCGGCGATTCCCGCTTCAACCGGCTCTGGACGCTGCTCGGGGTGCCCTGCCTAACCGTGCCGCTGATGCGCGGCCCGCGCGGGCTGCCGGTCGGTATCCAGATCATTGCGGGATTTGGCGGCGATGCGACTGTCATAGCGGCCGGCAAGGGGCTCGAAACTCTCGACCTCCCAACAGGGTAGCCGGTGATATCCCCAATGTAGTTCAACATTTTAAGCAATTTTTAGCGATACTCTTGCCTCACGGCGGCCTTGTCGCCGCCCTATCCCCCTTGCGGGCCGCGCCAGTTCTGCTAGCCTTCATGTCAGGTCAATGACACAGGAGGGTGTGATGAGCCTCACGCTACGTCTCGACCGATTGATCATGGGTGCGGCCTTCGTTTTCATGATGGCAATCGTTCTGGGAGCGTTCTGACGGAACCTCAGTCTCGAGTCGCCTCGACCACAAGAGCCTTAAGAGAGACGCCGCCCGACGAGACCGTCAGGCGGCGTTTTTCTTTGGCAGTTCCCGGTTCAGATGCGGCCTCAGCTCTCCGGGCAAGGGTTCTCGCTCACTTCCCACGACATCATATTGATCACACGCCCGCAGGCGGCCAGACGCCGCCCCTGCGTGGTGCGGATGCAGGCGGTCGAGCCTTCGGCGACCTTCCTGCCCTCGCTCCAGCAGAAGCAGAGCGGCTCGGGCGCCTGCGCCAGCCTCGGCCGGTCCAGAGCAAGCGCCGGCTCGGCGGCAAAGGCCGGCGTCGCTAGGCCCATGAGGCAGGATGCCACCGCGATGGCGGCCAGCCGGACACTTGGTAGCCTGCCGAAGACAGAGCTCAACGAGATCACGCTCATGGCTCGATCCCTCCGCGACCGGATCCGTTCCCGGCCATGGCATCGAGTCTAGCACGGCTTGTGACGTCCGCCCAAGCCGCCGCGCGCAGCATGCTGACAGAAGCGGGTTGTCATGATTTTCTCATTCTTTCGTCGTAGGACCTTCGTCGTCCGCCTCTTGCCCGTCCTCTTGCAAGGGCAGGCGGCCCGAACCATATTCGCGGCAAGAGAGCCCGAGGGGGGCTCCGGGAGGAACCATGTCTCTGATCTCGCTCGCCCGCCGTGGCCGTTACGTCGCCGTTATCGCCAGCGCGCTGCTGCTCGTTCCGGTCCTGGCCGAGGCCCGTCCCGGCGGCGGCAAGGGCGCAGGCAGCCGCGGCTCGCGCACCGAGCAGGCCCCGGCCCGTACCGACACCGCCCCCAATGGCGCGCAGCCCTTCCAGCGCAGCGCGCAGCCCTCGCCGGCCGCACCTGCAGCGGCTGGTGCAGCCAGCGCCGCCGCCGCTCAGGCGGCCCGTCCCTCGATGGCGCGCAACCTGATGATGGGCCTCGGCGCCGGCCTGCTCGGCGCGGGTCTGTTCGGCCTGCTTTCCGGCTCCGGTTTCTTCTCCGGCCTCGCCTCGATGGCCGGCATGCTCGGCTTCCTGCTGCAGATCGCTCTGATCGGCGGCGCGATCTGGCTGGCGCTGCGCTTCTTCCGCCGCCGCTCCGAGCCGCAGATGGCGGCAGCCGGCGGCGCGCCGCTGCCGCGCGAGCCCTATCAGCCGCAGGCTCAGGCCAATCAGGCCGCTCGCATGGGCATGATGGGCGGCGGCTCTTCGGCCCCGCAGACGCAGCCGATTGAGCTTTCGGGCGATGACTTCAACGCCTTCGAGCGCCTGCTCGGCGAGGTCAACGAGACCTATTCCAACGAGGACGAGGCGGGTCTCCGCCGCGTCACCACGCCTGAGATGTTCGGCTATTTCGACGACGATCTCTCGGCCAACGCCCGCAAGGGCTTCGTCGACCGCGTCTCCGACGTGAAGCTGCTGCAAGGTGACCTGTCGGAAGCCTGGCGCGAAGGCTCGGTGGACTACGCGACCGTCGCGATGCGCTTCAGCCTGATCAACGCGCTCTATGAGCGGTCCAGCGGCAAGGTTGTCGACGGCGACCCACGCACGCCGCAGGAGGTCACCGAGCACTGGACCTTCGTGCGCGAGCGCGGTGGGCCTTGGAAGCTCTCGGGCATCCAGGCCGCGGCCTGAGCCTTACGACGAGGCTACCGAAGACGGCCGGGGTGACCCGGCCGTTTTTCGTTTGTCGGTTTTCGGGTGTCGCGGCCGGACGATCCATTCTATAGGGCTCGGATTGGCTGCCTCCGGAGACCCTCCCCATGACCGACATGCGTCTTGTCGTTGTCGGCGCCGCCGGGCGCATGGGGCGGATGCTGATCCGGGCGATCCACGAGGCGCCGGGCTGCGTGCTGTCTGCCGCGATCGAGCGGCCCGGCTCTCCACTGCTGGGCTCGGATGCCGGCCTGCTCGCCGGGTTGCCGGCCTGCGGCGTCGTGGTCACCGATGATGCGTTGCCGGCCTTCGTCGAGGCGGAAGGCGTACTCGATTTCACCATGCCCGACGCAACGATCGCATTCGCCGCGTTGGCCGCGCAGGCCCGCATCGTCCACGTGGTCGGGACTACCGGCATGGAGCCGGCCCATTTGGCAAAGCTCGAAGCCGCCGGCCGCCATGCCGCGATCATCCGCTCCGGCAATATGAGCCTCGGGGTCAATCTGCTGGCGGCGCTGGTGCGTAAGGTCGCCGCGACGCTGGGGACCGACTGGGACATCGAGATCGCCGAGATGCACCACCGCATGAAGGTCGATGCGCCCTCGGGCACGGCGGTCCTGCTGGGCGAGGCAGCGGCGCAGGGCCGGGCGGTCGATCTGGCCACGGCCCGCGTCGCCACGCGCGACGGACAGACCGGCGCGCGACCCGCTGGCGCGATCGGCTTTGCAGCCCTGCGCGGCGGCACGGTCGTCGGCGACCACAAGGTCATCTTCGCCGGTCAGGGCGAGCGGCTGGAACTGAGCCATATCGCCGAGGACCGCGGGCTCTTCGCGCAAGGGGCGATCAAGGCCGCACTCTGGGGCAGGGGCCGCAAGCCCGGTCTCTACAGCATGGCCGACGTGCTCGGCCTCGATAGCCTCTGAGGCGGGCGATGACGCAGGTCACCGTCGCACCCGGCGTCCTGCACTGGCCGCACTGGCTCGATGCCGACGCGCAAGGAGCGCTGGTGGCCGAACTGCGCGCCGTCGTCCGGCAGGCGCCCTTGTTCCAGCCGCGCATGCCGAAGACCGGAAAGCCCTTCTCGGTCAGAATGACCAATTGCGGCCCGCTCGGCTGGGTCTCTGACGAACGCGGCTATCGCTACCAGCCGCTTCATCCCGAGACGGGCGAGCCCTGGCCGCTGATGCCCGCGCCTTTGCTAGACGCCTGGGACGCGCTTGCCGGCTACCCGCATCCGCCCGAGGCCTGCCTGATCAACTTCTACGACAAGAACGCGAGGATGGGCCTGCATCAGGACCGCGACGAAGCCGCGTTCGATGCACCGGTGCTGTCCATCTCTCTTGGCGATAGCGCGCTGTTCCGCATCGGCGGCACGACGCGCGGTGGAAAGACGCTGTCCTTCAAGCTCGCCTCTGGCGACGCGCTGCTGTTCGGCGGAGAGGCGCGGCTGGCCTATCACGGCATCGACCGCATCCTTTCGGGGTCGTCGCAATTGTTGCCGCAGGGCGGAAGGCTGAACCTGACATTGCGACGGGTAACGAAGCCGGAGTGAACACTTTTTGTTTCTTCCCTTGGGGGGGAGAAGGAGAGCGCGCACCCGTCAGTCTTTCGCCGGAGGCGGCGGCCCCGGCAGCCCCGGAAACGACCAGCCAAACAGCATCGACCCCGCGCGCAGGCCAAACCCCGTAGCAAGGCCGGCGGCCATCACGATCACCGGCTCGATCACCAGCAGCGACAGCCCGGCCGTCATCGCGGCGCCGGCGGCCGCCGCCGTGACGTAGAAATCCCGGCTCCACAGCACCATCGGCCGGTCGCCGGCGAGGATGTCGCGCAGGATGCCACCAAACGTAGCGGTCATCGCGCCGAGCGCGATCGCCGAGAGCGGCGAGATGCCGACATCGAGCGCCTTCAGCGTGCCGACGACGGCAAAGAGCGCGAGCCCCGCCGCATCGGCCCAGATCAGCAGGCGCTTGCCGGCCCAGCCGTCGATCAGTCCCGGCCTGAGATAGGCCGTACCCCAGCAGCATAGCGCCACGACTGTGCAGACAAAAACGTCGGACGGGTCGCGGACCCAGAACACCAGCCGGCCGAGCAGCAGGTCGCGCAAGGTGCCGCCGCCGACGCCGGTGACGGTCGCCAGCAGAATGAAGCCGAACGGGTCCATGCCCTTGCGGGCCGCCACCAGCGCGCCGGTCAACGCGAATACGGCGACGCCGGCGGCTTCGAGCATGTCGAATCAGGCGTCGGAGGAGGGGGGGTCGCCGGCCTCGGGCGCTGGCGCTTCCACCGGCTTCGGTGCTCCGGCCGAGACGCCGACCAGCGCCGGCCGCAGCACGCGCTCGCCGATCTTGTAGCCGGTCTGAACGACCTTGGAGACCATGCCCTTGGCGACTTCGGCGTCGGGCGCCTCGAACATCGCCTGATGCATGTTGGGGTCGAACTTTTCGCCCTGCGGGTCGATCTTGCGGACGCCGTGGCGCTCCAGCGTCTTGAGCAATTCGCGCTCCGTGAGTTCGACGCCCTCGATCAGAGCGTTCAGTGCCGCATCGCCGCTCTTGGCTGATTCCGGCACGTTCTCAAGGCCACGGCGCAGATTGTCGGCCGAGCCCAGCATGTCGCGGGCGAAGCTCGTCACGGCATAGGCCTTGGCGTCGGCGACCTCGCGCTCGGTGCGGCGGCGCAGGTTTTCCATGTCGGCGAGCGTGCGCAGCAGCTTGTCCTTGAGGTCGTCGCGCTCGGCCTCGACCCGGGTCAATTCGCCGGCGAGGAACTCCTCGGGCGAGGCGGGGGCTGCGTTGGTCTCGGTCACGGGTTCGTCGTTCGCAGGGTTCTGCGTCATGGCCTCATCCAGTCCAGATCAAGGTGGCGGCCCACGCGGCAGGGGCAAGCGCCTTCGGGGTCGATATCGGGCTTATGCGCCTTGAAATCAAGCGCGGGCGGGCGCCTTCGGCTTGCCCGCCGGCTTGTCATGCCAGAACGAGAACACGTCGAGCAGCGCCTTGCGGATGGTGAGCTGGCGCGCAGTCGAGACGATCTTCGCTCCGGTGAGGTCCGTGACGTAGAACACGTCGACCGCCTTCTCGCCGAAGGTCGCGATATGAGCCGAGGCGATGTTGAGGTTGAGCTTCCCGATCGCGGTGGTGAGGTCGTAGAGCAGGCCCGGCCGGTCGAGCCCCGAGACCTCCAGCACGGTGTGGCGGGCCGAGAGCACATTGTCGATGATCACCTCGGGCGCGAGCTGGAAGGTGCCGCCGCGCGGCGGCGGCGCGCGCCGCTGCGCCACGAGGTCGGCGATCCTGATCTCGCCCTTGAGCGCCCGCTCGATCGCGGCCGCGATCCTCTCGGCCCGGCGCAACTCGTCGTCGTCGCGGTCGAAGGCGCGCGAGACGGAAATGGTGTCGAGCACAAGCCCGTCGGTCGTGGTGAAGATCTGCGCGTCGACGATGTTGCCGCCGGCCGCCGCGCAGGCCCCGGTGACGATGGCGAGCAGGCGTGGGTGGTCGGGGGCGAGGATCGTCAACTCGGTCACGCCGCGGAACAGGTCGGTCTCGACCAGCGTCGCCGTGGTGCGGCCGTCGGCCTCCGCCTCGCGCAGGAAGCGCGCATGCTTCTCCTGCCGGGCGAGATCGGTCTTGATCCAGTAGGCCGGATAGTGGCGCGCGAGATAGGCATCGCGCTCGTGGTCCGGCCAGTCAGCAAGGCGTTCCCTGAGCGCGTCCTGCTTCTTCTCGACCCGCGCCTTACGCTCGATCGCCGAATGGCCGCCGGCGAGCACGATCTCGGTCTCGTAATAGAGCGTCCGCAGGAGCTGACCCTTCCAGCCGTTCCAGACGCCGGGGCCGACCGCCTTGATGTCGGCGACGGTGAGGATCAGCAGCAGCTTCAGCCGCTCCAGCGTCTGCACGGTGGCGGCGAAGCTCTCGATCGTCTTGGGGTCGCCGAGGTCGCGGCTCTGGGCAACTGTGGACATGTCGAGATGGTGCTCAACCAGCCATGCCGCCGTCTCGGTCTGCGCCTCGCTCAGGCCGAGCCTGGGACAGAGCTTGCGGGCGATGCGCGCCCCGGCGATCGAATGATCCTCGATCCGCCCCTTGGCGATATCGTGCAGGAACAGCGCGGCATACAGCGCGCGGCGATTGCTGATCGTGGGCATGATCTCGTTGGCGAGCGGATGCTCGGTCTCCAGCACGCCGGCGTCGATCTCGGCGAGGATGCCGATCGAGCGGATCAGATGCTCGTCCACCGTATAGTGATGGTACATGTTGAACTGCATCATCGCGACGACGCGGCCGAAATCCGGCACGAACTTGCCCAGCAATCCGGATTCGTTCATCCGCCGCAGGACCGCTTCGGGCGAGCGCCTTGCGGTTAGGATCTCGAGGAAGATGCGGTTGGCTTCCGGATCGGCCCGCAACTGCGGCGTCACCAGCCGGAGCGACTGCGTCACCAGCCGGCTGGCGTCGGGATGGATGGCGAGGTCGTCGCGGCTGGCGATCTCGAACAGGCGCAGCAGGTTGACCGGATCGCGCCTGAAGGCGTCGCCGTCGGTGACGCAGAGCCGCTGGCTCTTCAGGGTGAAATCAGGATGCCCGAGCGCGCGCACGCGGCTGCGCTTGGTGAAGGAGCCGAGCAGCCGCGAGAGCGAAGCGCGCGGCTTCTGCTGGCGGGCCTCCAGTGCCGCGCAGACGATCGCCGTCAAGTCGCCGACATCCTTGGCGACGAGGAAATAGGCCTTCATGAAGCGCTCGACCGGGGCCTGGCCGCTGCGGCCGGCATAGCCGATTGCGGAAGCCACTTGTCGTTGAAGGTCAAAAGAGAGCCGCTCCTCGGCCCGGCCGGTGATGAAATGCATCCAGCAGCGCACGCGCCAGAGAAACTCCTCCGAGCGCTCGAACATCACCAGTTCCTTGCGGTCGAACAGCCCTGCGTTGACCAGCGCGCGGGCGTCGTCGACGCGATAGGAATATTTCGCGATCCAGAACAGCGTGTTGAGATCGCGCAGGCCGCCCTTGCCGTCCTTGACGTTGGGCTCGACGAGGTAGCGCGACGAGCCCGCGCGGCGCACCCGGGTCTCGCGCTCCTGCAGCTTGGCTTCCGTGAAGGCCGGCGCCGTGCCCTCGACCACCTCGGCTCCGAAGCGCCTGACCATGTCGTGGAACAGCAGCGGATCGCCCACCAGAAACCGCGCCTCCAGCAGCGCGGTCCGGATCGTCATGTCGGCCTTGGCCTCGCGCACGCAATCGTCGATCGAGCGGACGGAGTGGCCGACCTTCAGCTTGAGGTCCCAGAGCGGATACAGCATCGCCTCGACGACGCTCTCGCCCCAGGCGGTCTGCTTGTGGGGGAACAGGAAGAGCAGATCGACATCGGAGCCCGGTGCCAGAGTGCCGCGGCCGTAGCCGCCGACCGCCACGACCGCGATGCGCTCGGATTGCGACGGGTTGACCGCCTGGTAGAAATGCTGCGTCGCGGCGCTGTGAAGGCAGGCGACGATCCCATCCATGACCTGCGAGAGCCGCCTCGCGCAGGCAAGCCCGCTGCGTGGCGCTTTCAGGATCTCCCGGGCTGATGCGTGGCCCTCGTCGAGGACGCTCCGCAGCCCGGCCACCAGCGTCTGACGCAACGTGGCAGCATCGCGGCCATAAGCCGGGCCGACCAGCGCAGCGACCGCGCGCGCCGGATTATCCAGAACCTCCGCCAGCCTCAGAACCGGCTGATCCTCGACCAACGACATGGCGCATCCACCGCGTCCGGGCGCGCCGCGCGTCCGGAACCATCACGCTCGTAACATGACGCCGGGATTCGCGAAAAAGAGAAAATTTCACACAGCAAGAATGTGTAATAAGAATTTGAACGGGCGGGACTGTCTTGTTTGACAAACAGAACGACTGGACCTACAAGACGGATACGCGCCGATTTGAGCCAGCAGCTTGCGGGCGCGAAACAAGTGCAGCTAAAGCGTCGGGGCCACGGAGAGGTTTTGGCCTTCTCCCGATCCCTGCGCCTCACCGCGACAAAGGGATCAGGACCATGACCATCAGCACCACCCGCCGCCTCGTCATCGCCGGCCTCGCCGCAGCTTCGGTTGCGTTCGCCGCGACGAACGCCCAGGCGCAGGCGCCCAAGGAAATCCGCGTCGATTTCGCGACCTACAATCCCGTCAGCCTCGTGCTCAAGGAGCGCGGCATCCTTGAGAAGGCTTTGGCCTCCGAGGGCGTCAGCGTCCGCTGGGTCCAGTCGGCGGGCTCCAACAAGGCGCTCGAATTCCTCAATGCCGGCTCGCTCGATTTCGGCTCGACCGCAGGCGCGGCGGCCTTGATCGGCAAGATCAACGGCAACCCGATCAAGTCGATCTATGTCTATTCGCGCCCTGAATGGACCGCGCTCGTGACCGGCGCCAAGAGCGAGATCACGAAGGTCTCCGATCTCAAGGGCAAGCGCGTCGCCGTCACGCGCGGCACCGATCCGCACATCTTCCTCGTCCGGGCGCTGGCCGAGGCCAAGCTGACCGAGAAGGACGTCCGCCTAGTGCTGCTGCAGCATGCCGACGGCCGGCTTGCGTTGGAGCGCGGCGACGTCGACGCCTGGGCCGGGCTCGACCCGCTGATGGCGGCCGCCGAGATCGAGAGCGGCGCAAAGCTGTTCCACCGCAAGGCGGCCGACAACACCTGGGGTGTGCTCAACGTCCGCGAGGCCTTCGCCACCGAGAACCCCGCGCTCGTCCGCAAGGTGATCGCGGCCTATGAGGAAGCGCGCGCCTATGCGCTCGCCAACCCGGCGGAGCTCAGGAAGACGCTGATCGACTACACCAAGCTCTCCGACGCCGTGATCGAGCGCCAGCTGACCCGCACCGAGCTGACCCATTCCACGATCGGCGACGCGCAGGCGCAGACCATTCTCGCGGCGGGCCTCGCGCTGAAGGAGGCCGGCGTGCTGCCGGCTGCGACGGACGTCAAGGCCGTGGTCGACGCGCTGCTGGACCGGCGGTTTGCGGCCGCCAGCAACTGAGCCGGGTTCTGCCTTCGGACGAGGAGGCGCGGGGAACCCCTCTCCTGTAAGGAGAGGGGCAGGGGTGAGGTGAAGGCCAGACATCCAGTTGTGGCTATCGCCATCGGTCGATGCGGGTAGTTTTTTGTTCCGCTGGTTGAAGGGCCGACCCCTCACCCTGCCCTCTCCCTCCGGGAGAGGGTTCTCCGTCGAGCCAGACTCGTCTAGCCACCAATCGCATGAGCAACCTTGCACCCGTGACGATCGCGGACCCCATCGCCGAGTCCAACCGTGCGCCACGCGCCCGGCGCAGCCTTCTTCTCGTAGGCCTGCTGCTGCCGATCCTGCTCGCCATCCTCTGGGAACTGCTGGTCCGCGCCGGCATCGCCAACGGCCGGCTGATGCCGCCGCCCAGCGTGGTGGGCAAGACGCTCTGGGGGCTGGCGGCGTCGGGTGAACTGCTCACCCATGCGCTCGCCACGCTTTGGCGGGTCGCGGCGGGCTTCGGGCTGGGAGCAGGCGTCGGCACGCTGCTCGGCGCATTGACGGGCGCTCTGCCGGTGGCGCGCGGACTGCTCGATCCGACGCTGCAGGCGCTGCGCTCGATCCCGTCGATCGCCTGGGTGCCGCTCTTCATCCTGTGGTTCGGCATCTTCGAGTCCTCGAAGGTGGCGCTGATCGCGGTCGGCGTGTTCTTCCCGGTTTATCTCGGGGTCGCCGCCGCCATTCTCGGCATCGACCGCAAGATCATCGAGGTCGGCCGCGTCTTCAGGCTCGGCCGTGTCGCGATGGTCCGCCGCGTGCTGCTGCCGGCGATCCTGCCGGCCTGGTTCACGTCCCTGCGCTCGGGTCTCGGCCTCGGCTTCATGTTCGTCGTCGCCGCCGAGATCATGGGGGCGAGCGAGGGACTGGGCTATCTGCTCGTGGACGGCCAGCAGCTCGGCCGCCCCGACACCATCATCGCGGCCATCATCAGCTTCGCCGTGCTCGGCAAGCTGGCCGACGCGCTGCTTCTCGCCCTCACGCGGCCCTTCCTCGCCTGGCAGGATCTCGGCCGCGACAAGCTTTGAAAGCCGTCCTCGATGCTGCGCTTCGAGACTTTGTCGAAAACCTATGCCGACGGCACGCAGGCGCTGTCGCGGATCGAGGTCGAGGTCGCCGCTGGCGAAATCCTCGCGCTGGTCGGCGGCTCCGGCTGCGGCAAGACCACGCTGTTGCGCCTGATCGCCGGTCTCGACCGGCCCAGCGCCGGGCGCATCGTCCTGAACGACGAAACGATTACCGAGCCCCGCGCCGATGTCGGCGTGATCTTCCAGGAGCCACGCCTGTTTCCCTGGCTCTCCGTCGCCGACAACGTCGCCTTCGGCCTGTCGCATCTGACGGCCTTCGAGCGCGAGGGGCTGGTCACAAACGCGCTCGTGCGCGTCGGGCTCGCCGGCTACGAGAAGCGCTGGCCGCGCGAGCTGTCTGGCGGCCAGCAGCAGCGCGTCGCGATTGCGCGCGCGCTGATCACACGGCCAAAACTGCTGCTGATGGACGAGCCCTTCTCGGCGCTCGACGCGACGACGCGGGCGAGCCTGCACGGCCATCTGCTGGCGCTGTGGGAGGAGAGCCGCCCGACGGTCGTGATGGTGACCCATGATGTCGAGGAGGCGGTGACTTTGGCCGACCGCATCATCGTGATGCAGCCAAAACCCGGCCGCATCTTCGACGAACTCGACAACCCGCTCGCCCGTCCGCGCGACCGGCTCTCGCCCGCCTTCGAGGCGATCAAGCGAGACGCCCTGCGCACGCTCGACCGTTCGCTGCGCGACGAGGCGCCGCTGCAGAACAAGGCGGCGGAGACGGCGGGGATGTGGTGGTAGCGGTCAGCCGGTCTTGCGGTGAGCTTCCATATAGCGCCTCAGCACGGCGTTCATCCGGGTCTGATAGCCGCGCCCATGCGTCTTGAACCAGGCGACGACATCCTCATCGAACTTTGCGTTGACCGGCGTCTTGCGAGGAGGCAGGCCGACGAAACCCTCTGCCCACTCCGCCGCCGTGGTGGCGGGATTGTCGGCGTCGGCCTGCGCCATGGCCTCGATCTCGGCCTCTGACAGATTGTCGATGCGGTTCCAGTCGCTGCCGCCGGCAGCGCCCTCACGAGTTCCAACGTTGGTCATGATAGATGCTCCTCTCCTCGCGACTCGCCGGGCGAACAGAAATGAGATGTTTCCGGTCGCCGCGCGGCGTGAAGGTCACGTTGATGATACGGCCCCGGAATTCCGCCAGCATGTTGTAGCGCTCCTCGCCATAGTCGAAGCGAAGGTCCTGCCGCGTGAACACGAACCTACCGTCGAAGACCTCGCCGATGTCGGCGAAATCGTAGAAATGGGTCGTCAGGTTGAGCCTGCGCTTGCCGTCATCCCAGGAACAGCGTTCATCCGAACCCATCCGCAATATCTACATGATTATGTAGATTTACTCAAGCGCGCTGGCGGCGTTCGCCGTTGCGAGCTATCACCCTCCCCAGTCTGATGCTTGCGCACCCACCGACCTGGATAGAGGCTTCCCCAACATGGACGTCACCGCCCTCCGCGCCATGCAGGCGCCGCTCAAGGACAAGTATCGCGAGACGCCCGACGCTGGTGTCGTCACGCTGAAGGCGCATGGCGAACTGGACGACCAGCATATCGCCTGCAAGGTCGAGACCGGACGCGCCATCGCGCTCGCCGGCCTGCACCCGGCCACAGGCGGCTCGGGCGCTGAGCTGTGCTCTGGAGACATGCTGCTGGAGGCGCTGGTCGCCTGCGCCGGCGTGACGCTGAAGGCGGTCGCGACCGCTCTCGAGATCGAGCTGAAGAAGGGGCTCGTTCGGGCCGAGGGGGACCTCGATTTTCGCGGCACGCTCGGCGTCGCGAAGGATGCGCCCGTCGGCTTCAAGGCGATCCGGCTCTCCTTCGACGTTGAGACCGACGCCCCGCAAGAGAAGCTCGACACGCTGCTGAAGCTCACCGAGCGCTATTGCGTGGTGTTCCAGACGCTGAACGTGAAGCCGGAGTTGTCGGCCAAGCTAGCCGTCGCCTGATCACTCCGCCGCATCCTTCAGCGGCAGCCCGGCCGCGAAGGGCAGCTTCGGCTCGCCCTTCGCATCGTCGAACTCCAGCGCGCCGATGCGTTCGCCCCGGCTCGTCACCTTGCCGGCCGAGGTGCGGATGCCGGCGACATCCTCCTGCGCCTGGCGGAAATGCTGGTCGAGCTTTTCGGCCCGCTCGCCCAGCCGGCGCACATCGGCGAGCAGCTTGCCGACTTCCGCCTGGATCACCTGCGCCTCCTCGCGCATGCGGGCGTCGCGCACCAGCGACTGCATGAGCTGGATCGCCAGCGCCAGCAGCGAGGGCGAGACGATCATGATCCGGGCGCGGCTGGCTTTCTGGATCACGTCGTCGAAATGCTCGTGCAGATCGGCGTAGATCGATTCCGATGGCACGAAGAGCAGCGCCATGTCCTGCGTCTCGCCGGCCAGGAAATAGCGCTCGGCGATGTCCTTCACATGCACGCCGACATCGTTGCGAACCCGCATGCCTGCGGCCTTCCTGGCATCCTCGCCGCGCGCCTCGCGCAGCAGCGTGAAGCTCTCCAGCGGGAATTTCGCGTCGATGACGAGGCCGCGCCTGTCGCCCGGCAGCGTCACCAGACAGTCTGGCCGCTTGCCGTTGGAGAGTTGCGGCTGGAAGGCGAAGAAGGCGGAGGGCAGCCCGTCGCGGATGATCGCCTCCATCCGGCCCTGGCCATAGGCCCCGCGCGCCTGCTTGTTGGAGAGCACGTCCTTTAGCGTCACCACCTCCGAGGTCAGGTCGGTCAGGTTCTTCTGGGCGCTGTCGATCACCGCCAGCCGCTCCTGCAGCTTGCCGAGGCTCTCGGTGGTCTGGCGGACGTTCTGCTCCAGCCCCTGGCCGACCTTGTGGCTCAACCCGTCCATCCGGTCGGCGACGAGGCGGGCGAGGTCGCCCTGCCGCGTCGAAAGGATCTCGGCCATGGATTGCATGCGTCCGGCGAGCTCGGCCTGGGCGCGGTTCATCTCGGCGACCTTGTCGTCCATCTCGCGGGCCCGCTCGGCCGCCATCGCGGCTTCGACCGCGCGCCGCGACGAACCGCGCCACGACCCTGCGACGACGAGGACGAGCAGCAGCAGGCTCGCGCCCGCAAAGCCGAGCGCGGCCTCGCTCCAGAGGACGGGTCTGTCGAGCAGGGTGAAGGCGATCTCGTTCATCACGGCAGCCTAACCGATTCGAAAGCGGAAATCGAACGAAAGCGGAACGGTTTGACCGTTCGCCCACAACGGCTTATGTCGCGGCTTCGTCTTCGACATTCCCGTGCAGAGCCCCCCATGGCCATCCGTCCGCTCGTCATCCTGCCCGACTCCGTGCTGCGCCAGGTCTCCGCGCCCGTGACCGCGATCACGCCCGAGATCAGGAAACTCGTCGCGGACATGTTCGACACCATGTACGACGCGCCCGGCATCGGGCTCGCCGCGATCCAGATCGGCGTGCCGAGCCGCGTCGTGACCATCGACCTCGCCAAGCCGGCGCCCGAGGGCGAGGAGCCGACGCCTAAAGATCCGCAGGTCTTCATCAATCCCGAGATTATCTGGTCGTCCGACGAGCTGAACACCCATGAGGAAGGCTGCCTCTCGATCCCGGAATATTACGAGGAGGTCGACAGGCCAGCGTCGATCAGGGTGCGTTACATGGACCTCGACGAAACGACGCGGGAGATCGAGGCCGACGGCATCCTCGCCACCTGCCTCCAGCACGAGATCGATCATCTCAACGGCGTGCTCTTCATCGACCATCTCTCGCGGCTGAAGCGCGAGCGCGTGACCAAGCGCTTCGCCAAGCAGGCCAAGCGGGACAGCGCGGCTTGAGCGTGTCAGTGGCTCATGCGTCATTGCTTCGCTGCGCTCGCAATGACTGCGGGGCGTTCAAGCGACGGATGACGATCATCTCATGACCCTGCGCATCGTCTTCATGGGCACGCCCGATTTCGCCGTGCCGACGCTAAGCGAGGTCGTTGGTCATGGGCATGAGGTCGTGGCCTGCTATACACGTGCGCCGGCGCAGGCGGGGCGCGGGCTGGAACTGAAGCCATCGCCGGTCCAGCGCGCTGCCGAGCGCTTCGGCATCCCCGTGCTGACGCCGAAGACGCTGCGGACGCCGGACGCAGCCGAGACCTTCGCCGCTCATCAGGCCGATGTCGCCGTCGTCGTCGCCTATGGCATGATCCTGCCCCAGAGCATCCTCGATCTGCCGGAGCTTGGTTGCCTCAATCTGCATGCCTCGCTGCTGCCGCGCTGGCGCGGGGCCGCGCCGATCCAGCGGGCGGTGATGGCGGGCGATGCGCAGAGCGGCGTCTGCGTCATGAAGATGGAAGCCGGGCTCGACACTGGCCCGGTCGGCATGGTCGAGAGCATCGCCATCGGCCCGGACATGACGGCGGGCGAACTGCACGACACGCTCGCGCCCTTGGGCGCGGATATGATGACGCGGGCGCTCGCCGCGCTTGGCCGCGGGGCCTTGCGCTTCACGCCGCAGCCGGAGGAGGGCGTCACCTACGCCGCCAAGCTGACCAATGCCGAGGGCCGGCTGAACTGGGCCCGGCCAGCGAGCCAGGTCCACGATCTCGCGCGCGGGCTCTCGCCCTTTCCCGGCGCCTTCGCCGAAATCGATCTCGGCAAGGGGCGCGAGCGGCTGAAGGTCCTGCGCACGGCGCTGGCCGGAGGCGCGGCCGAGCCCGGCACGCTGCTCGACGGCGAGGGCACGATCGCCTGCGCCGAGGGTGCGGTCAGGCTCTGCCAAGTCCAGCGCGCCGGCGGCAAGCCGATGAGCGGAGCGGAGTTTCTGCGCGGCACGAAACTGACGCCCGGCAGCAAGATCTGATGCCGCGCTACAAGCTCGTCATCGAATATGACGGCACGCCGTTCTCCGGCTGGCAGCGCCAGCTCAACGGTCCCTCGGTGCAGCAGAGCGTCGAGGATTCGATCGAGGGTTTCTGCGGCCATCCCGTCCGGCTGCATTGCGCCGGGCGCACCGATGCCGGCGTCCATGCCACCCATCAGGTCGCCCATGTCGATCTCGACAGGGACTGGCGCACCGACGTTGTGCGCGACGCCAGCAATGCGAGGCTGAAACGCGTTCCCGTCGCCGTCGTCAGCGCGGAAGCGGTATCCGACGATTTCGACGCCCGCATCTCGGCGAAACGCCGCCACTACATCTACCGCATCATCGACCGGCGCGCCCAGCCCGCGCTCGACCTGAACCGGCTCTGGCATGTGCCCGTCAAACTCGACCACGAGGCGATGGACCGCGCCGCCAAGGCTCTGCTCGGCCATCACGACTTCACAGCGTTCCGCGCCGCCGAATGCCAGGCTAACAGCCCGATGCGCACGCTCGACCGCTTCGACGTCAGGCGCGAGGGCGAGGAGATCGTGGCCTATGTCCATGCCCGCTCCTTCCTGCACCATCAGGTCCGCTCCATGGTCGGCTGCCTGAAGATGGTGGGCGCAGGGCGCTGGCCGGAGGTGAAGGTCGGCAAAGTTCTGGCGTCGCGCGATCGCTCGCAATGCGCGGCGCTGGCTCCGCCCTGTGGGCTGTATCTGGCGGGCGTGGATTACTGAGCTAGAACCCCCACAGCCCCAGCAGCCGAGTCACGCCGGCCTGCGCCAGAAAGCTCGCGGTTACCACGAGCAGCGCCACGTCGCGCTGCGGCCCGAGCGTCGCCACAGCCGCCGCATAGCGCAGTTTCGCAACGATCGCGGCGAAGGCGAGCCATTGCGCGATCGCGAGTTCCGGCGTCGACCAGCCGATCGCATGGACCAGCGCCGGCACGGCGAGCAGGTTGGCGCAGAGCACCTCGGTCCAGTTCCAGGCGATGACGAAAGCCGCAAAGGCGGGCGTTCGCAGCAGATGCGGGGCCAGCCCCGCGATCAGCATCGGGACCATGATGAAGGCGGCGATCTGGGAGGCGAGCACCGCCATCGCCAGCGGCGGCGACTGGAACAGGCCGGCGGCGTTGGAGAGCCCAGCTACCGCGTTCTCGGCGGCGAGGACGGCGACCAGCGCCGGCGCCGTCAGAACCATGGCGAGGCAGGAGCGGCTCAGGCCCTGCCGGGAGAGGTCGAGTTCGGGCAGCGCGGTCGGGCCGGCCGACATCAGCCGCCAGGTTCCGCGCAGGCAACGGGTCACCGCATCGGCCGCCAACAGCATCGCCTGCGCCCCAGCCTGTCCCCGCCGCATGGGTTGCCGCATCTCGATGCGGATCATCCAAACGACGTAAGACCTTCGTCTGAAGGTTAGGAAGGCGCGTGCCGTCGCGTCAAGCCTGCGTCGCGGCGGCGAAATAGGTCGTCAGCAGCCGGTGCGTGATCGCCTCCAGCGCGACGAGATCGGCGACCGCCACCTCTTCGTTCACCTGATGCATCGTCTTGCCGACCGGGCCGTATTCGACGACCGGACAATAGCTCTTGATGAAGCGCGCATCCGAGGTGCCGCCAGTGGTCGAAAGCGCCGGCCGCTTGCCGGTCTGCGCCTCGACGGCGTCGGCCACCATCGCGACGAACGGCCCTGGCTGCGTCAGGAAGGCGACGGCATTGGTCGGCTGGAACGCGATTTCGTAGCGCACCGTGTTCCCGGCGGCCTCATGGAGCCGGCGCTCGATCTCGGCGGCCAGCGTCTGTGGCGTCCAGACATCGTTGAAGCGGATGTTGAACACGGCTTTCGCCTGCGCCGGCACGACATTGGTCGCAGGGTTGCCGACATCGAGCGTCGTCACCTCGAGATTGCTCGGGTCGAAATGCACGGTGCCGGCGTCGAGCGGCGCAGCATCCAGCGCCGCCAGCAGCCGGACCATGCCCCGGATCGGGTTGTCGGCGAGATGGGGGTAGCCGACATGGCCCTGCCTGCCGTTGACGGTGAGCCTGCCGGTCAGTGAGCCGCGCCGGCCGATCTTGATCATGTCGCTCATCGTGGCCGGATTGGTCGGCTCGCCGAGCAGGCAATGGTCGAAGCGCTCGCCGCGCGCCTGCGCCCAGTCGAGCAGCTTGACCGTGCCGTTGACGGCCGGGCCTTCCTCGTCGCCGGTCACCAGAAAGGCGATCGAGCCCGGCGCGTCGGGGTTGTCGCGGCGATAGCGCAGCGCTGCCGCGACCATGGCCGCCAGCCCGCCCTTCATGTCGCAGGCGCCGCGCCCATGCAGCGCCCCCTCCGCGATCTCGCCGGAGAACGGGTCGCGCGTCCAGGCGGCGACGTCTCCCACCGGCACCACGTCGGTATGGCCGGCGATGACGAAAACAGGGCTTTCGGTTCCGATGCGGGCATAGAGGTTCTCGACCTCCGCCGTACCGGGCTCACTGAAGACCGGGCGATGGACCGCGTAGCCCGCATCCGTCAGAACGCGCTCAAGCAGCGCCAGCGCGCCGCCTTCCTCGGGCGTCACGGACGGGCAGCGGATCAGGGCCTGGGCGAGGGCGACGGGGTCGGTGGGGTCGAACGGAGGAGTCTGGCTCATCCCGCCGGTTTAGCATCGACGGGCGTGTCCGCAACCGCCTCGTCATCCGTGCGTGCGCCCGGCATCAGGCCGAGGTCGACCAGCGCGACGATCCAGGCGATCAGCGAGATCGTGTCCAGCGACGGCGCCCAAGCGCTCGACAGCGCCGGCTTCAGTTCGCCCGGCAGCACGATCGCGCAGACCAGCAGGATGCCGAAGACGGGCGCGCTGCCGCGATCGACGGCGCGCTTGGCGGCGAGCGCCGCCAGAGGAAACAGCGCGAATGCGTTCGCGAAGGCGACGACCCTGTTGGCGTCGAATGGCACGAGATGCTGAGCCGCCCGCTCGACCAGCAGCAGAACAAGCGCGACCGCAACGCTGCCGAGCCAGAACGGCGCGAGGCCGATGCGGCCCTCAATGGCGGTGAACAGGCGAACGAGCGACATGCATCAGGCTCCGGTCAGCCCTTGTGGCATGCTCCCGCGCCAGCTTGAAGCTTATGGTGAAGAAAAGGTTAACGTCGGTGGGGAGGGGCTGTCCCGAGAAAACGCTTGAACGCCCGCCGCCGCGCCGTTAGCTGCGGGTCGGGCCATATGCGATCGGGGTCCGAACAGCGCGCCGCATCGCTGTCCGCATCGGTTGTGAAAGAGGTGTCCGCCATGACGATCCGCCTGCATCGCGGCGACCTGCCGGACGATCTCGACCTCGGTCCCGTCGTCGCGATCGACACCGAGACGCTCGGCTTGAACCCGCATCGCGACCGGCTCTGCGTGGTGCAGCTCTCACGGGGAGACGGTTCGGCCGATGTCGTGCAGATCACGAAAGGCGCCAGCCAGCCGGTCAACCTGATCAGGCTGCTCGCCGACCCTGCGGTGCTGAAGCTGTTCCATTTCGCCCGCTTCGACATCGCCGTGCTGCAGCACGCTTTCGGCGTCGTCACCGGGCCGGTGTTCTGCACCAAGATCGCCTCGAAGCTGACCCGCACCTACACCGACCGCCATGGCCTGAAGGATCTGGTCCGCGAACTGCTCGGCATCGAACTCTCGAAGCAGCAGCAATCCTCGGACTGGGGCGCTGAGACGTTGAGCGAGGCGCAACTCGCCTATGCGGCGTCGGACGTGCTGCATCTGCATGCGCTGCACGCGCGCTTGACCACCCTGCTGGCGCGCGAGAACCGCTCGCATCTTGCCGCCGCGAGCTTCGACTTCCTGCCCTATCGCGCCGAACTCGATCTCGCCGGCTGGCCTGAGACCGACATCTTCGCGCATACTTGACCCGGTCGCGACAAGTCTTGCGCGAAATCCGGGCTGCCGTTCCCCAAATCCCGGTCTGGTTATTGACAAATTCCACGTCTCGTAGCGTCAGTTTGAGCCACGGGCCCGTCTCTCGCATCCGCGAGACCGGCGCGCCGCCGACACGAAAAAGCCGTCAGCGGCTGCCATTTCGCGGGGCATGACTTTGGCGATGACATCGGACCATTGGGTCCCCGCACCAACCGGCCGTCAGAACCCGCGTCAGGCGGTGTTCAGATCGGCGCGACGGCATACGCTCGTGGTGCGCTTCCTGCGGCTCGCGATCCCGCTCGGCGCCGTGGTTGCGGTGCTCGGCCTGGTCGTGACGCCGTTCCTGAGCCCGCTGCGCGCATTGCCGGGGCTTTCCGGCGGCGCGGTCGGCATCCAGAACGGCAAGGTCAGGATGGAGACGCCGCGCCTCTCGGGCTACCGCAAGGACAACCGGCCCTATGAGGTCAATGCGGAGGCCGCGCTGCAGGACATCCGCAATCCCACAGAGGTCGAGCTGGTGACGCTGACGGCGCGCCTGCAGATGGAGCGCGAGGGCTGGGTCACTGTCAACGCGAAGACCGGGCTGTTCAACACCCAGGCCGAGAAGCTGAAACTGATCGACGATGTCAGGGTCCGCACCGAAACCGGCTACGACATCCGCATGCAGAACGCCGATATCGACTTCAAGGCCGGCACCGTGGTCTCGAAGCAGCCGGTCAGGGTCAATCTCGGCACGACCACGGTCGATGCCGATTCACTCGACGTGAAGGACAATGGCGCATTGATCGCGTTTGATGGACGCGTGCGCGCGGTCATCGAGAATGCTCCCAAGGGGACGCTCGCCGGCCCCGAGCGCGAGGGCAGCAAGCCCGATCTGGAACTTCTGCGGCGGGTCGAGGTTGCGCCTGCGCCGGGCGGCGCGGCGTCGCCGCCCGCACAACCGAATTGAGACGCGACATGCAGCTTGCCTTGAGCCATCCGATTCTCGCCGCGGGGCTCGCCCTGATGGTGGCCGGCGCGGGTTCGCCCATCGCGACACCGGCCTTCGCGCAGCAGGGCAAGGCGGTCGTGGCGCAGGCCGCTCCGGCCGCCCCTGCGCAGGCAGGCCGCGGCCGCGGCCAGAATTCGCCGCTCGGCGGCCTCGGCGGCGACAGCAAGGAGCCGATCAAGATCGACGCCGACAAGCTCGACGTGCTGGACAAGGAGAACAAGGCCGTCTTCACGGGTAAGGTCGTCGCGGTGCAGGGCGAGACCACGGTGCGCTGCTCGGTGATGACCGTGTTCTACGAGGGCCGCAGCGGCGGGCCGGGCGGCGCGGGCGCGGCGCGGGCCACAGCTCCCGCCGCGGCGCCCGCCGCCGGCGGGCAGTCAAACGATTCCTCTATCAAGCGGATCGAATGCACCGGGCCGGTCACGGTCGTCTCCAAGACGCAGGCCGCGACCTCCGACAACGCCGTCTTCGACCGGGCCAACAACGTCGTCATCATGACCGGCAATGTCGCGCTGAACGACGGCCCCAACATCACGCGCGGCGAGAAGCTGACCTACAACACCGTCACCGGCGTCGCCAATGTCGAGACCACGCGGGGCGGCCGCGTCCAGGGGTTCTTCGTGCCGAACTCGGAGACCAAGCCCGGAACACCGGCTGCCGGCGCGCCTGCCCGGCCCGCGGCCGCGCGCCCCGCCGCTCCGCCGACCAACTGAACGCGCCCCGGCGCGGCTCCCGCCGCCGCCGTCGTCGTTTCCGTTCCGCCGATTGCACGTTTCTCATGTCCGGCTCGCCATCAGTGACCATCCCCTATACGCCGCAGATCGACCAGACGCCTGCGCCCGCGGCAGAGCCCCGCGCAGGCGGCCTTATGGCGAAGCTGCGCGGCGTCTTCGCGCGCAGCGGCGGCGAGAGGCCCGAGCGCATCACAGCCGCGTCGATCGGCGGCCCCGGCGTGCTCGCCGTCAGCGGCCTGCGCAAGAGCTATGGCGGGCGCAACGTCGTCAGCGAGGCGAGCCTGTTCGTGCGCCAGGGCGAGGCGGTCGGGCTGCTCGGCCCCAACGGCGCCGGCAAGACCACGATCTTCTACATGATCACCGGGCTGGTCGGGGCCGATCTCGGCGTCATCTCGCTCGAAGGCAACGACATCACCGAGCTGCCGATGTATCAGCGCGCGCGCCTCGGCATCGGCTACCTGCCGCAGGAGGCCTCGATCTTTCGCGGTCTCTCGGTCGAGGACAATATCCGCGCCGTTCTCGAGGTCAGCGAGCCCAACCGCAAGAGCCGCGAGCGCCAGCTCGACACGCTGCTGGAGGAGTTCAACATCGCGCGCCTGCGGAAATCGCCGTCGATCGCGCTGTCGGGCGGCGAGCGCAGGCGCTGCGAGATCGCGCGCGCGCTGGCCGGCAAGCCCTCCTTCATCCTGCTCGACGAACCTTTCGCCGGCATCGACCCGATCGCGGTCGGAGACATCCAGGCGCTGGTGCGGCAGTTGACCGATCGCGGCATCGGCGTGCTGATCACCGACCATAACGTTCGCGAGACGCTGGGCCTCGTCGATCGCGCCTACATCATCCATTCGGGGCGCGTGCTGACCGAAGGCTCGCCGGCCGAGATCATCGCCAATCCGGACGTGCGCCGGGTCTATCTCGGCGAGGATTTCCGACTCTGACCGTCGCTTGCAGGCCGACAGGCCTCATCCCGCGACATCATGTTGCAGTGCATTAACTTCTCGGCCCAAAGACGCGCCAAGGGCATTGCCGAGCCGCTCGTCCGGGTCTAGGCTCCCCTCAACAGGCAAGAAGCGTGCCGAAATGGCGCGCTGGCATGGAAGGGATTGCGAGCGCAATGGCGATGATGCCGCGCATGGAGCTGCGCCAGGGGCAGTCCCTGGTCATGACGCCGCAATTGCTGCAGGCGATCAAGCTCCTGCAATTGTCTCATCTCGAATTGCAGCATTTCGTCGAGGGCGAACTCGAACGCAATCCGCTGCTGGAGCGCGACGAGCCGGGCGAGTTTCCAATCCAGCTCAATGGCGAATTCGCCCATTCCGACCGTCATGCCGCCGATGCCGAGAGCTTTGCCCGCTCCGAGAGCCTGAATTCGCAGGAGGGCATGGAGAACCGGCTCGGCACCGGGCTCGACAACGTCTTCCAGAGCGAGCAGCCCAGCGTCGCCCGCCTAGACACGCGCGGCGCGGACTCGCTTCCCATCATCGGCGGGGCCTATGGCGGTGCGGGCGGCTCCTTCGAGGACAGCCCGGACGGGTTCGAGAGCGGTCTCACGGCGGAGGCCTCGCTGCGCGACCATCTCTCCGCCCAGCTCGACCTCGCCGTCAGCGATCCGGCCGACCGCATCATCGGCAGCCATCTGATCGATGCGGTCGATGATTCCGGCTATCTCGGCGAGCCGATACCGGAGATGGCGGAGCGGCTGGGCATTTCGATCGCCCGCATCGAGGGCGTGCTGAAGATCGTGCAGGGCTTCGACCCCTCGGGCGTCGCCGCGCGAGACGTCTGCGAATGTCTCTCGATCCAGCTGCGCGACCGCGACCGCTTCGACCCGGCGATGCAGTGTCTCGTCGCCAATCTCCATCTCGTCGCCAAGCGCGATTTCGCGGCCCTGAAGCGCATCTGCGGCGTCGATGACGAGGACATCGCCGACATGGTCGCCGAGATCCGCCGGCTCGACCCCAAGCCCGGCCGGGGTTTTGGCGGCTCGACCGCCGAGACCGTGGTGCCCGACGTCTTCATCCGCGCCGCGCCCGACGGCTCCTGGCTGGTCGATCTCAACCCCGACACACTGCCGCGCGTGCTGGTCAACCAGACCTACCACGCCAAGGTCTCCAAGGCGGCCGTGAAGGACGAGGACCGCGCCTTCATCGCCGAATGCCTGCAGACCGCCAACTGGCTGACCCGCTCGCTGGAGCAGCGCGCCCGCACCATCCTGAAGGTCGCCAGCGAGATCGTGCGCCAGCAGGACGGCTTCTTCGCCCATGGTGTCGAGCACTTGCGCCCGCTCAATCTCAAGACGGTCGCCGACGCCATCGGCATGCATGAATCGACGGTCTCGCGCGTGACCTCGAACAAATACCTGACCTGCTCGCGTGGCGTGTTCGAGATGAAGTACTTCTTCTCGGCCGCGATCTCGGCGACCGGTTATGGCGAGGCGCATTCGGCCGAGGCCGTGCGTTTCCGCATCAAGCAGATGATCGACGAGGAGACGCCGACCGACGTGCTCTCCGACGATGCGATCGTGGCGAAGCTGAAGGCGAGCGGCATCGACATCGCGCGGCGCACGGTCGCGAAATACCGCGAATCCCTGCGCATCCCCTCCTCGATGGAGCGCCGCCGCGAAAAGGTCGCGATGGCAATGGGCAGCCGCTGAGACCGCTGCTCAGAAGCTCGCCCTGAGCGCGCCGGTGCCGGCGTAGCTGCGTGTGTTGCCAGACGCCGAGGCGTCGAAGCGGCCGCCCAGCGTCAGGTTCGGCGTGAGCTGGATGTCGGCGCCGGCGCTGAACAGGGCCGCGTCGCGGTTGGACTTTGCGCCCTCGATCACGAAGTTCGTGTTGGCGATGCCGGTGAGGCTGGCCGCAAACGTGATGTCGCGCTGGTAGTAATGCGCCCAGGCGATCTCGGTGAACAGCGTCACCTTGCGGCCGCCCAACGTGGTCAGGCTGGTGACCCTGAGACCGAGCTCGGAGCGCAGCGCCGTGTTGGTGTGCGAGCGGCCGGTGACGCCGGCTGCGGCGCCGGTCGCGCTGTTGATTTCGCGGAAGTTGGGCGTGTGGACGCTCTGGATCTGCAGCGCCCCGATCGGCGAGACGGTGAACCCCCCGGCGCTGAACAGGTCGTAGGCCGCCTGCAGCCGCCCGCCCCAGACATGGGCGCTGTAGTCGGCGGTCGCGTTGAGCCCAAGCGCTGGCACGTTGCGGCGGGTATCGACCTGCATCGCGGCATAGGACAGCGAGGCGGCGAGGTTGAGCTTGCCGATCCTGGTCGCGCCATAGAGGCCGAGCTGGAAGATGTCGGCGTTGTTCGTTCCAAGATTGCGGCCGAGTTCGGCGCGCGACTGGCCGCCCGACAAAGCAAAGCCGATGACCGAGCCCGGCGCGATGCGGTAATCCGCGCCGACCGCGATGTTGACGTCCTTGATCTCGCGCGTGGCCGAACCGGCCCCGATGGCGTCGCCGCGCGTCCGGTCGATCTGGCCGAAGCTCGCGCCCCAGACATGGAAGGTCGGCTCGAAGCGGACGGGCGCGGGCGCGGAGACCGGGCCCTTGCGGCCGGGCAGATCGGCGGTGAAGCCGGAATAGCCCGAGACGCCGACGAGGCTGCCGTCGCGGCCGATTGCGAAGGGATCGAGCATGACGCGCAGGAACTGGTCCGATGCGCGCAGGCCCGCCGCCGTGGTCGCGGTGTGAACCTCGCCCGAGAGCGTGTTGACCGCCGCCGCCAGCGCCTCGCGCGTCGGCTGGTTGTAGACATTGAACAGCGACGACAGATCGGAGCCCGAGAACAGGGCGCGGTCGAGCGCCGAGGCGACGGCGGTGATGTTGCGGGTCTGGGTCAGGCCGAGCACCGGGGTCTGCTGGGCGAGCACGGTGTTGGCCGTCGTCGTCGCGGCCGGCGCGATGACCAGCGGGGCTGCCGTCAGCGTGACCTGCACGTTCTGCGCGCCATAGCTCACCGCCGAGGTGACGCCGACGCCAAACGAGCCGACGGTCGTGATGGTGGCGAAGGTTCCGGTGCGCGTGCCGGTCGTGGTCAGGATGGTGTAGGGCGTGGCGAAGGCGTAAGTCCCGCCCGCCGCCACGAGCTGCAGCGTGCCGGCCAGCGTCGCATTGCCGGTGACGTTGATCCGGTCGGCGGTCGCGCCCTCGATCTCGATCACGGTCGTCGCGGTCGAGGCCAGCGTCAGCCCGCCATTGATGTTGAGCACGCCGACCGAATTGCCTGGCGAGATCGTGCCCTGCACGGTCAGCGTCGGCGTCCCGCCGGTGCCGCCGAGCGTCGCGCCTTGGGCGATCGTGATGCCGCTCGAGGTGTTGATCGAGCCGTTGACCACGAGTGTGCCGGCGTTGACGACCGTCGCGCCTCGATAGGTGTTGGTCGCGTTCAGGACGAGCGTGCCGGACCCGTTCTTGGTCAGGCCGTAGGGCGTCTGCTCAATGCCGACGGCCTGGCCCGAGATCACGCCGTTCAGCGTCAGCGTGTTGCCGTTGGTGTCGATGATCTGGTTGACCCCGCCGCCGCAGGCGCAGGGCTGGAGCTGGATCGCATTGGCGAGGGTGACGTTGCCCAGAGCGCGCAGCGTCGTGCTCTGCTGGAACGAGAGCTGTCCGGTTCCCAGCGCCGTGTTGGAGCCGACGCCGAGTGTGCCGAAGGCGAGCGTGACGCCGCCCGTGAACGTGTTGGCCCCGCTCAGGTTGACCGTGCCCGAATTGACCACCCGCAGCGAACCCGCGCCGGAGATCGCGCCCGAGAGGGTCAGGCTGCGGCCCGTGGCGGCCGACAGGCTGGTCGCCGCATCGACCACGACCGCGTTTGAGAGCGACACCGAGGTCACGCCGGGGCTCAGCGTGGCCCCCCCGCTCTGGAAGCGCAGCGTGCCGGTGCCGAGCGCGGCGCTGTTGCCGATCTCGAGCGTGCCCGCACTGTTGAAGATCAGCCCGCCCGCGCCCGTGCCGGTGCCGTTGAGGGTCAGCTTGCCGGCGCCCGTCTTGGTCAGCGTGCCGGTGAAGGTCGTCGCGCCGTTCAGGGTGAGATCGGCGACGTTGTCGAGCGTGCCGTTCAGCGCGGTGATCTGGAGCGGGCGGGCGAAGGTCGCGGCCTGGTTGTCGATCTGCAGCGTGCCGCCGTTGAGGCGCACGATATTCGTCGCCGAGTTGTTGCCGAGCGCGGCCGTCGGCGTGATGGCGGTGAAGCTGTTGCCGGCGATGAGCGTGCCGGCCGAGATGGTCGTGACGCCGGAATAGGTGTTGTTGGCGGCGAGCCGCAGCGTGCCGGCGCCGATCTTTTCGAAGCCGCGCGGGCCTGCCGTCTCCGAAATGACGCCCGACTGTGTGGCGCTGGCGCCTGCGAGGACCTCGAGCTGGGTGTCGTTGGAGTTGATGTTGATCGGTGTCGCGCTGTTGACGCCGTTGGCGAAGCTGACCACCGAGCCGGTGGTCGTGATGGTGTTGTTCGCGCCGCCGGCCGCGCCGCTCGCGCCGATGACGAGCCTGCCGTTGACGACGATGCCGCCGGTCAGCGTGTTGCCGTCATTGGTCAGTTCCAGCGTGCCACCGCTGACCGTGGTCAGCCCGGTATAATCGAGGACGCCGGACAGCGTCAGCGTGCCATCGCTCTTCTTTTCCAGCTTGCGCGCGCCGGTCAGCGCGCCAGTGAAGGTTTCATTGGTGGCTGAATCGACGACCAGGTCGCTGGTGCCGAGATTCGCGCCGGTGAGCTGCACCACCTGGACGTTGCTGCCATACGCGAAATATGCGCCAGGCAGCACGGTCACCGTCGTCGAGCTGGCCAGCGTCACGCCACTACCGAGACTCAACGTGCCTGCATTGACATTGATCGCTCCCGTGAACCCCTGGAGGTTGTTGAGGGTCAACAATCCCGTGCCGAGCTTGATCAGCGACCCGGCCCCGGAGATCTGATGGCTGATGCTGGCGGTGTCGTCATGGCTGAACGCGATCGTGGCGCCCGTGCCGACGGCGATCTGGCTGGTGATCGTCTGGTTGAGCACGCCGCCTGTCGCTGCGCCGAAATTGACCCGCGTGCCCGTCCCGCTGACGATGACCGCGTCGGTGACCGAAACGGCTCCAGTCAGCGTGGTCGTCCCGCCGCCCTTGAACTCCGCCTGCAGATTGCCGGAAAGCGAGCCGGCATAGGTTGTCGTCGTCGCGCCGTCGATGGTGAGAACCTTGAGCTGGCCCGAGGACAGGCCAGTGATGGTGCCGCCCGTCCCGGACAGGCTGCCGACGGTGTAGTTCGACACGGTATTCGGCGGGTTGGCAGCGTTCCCGTAAAAGGTCAGGGTTCCGCCGTTGACCGTCAGCGGATTTGCGTTCAGCCCGAGACGACCGACGCCCTCGAGGTTCAGCTGCCCGCTGTTGAGCGTGGTGCTGCCGGAATAGTAGTTCAGCTCTCTGAACTTGACGGTCGCGCCATCGACGGTGACCGCGCCGGTGCCGCTGATCTGGTAATTGACGTTGATCGCCCCCGCCCCGCCGAGCGTCAGCTGATGTCCGGCGAGCGCGATGGCGCCATCGAGCGTCAGCGAGCCGGCATCCACCTTGATGGAGCTCGCCGAGGCCAGAGTGATCGCGCCTTCATGGGCAATCGTACCGGAAATCGCGCGAAGCGCGCCGCCCCCGTTGATGCCGGTGCCGTTGAGCGTCAGCGCCTCGCGGCCGATCGCGAGGAACTGGCCCGATACGTGCTGGAACTCGAGCGCGGCACCCGCGGCGACGACGGTCCCGGCCGAGGTCGCGCCGAGGCCGCTGGCGTCGCGGATGTTGAGCGCGCCCGCGCTGATTGTGGTGATGCCGGCATAGGTGTTTGCGCCGGTGAGTGTCAGCGTATTGACGCCCTGTTTCGTGATCGAGCCCGATCCCGAAATGACATTGGCCACCGTTAGATTGGTCGACTGGTTGAACGTGAGCGCGCCCGTGACGTCGATCCCGCCGACAAGCGATCCGCCTGCGCCGAATGTCAGCGAATTGGTGCCGCCGGTGAAGGTGACCGCGTTGGCGCGCGTCGCGCCATCGCCCGAGAGGCCACCGCTCACCGTGCTGTTGAGAGTGATAGCAAGGTTCTGTCCGGTGATGCCTGCGCCGCCCGCACCATGAGGATTTGGGTCCAGATTGCAGCACGGCACGGTGCCCTTCGCACCACCGTTTCCGCCTGTCACCGCCGCATTGATGGTCAGGGATGTCGGACCTGTCCCGTCGATCGCCAGTCCGACGCCGCCGGAGCCGCCGGCTCCACTTGAATACGACGCGCCTTGAAACGGGAAATTCGTGACGCGGCCACCATTGCCGCCCGCGCCGCCGGTGATGGTCTGCGACACGGTTGCCGACGAGCCGCCCGTGTAGACAAAGCCCCAACCGCCGGCGCCGCCGCCGCCGCCATTGCCGCCGCCACCGCCCGCGCCGCCGGAGCCACCGACAACCGCGCTTCCAGGCAATGTTGCGCCGACACCACCATGGGCGCCGCCGCCGCCGCCGCCACCGTTGGAATAGCCGCTGCCGTTATCGACCGTCACGCCATCCGCGCCGTTCGCTCCGGCCGTCGCGCCGCCTGCGCCGCCGGCTCCGCCGACTCCGCCGCCGAATCGGAACGGTTGGCCATTTCCAGCGCCGCCAGCACCGCCCGTGGCGCCGGCGCCACGGGCGGTGCTGGCGGCGCTGGAAATGGCCAACCGTTCCGATTCGGCGGCGGAGTCGGCGGAGCCGGCGGCGCAGGCGGCGCGACGGCCGGAGCGAACGGCGCGGATGGCGTGACGGTCGATAACGGCAGCGGCTATTCCAACGGTGGCGGCGGCGGCGGCGGCGCCCATGGTGGTGTCGGCGCAACATTGCCTGGAAGCGCGGTTGTCGGTGGCTCCGGCGGCGCGGGCGGTGGCGGCGGCAATGGCGGCGGCGGCGGCGCCGGCGGTTGGGGCTTTGTCTACACGGGCGGCTCGTCGGCAACCGTGTCGCAGACCATCACCGGCGGCGCGGGCGGCAATGGTGGCCGCGTCACGAATTTCCCGTTTCAAGGCGCGTCGTATTCAAGTGGAGCCGGCGGCTCCGGCGGCGTCGGACTGGCGATCGACGGGACAGGTCCGACATCCCTGACCATCAATGCGGCGGTGACAGGCGGAAACGGTGGTGCGAAGGGCACCGTGCCGTGCTGCAATCTGGACCCAAATCCTCATGGTGCGGGCGGCGCAGGCATCACCGGACAGAACCTTGCTATCACTCTCAACAGCACGGTGAGCGGTGGCCTCTCGGGCGATGGCGCGACGCGCGCCAACGCGGTCACCTTCACCGGCGGCACCAATTCGCTGACATTCGGCGCAGGCGGATCGCTTGTCGGCGGGATCGACGTCACGGGCGCGCTCACGTTCAACCAGTCGACCAATCTAACGGTGGCCAATGTCATTTCGGGATCGGGCTCGATCACGAAACAGGGCGTCAATACGCTGACACTCACCGGCGCAAACACCTATGCCGGCATCACCACAATCAGCGCGGGCGCGCTCAACATCCGCGACGCCAGCGGCCTCGGCGCGACCTCGGCCGGGACCGTCGTCGCCGCGGGTGCCGCGCTCGAGTTCCAGCACGTATCGGGCCAGTTCCTCGCGATCGGCCGCGAGGCGCTGACGCTCAACGGCACCGGCATCAACGGGGGCGGCGCGCTTCGCGCGATTTCCGGTACGATTGCCCATGAAGGCGCGATCACTCTGGCCTCGGCGAGCTCCATCAAGGTGGATGCCGGCTCGCTGACGCTCGATGGCGCCATCGCGCTCGCCGGACATCAGCTGACGCTCGGCGGGGCGGGGGCGATCAACGTCAATTACCAGATCAGCGGCACCGGCGCGGTCACCGTCGATGGCGCGACCGTCAAGTTCAGAGAGCTGAACTACTATTCCGGCAGCACCACGCTCAACAGCGGGCAGCTGAACCTCGAGGGCGTCGGTCGTCTCGGGCTGAACGCAAATCCGCTGACGGTCAACGGCGGAACCCTGACCTTTTACGGGAACGCTGCCAACCCGCCGAATACCGTGTCGAACTACACCGTCGGCAGCCTGTCCGGGACGGGCGGCACCATCACTGGCCTGTCCTCGGGCCAGCTCAAGGTTCTCACCATCGACGGCGCGACGACGACAACCTATGCCGGCTCGCTTTCCGGCAATCTGCAGGCGGAGTTCAAGGGCGGCGGGACGACCACGCTGACTGGAGCCGTTTCGGTCACCGACGCGGTCATCGTCAGCGGGACGGGCACGCGGGTCAATTTCGGCGCAGCGACAGGCGGCGTGCTCAACCAGACGATCACCAGCCAGATCGCCGTCGGCACGGGCGCCACGATCGCGTTCAGCCATGACGACACCGCCAGCATCAGCCATCAGATCTCCGGGGCCGGGTCGCTGATCAAGCTCGGCACGGGATTGTTGACCCTCAACAACCTCCAGGGGTTCACGGGAGCGATCAATGTCAATGCAGGCACGTTGAGTCTCGGTAGTGGCGTGACGCTGGCCAGCTCGACGACGGTGACCGTGCTGCCTGGCGCATATTTCGCGTATGGCAGCAACGTCCAGGTGGTGCAGCTCACCGGCGCGAATCTCGGCACCAGCGACCTGGTCGTCGATTCAGCCACCAATGAAACCTTCACTGGCGCGCTGACCGGCGCGCGCAAGCTGGAAAAGAAGAGCGATGGCACGCTGACGCTGTCCGGCGTCCTCGATTATACCGGGCTGACCACGGTCAGCGGTGGCACGCTGGAACTGACCAATGACGGCAACACGCTGACCGGCGGCATCGTCGTCAACGGCAGGCTCGTCATCGGCGCGAGCGGCGCGGCCGGCGGCGCGAACAACACCATCACGACCACCGGCTCGGTGGTCAGCTTCGCCAACGGCGTCAACAGCGCGACACCGATCAACATCAACTCCAACGACACCCAGCTCGAGGTCCTCGCAGGCGCCAGCGCCACACAGTCGGGCGTCATTTCGGAGACGGCAGGCCCGCGCGGCTTCGAAAAGATCGGCGCCGGCACGCTGCGGCTCGCCGCCAACAACACCTATTCCGGCGTCACGACCATCTCGGCCGGCACGCTCATCGCCGGCAACAGCTTCACCGCCATCACGCCGACGGCCGCGCTCGGCAACAACTCGGCGACGAATATCGTGCGCCTCAACGGCGGCACGCTGCAGATCGACAACCAGGCCGCGACCTTCGCCCGCCCGCTCCAGATCACCGCGCTGAACGGCACGCTCGACAACGTCGCCGATCTCACCCTGAACGGCGCGACGACCTTCACCGGCACGCTGACCAAGACGGGCGCCGGCAAGCTGACCCTCAACGGCACCGGCACGGGCGCGGGCGGGCTGATCTTCAACAGTGCGGGCACGCTCGAGATCGGCAACAGCGCCGCGCTCGGCACCGGCACGCTGCGCTTCCAGAGCGGGGGGGCCACGCTGAGCCCCGGCGTGACCTCGGTGTCGCTCTCAAACGCGGTCGTGGTCGATGCGGCGACCAGCCTGTCGGCCGCCACGGGCCGCAGCCTGACCCTCTCGGGCGCGATCTCCGGCGCGGGTTCGCTGCGGGTGGTCAATTCGGGCACGGTCAACCTGAGCGGGGCCAACACGTTCACGGGCGGCGTCACGCTCGCCTTCGGCACACTCGGCGTCGGCTCCAACACGGCGCTGGGAACCGGACAGCTCTCGTTCCAGCAGAGCACGACGCTGCGCGCTCTGGGCAACGTCACCCTCGCCAATGCGATCCAGCTCCAGCCCTGCGCCTGCGGCGGCGGGGTCAACCAGATCATCGACACCAACGGCAACACGCTGACGCTGAACGGCGTGATCTCGGGCCAGGCCGTCGGCATTGAGCAGACGCCCTACGGCCTGACCAAGAACGGGTCCGGCACGCTCGTCCTGAACGCGACCAACACCTATCGAGGCGCGACGGTCGTCAACGCCGGCACACTCGTGGTCAACGGCTCGATCAACACCTCGAGCGGCATCACGATCGCCCAAGGCGCGACGCTCGGCGGCACCGGCGGGACGCCGACGCTGACCGTGCAGGGCACGATCTCGCCAGGCAATTCGGTCGGCGTGCTCAACATCAATGGCGGGCTGACGCTGGCCTCGACCGCGACGACCGTGATCGAGATCGAGGGCGCGACCGCCGACCGGATCAACGTCACCGGCAATGCGACGCTGGCCGGCACGCTGCAGCTCGTGGCGGCGGGCGGGACTTACGCCTTCGCCACGCCCTACACCATCCTGACCACGACCGGCACGCGCACCGGAACCTTCGCCACCATCACGACCGTCGGCTCGTTTGGCGTCGGCGTCACCTCGGCGGTGAGCTATGGCGCGCAGAACGTGCAGGTCACGCTGACGGCAGCCCCGCTGGTCATCGCGCCGGCCGCGACGACGACGGCCAACACCGTGCTCGCCCAGCAGACCCCGGTGCTCGGCCTGACCCAGACCCGCAACATCACCGCCGTCGCCTCGGCGCTCGACCGCGCCCTGTTCTCGGGCTCCGATCTGTCGTCGCTGTTCAATGTCTACAACCAGCCGACGCGCGAGGCGCTGGCGGCGGCGGTCAACACGCTCTCGGGCGAGGTTCACACCGCGACCACGGCGGCGGGCCTGCGCGCATCGGACCAGTTCCTGCGCGTCATGCTCGATCCCTTCGCAATCGGCCGCGACGGCAGCCTCGTCGGCGTCTCGGGCTATTCCGGCTTCACCGCCGATCTGCCCGGCCGCAAGGGCCCGGTCTCCGCGCCCGCGCCCGTCCGCTTCGAGCCGACCTTCCATGTCTGGGGCGCGAGCTTCGGCCAGATCGACCGGACGCGCGGCGACGCCATCGGGGCCGGTTCGGCCACGCGCGAGATCAAGGACGTCAACATCGCGGTCGGCGCGGATTACCGCATCGCGCCGGGCTCGGTCATCGGCTTTGCTTTGTCGGGCGGCCAGTCGCGCGCCGAACTCGGCCGCAATCTTGGAACGAACAACGCCGACATCTTCCAGCTCGGCCTCTATGGCGCGACCAGGATCGGCAAGCTCAACCTCGCCGCCTCGCTGTCCTATGCCGCGATGCAGGTCGATACCCGCCGCAACGTGCCAGCGCTTGGGCTCAACGCGACCGCCGACTACAGCGCCCATGTCTGGGGCGGGCGGCTGCAGGCGGCCTACGACCTGTTCAGCGCCGGGGGGTTCACCGTCTCGCCGATCGGGGCGCTGCAGATCCAGAGCGTCCACACGCCCAACTTCCGCGAAATCAACAGCGCGACCGGCGCCGCAGCCGGCGTCACCGGCCGCTCGCACACCAACACGGCGCTGCGCTCCGAGCTCGGTCTCAGGGTCACCAGCCTGACCACGTTGGGCGGCCGCAAGGTGACGCTGTTCACCGAGATCGCCTGGGCGCATTACTACCAGCGCGACATCACGTTTGCGGCCAGCCTCACCGGCATCGCCAACACGAACTTCGTGATCGAGGGCGCAAAGTCCAACCGCGACGCGGCCCTGTTCAGCGCCGGCGCCGACATCCAGCTCACGCCGAACCTGACGCTGGGCGGCCGCTTCGACGCCTCGGCGTCTGGCAACACACGCAGCTACGCCGGCACCGGCGCGCTCAGGGCGAGCTTCTGAGCAGCGGTCTCAGCGGCTGCCCATTGCCATCGCGACCTTTTCGCGGCGGCGCTCCATCGAGGAGGGGATGCGCAGGGATTCGCGGTATTTCGCGACCGTGCGCCGCGCGATGTCGATGCCGCTCGCCTTCAGCTTCGCCACGATCGCATCGTCGGAGAGCACGTCGGTCGGCGTCTCCTCGTCGATCATCTGCTTGATGCGGAAACGCACGGCCTCGGCCGAATGCGCCTCGCCATAACCGGTCGCCGAGATCGCGGCCGAGAAGAAGTACTTCATCTCGAACACGCCACGCGAGCAGGTCAGGTATTTGTTCGAGGTCACGCGCGAGACCGTCGATTCATGCATGCCGATGGCGTCGGCGACCGTCTTGAGATTGAGCGGGCGCAAGTGCTCGACACCATGGGCGAAGAAGCCGTCCTGCTGGCGCACGATCTCGCTGGCGACCTTCAGGATGGTGCGGGCGCGCTGCTCCAGCGAGCGGGTCAGCCAGTTGGCGGTCTGCAGGCATTCGGCGATGAAGGCGCGGTCCTCGTCCTTCACGGCCGCCTTGGAGACCTTGGCGTGGTAGGTCTGGTTGACCAGCACGCGCGGCAGTGTGTCGGGGTTGAGATCGACCAGCCAGGAGCCGTCGGGCGCGGCGCGGATGAAGACGTCGGGCACCACGGTCTCGGCGGTCGAGCCGCCAAAACCCCGGCCGGGCTTGGGGTCGAGCCGGCGGATCTCGGCGACCATGTCGGCGATGTCCTCGTCATCGACGCCGCAGATGCGCTTCAGGGCCGCGAAATCGCGCTTGGCGACGAGATGGAGATTGGCGACGAGACACTGCATCGCCGGGTCGAAGCGGTCGCGGTCGCGCAGCTGGATCGAGAGACATTCGCAGACGTCTCGCGCGGCGACGCCCGAGGGGTCGAAGCCCTGCACGATCTTCAGCACGCCCTCGATGCGGGCGATCGAAATGCCCAGCCGCTCCGCCATCTCCGGTATCGGCTCGCCGAGATAGCCGGAATCATCGACCGCATCGATCAGATGGCTGCCGATGATGCGGTCGGCCGGATCGCTGACGGCGAGGTCGAGCTGGGCGGAGAGATGGTCGCGCAGCGAGGCCTCCGCCGTGAGACCGCTCTCGAACCCGTCCGGGCTGTCCTCGAAGGAGCCGCCCGCACCGCCATAGGCCCCGCCGATGATGGGAAGCGAGTCCGCGCCGCGCGTGTCTAGGCGGGCGACGCTGGGCTGCTCGCTCTGGAAGACGTTGTCGAGCCCGGTGCCGAGCCGGTTCTCCATGCCCTCCTGCGAATTCAGGCTCTCGGAGCGGGCAAAGCTCTCGGCATCGGCGGCATGACGGTCGGAATGGGCGAATTCGCCATTGAGCTGGATTGGAAACTCGCCCGGCTCGTCGCGCTCCAGCAGCGGATTGCGTTCGAGTTCGCCCTCGACGAAATGCTGCAATTCGAGATGAGACAATTGCAGGAGCTTGATCGCCTGCAGCAATTGCGGCGTCATGACCAGGGACTGCCCCTGGCGCAGCTCCATGCGCGGCATCATCGCCATTGCGCTCGCAATCCCTTCCATGCCAGCGCGCCATTTCGGCACGCTTCTTGCCTGTTGAGGGGAGCCTAGACCCGGACGAGCGGCTCGGCAATGCCCTTGGCGCGTCTTTGGGCCGAGAAGTTAATGCACTGCAACATGATGTCGCGGGATGAGGCCTGTCGGCCTGCAAGCGACGGTCAGAGTCGGAAATCCTCGCCGAGATAGACCCGGCGCACGTCCGGATTGGCGATGATCTCGGCCGGCGAGCCTTCGGTCAGCACGCGCCCCGAATGGATGATGTAGGCGCGATCGACGAGGCCCAGCGTCTCGCGAACGTTATGGTCGGTGATCAGCACGCCGATGCCGCGATCGGTCAACTGCCGCACCAGCGCCTGGATGTCTCCGACCGCGATCGGGTCGATGCCGGCGAAAGGTTCGTCGAGCAGGATGAAGGAGGGCTTGCCGGCCAGCGCGCGCGCGATCTCGCAGCGCCTGCGCTCGCCGCCCGACAGCGCGATCGACGGCGATTTCCGCAGGCGCGCGATGTTGAACTCCTCCAGCAGCGTGTCGAGCTGGCGCTCGCGGCTCTTGCGGTTGGGCTCGCTGACCTCGAGAACGGCGCGGATATTGTCCTCGACCGAGAGACCGCGAAAGATCGAGGCCTCCTGCGGCAGGTAGCCGATGCCGAGGCGCGCGCGCTGATACATCGGCAGCTCGGTGATGTCGTTGCCTTCGAGCGAGATGACGCCGAGATCGGCCCCGACCAGCCCGGTGATCATGTAGAAGATCGTGGTCTTGCCGGCGCCGTTGGGGCCGAGCAGCCCGACCGCCTCGCCCTGGCGCACGAACAGGCTCGCCTCGCTGACGACGTTGCGCCCGCCATAGCTCTTGCGCAGGCCGCTGACGGCGAGCACGCCGGGGCCGCCGATCGACGCGGCTGTGATGCGCTCGGGCCTCTCGCCGCCGCTGCGCGCGAAGACGCCGCGCAGCTTCGCCATAAGGCCGCCTGCGCGGGGCTCTGCCGCGGGCGCAGGCGTCTGGTCGATCTGCGGCGTATAGGGGATGGTCACTGATGGCGAGCCGGACATGAGAAACGTGCAATCGGCGGAACGGAAACGACGACGGCGGCGGCGGGAGCCGCGCCGGGGCGCGTTCAGTTGGTCGGCGGAGCGGCGGGGCGCGCGGCCGCGGGCCGGGCAGGCGCGCCGGCAGCCGGTGTTCCGGGCTTGGTCTCCGAGTTCGGCACGAAGAACCCCTGGACGCGGCCGCCCCGCGTGGTCTCGACATTGGCGACGCCGGTGACGGTGTTGTAGGTCAGCTTCTCGCCGCGCGTGATGTTGGGGCCGTCGTTCAGCGCGACATTGCCGGTCATGATGACGACGTTGTTGGCCCGGTCGAAGACGGCGTTGTCGGAGGTCGCGGCCTGCGTCTTGGAGACGACCGTGACCGGCCCGGTGCATTCGATCCGCTTGATAGAGGAATCGTTTGACTGCCCGCCGGCGGCGGGCGCCGCGGCGGGAGCTGTGGCCCGCGCCGCGCCCGCGCCGCCCGGCCCGCCGCTGCGGCCCTCGTAGAACACGGTCATCACCGAGCAGCGCACCGTGGTCTCGCCCTGCACCGCGACGACCTTACCCGTGAAGACGGCCTTGTTCTCCTTGTCCAGCACGTCGAGCTTGTCGGCGTCGATCTTGATCGGCTCCTTGCTGTCGCCGCCGAGGCCGCCGAGCGGCGAATTCTGGCCGCGGCCGCGGCCTGCCTGCGCAGGGGCGGCCGGAGCGGCCTGCGCCACGACCGCCTTGCCCTGCTGCGCGAAGGCCGGTGTCGCGATGGGCGAACCCGCGCCGGCCACCATCAGGGCGAGCCCCGCGGCGAGAATCGGATGGCTCAAGGCAAGCTGCATGTCGCGTCTCAATTCGGTTGTGCGGGCGGCGACGCCGCGCCGCCCGGCGCAGGCGCAACCTCGACCCGCCGCAGAAGTTCCAGATCGGGCTTGCTGCCCTCGCGCTCGGGGCCGGCGAGCGTCCCCTTGGGAGCATTCTCGATGACCGCGCGCACGCGTCCATCAAACGCGATCAATGCGCCATTGTCCTTCACGTCGAGTGAATCGGCATCGACCGTGGTCGTGCCGAGATTGACCCTGACCGGCTGCTTCGAGACCACGGTGCCGGCCTTGAAGTCGATATCGGCGTTCTGCATGCGGATGTCGTAGCCGGTTTCGGTGCGGACCCTGACATCGTCGATCAGTTTCAGCTTCTCGGCCTGGGTGTTGAACAGCCCGGTCTTCGCGTTGACAGTGACCCAGCCCTCGCGCTCCATCTGCAGGCGCGCCGTCAGCGTCACCAGCTCGACCTCTGTGGGATTGCGGATGTCCTGCAGCGCGGCCTCCGCATTGACCTCATAGGGCCGGTTGTCCTTGCGGTAGCCCGAGAGGCGCGGCGTCTCCATCCTGACCTTGCCGTTCTGGATGCCGACCGCGCCGCCGGAAAGCCCCGGCAATGCGCGCAGCGGGCTCAGGAACGGCGTCACGACCAGGCCGAGCACCGCAACCACGGCGCCGAGCGGGATCGCGAGCCGCAGGAAGCGCACCACGAGCGTATGCCGTCGCGCCGATCTGAACACCGCCTGACGCGGGTTCTGACGGCCGGTTGGTGCGGGGACCCAATGGTCCGATGTCATCGCCAAAGTCATGCCCCGCGAAATGGCAGCCGCTGACGGCTTTTTCGTGTCGGCGGCGCGCCGGTCTCGCGGATGCGAGAGACGGGCCCGTGGCTCAAACTGACGCTACGAGACGTGGAATTTGTCAATAACCAGACCGGGATTTGGGGAACGGCAGCCCGGATTTCGCGCAAGACTTGTCGCGACCGGGTCAAGTATGCGCGAAGATGTCGGTCTCAGGCCAGCCGGCGAGATCGAGTTCGGCGCGATAGGGCAGGAAGTCGAAGCTCGCGGCGGCAAGATGCGAGCGGTTCTCGCGCGCCAGCAGGGTGGTCAAGCGCGCGTGCAGCGCATGCAGATGCAGCACGTCCGACGCCGCATAGGCGAGTTGCGCCTCGCTCAACGTCTCAGCGCCCCAGTCCGAGGATTGCTGCTGCTTCGAGAGTTCGATGCCGAGCAGTTCGCGGACCAGATCCTTCAGGCCATGGCGGTCGGTGTAGGTGCGGGTCAGCTTCGAGGCGATCTTGGTGCAGAACACCGGCCCGGTGACGACGCCGAAAGCGTGCTGCAGCACGGCGATGTCGAAGCGGGCGAAATGGAACAGCTTCAGCACCGCAGGGTCGGCGAGCAGCCTGATCAGGTTGACCGGCTGGCTGGCGCCTTTCGTGATCTGCACGACATCGGCCGAACCGTCTCCCCGTGAGAGCTGCACCACGCAGAGCCGGTCGCGATGCGGGTTCAAGCCGAGCGTCTCGGTGTCGATCGCGACGACGGGACCGAGGTCGAGATCGTCCGGCAGGTCGCCGCGATGCAGGCGGATCGTCATGGCGGACACCTCTTTCACAACCGATGCGGACAGCGATGCGGCGCGCTGTTCGGACCCCGATCGCATATGGCCCGACCCGCAGCTAACGGCGCGGCGGCGGGCGTTCAAGCGTTTTCTCGGGACAGCCCCTCCCCACCGACGTTAACCTTTTCTTCACCATAAGCTTCAAGCTGGCGCGGGAGCATGCCACAAGGGCTGACCGGAGCCTGATGCATGTCGCTCGTTCGCCTGTTCACCGCCATTGAGGGCCGCATCGGCCTCGCGCCGTTCTGGCTCGGCAGCGTTGCGGTCGCGCTTGTTCTGCTGCTGGTCGAGCGGGCGGCTCAGCATCTCGTGCCATTCGACGCCAACAGGGTCGTCGCCTTCGCGAACGCATTCGCGCTGTTTCCTCTGGCGGCGCTCGCCGCCAAGCGCGCCGTCGATCGCGGCAGCGCGCCCGTCTTCGGCATCCTGCTGGTCTGCGCGATCGTGCTGCCGGGCGAACTGAAGCCGGCGCTGTCGAGCGCTTGGGCGCCGTCGCTGGACACGATCTCGCTGATCGCCTGGATCGTCGCGCTGGTCGACCTCGGCCTGATGCCGGGCGCACGCACGGATGACGAGGCGGTTGCGGACACGCCCGTCGATGCTAAACCGGCGGGATGAGCCAGACTCCTCCGTTCGACCCCACCGACCCCGTCGCCCTCGCCCAGGCCCTGATCCGCTGCCCGTCCGTGACGCCCGAGGAAGGCGGCGCGCTGGCGCTGCTTGAGCGCGTTCTGACGGATGCGGGCTACGCGGTCCATCGCCCGGTCTTCAGTGAGCCCGGTACGGCGGAGGTCGAGAACCTCTATGCCCGCATCGGAACCGAAAGCCCTGTTTTCGTCATCGCCGGCCATACCGACGTGGTGCCGGTGGGAGACGTCGCCGCCTGGACGCGCGACCCGTTCTCCGGCGAGATCGCGGAGGGGGCGCTGCATGGGCGCGGCGCCTGCGACATGAAGGGCGGGCTGGCGGCCATGGTCGCGGCAGCGCTGCGCTATCGCCGCGACAACCCCGACGCGCCGGGCTCGATCGCCTTTCTGGTGACCGGCGACGAGGAAGGCCCGGCCGTCAACGGCACGGTCAAGCTGCTCGACTGGGCGCAGGCGCGCGGCGAGCGCTTCGACCATTGCCTGCTCGGCGAGCCGACCAATCCGGCCACGATGAGCGACATGATCAAGATCGGCCGGCGCGGCTCACTGACCGGCAGGCTCACCGTCAACGGCAGGCAGGGCCATGTCGGCTACCCCCATCTCGCCGACAACCCGATCCGGGGCATGGTCCGGCTGCTGGCGGCGCTGGATGCTGCGCCGCTCGACGCCGGCACCGTGCATTTCGACCCGAGCAATCTCGAGGTGACGACGCTCGATGTCGGCAACCCTGCGACCAATGTCGTGCCGGCGCAGGCGAAAGCCGTGTTCAACATCCGCTTCAACGATGTCTGGACGCCACAGACGCTGGCCGCCGAGATCGAGCGCCGGCTCCATGAGGCCGCCGGGAACACGGTGCGCTACGAAATCGCGTTCCAGCCGACCAATGCCGTCGCCTTCCTGACGCAGCCAGGGCCGTTCGTCGCGATGGTGGCCGACGCCGTCGAGGCGCAGACCGGCAAGCGGCCGGCGCTTTCGACCACTGGCGGCACCTCGGATGCGCGCTTCATCAAGAGCTATTGTCCGGTCGTCGAATACGGCCCGGTCGGCAAGACGATGCATCAGGTGAACGAAGAGGTGGCGGTCGCCGATCTCGTCGCGCTGGAGGCGATCACGCACCGGCTGCTGACGACCTATTTCGCCGCCGCGACGCAGGCTTGACGCGACGGCACGCGCCTTCCTAACCTTCAGACGAAGGTCTTACGTCGTTTGGATGATCCGCATCGAGATGCGGCAACCCATGCGGCGGGGACAGGCTGGGGCGCAGGCGATGCTGTTGGCGGCCGATGCGGTGACCCGTTGCCTGCGCGGAACCTGGCGGCTGATGTCGGCCGGCCCGACCGCGCTGCCCGAACTCGACCTCTCCCGGCAGGGCCTGAGCCGCTCCTGCCTCGCCATGGTTCTGACGGCGCCGGCGCTGGTCGCCGTCCTCGCCGCCGAGAACGCGGTAGCTGGGCTCTCCAACGCCGCCGGCCTGTTCCAGTCGCCGCCGCTGGCGATGGCGGTGCTCGCCTCCCAGATCGCCGCCTTCATCATGGTCCCGATGCTGATCGCGGGGCTGGCCCCGCATCTGCTGCGAACGCCCGCCTTTGCGGCTTTCGTCATCGCCTGGAACTGGACCGAGGTGCTCTGCGCCAACCTGCTCGCCGTGCCGGCGCTGGTCCATGCGATCGGCTGGTCGACGCCGGAACTCGCGATCGCGCAATGGCTCGCCTTCGCCGCGATCGTTGCGAAACTGCGCTATGCGGCGGCTGTGGCGACGCTCGGGCCGCAGCGCGACGTGGCGCTGCTCGTGGTAACCGCGAGCTTTCTGGCGCAGGCCGGCGTGACTCGGCTGCTGGGGCTGTGGGGGTTCTAGCTCAGTAATCCACGCCCGCCAGATACAGCCCACAGGGCGGAGCCAGCGCCGCGCATTGCGAGCGATCGCGCGACGCCAGAACTTTGCCGACCTTCACCTCCGGCCAGCGCCCTGCGCCCACCATCTTCAGGCAGCCGACCATGGAGCGGACCTGATGGTGCAGGAAGGAGCGGGCATGGACATAGGCCACGATCTCCTCGCCCTCGCGCCTGACGTCGAAGCGGTCGAGCGTGCGCATCGGGCTGTTAGCCTGGCATTCGGCGGCGCGGAACGCTGTGAAGTCGTGATGGCCGAGCAGAGCCTTGGCGGCGCGGTCCATCGCCTCGTGGTCGAGTTTGACGGGCACATGCCAGAGCCGGTTCAGGTCGAGCGCGGGCTGGGCGCGCCGGTCGATGATGCGGTAGATGTAGTGGCGGCGTTTCGCCGAGATGCGGGCGTCGAAATCGTCGGATACCGCTTCCGCGCTGACGACGGCGACGGGAACGCGTTTCAGCCTCGCATTGCTGGCGTCGCGCACAACGTCGGTGCGCCAGTCCCTGTCGAGATCGACATGGGCGACCTGATGGGTGGCATGGACGCCGGCATCGGTGCGCCCGGCGCAATGCAGCCGGACGGGATGGCCGCAGAAACCCTCGATCGAATCCTCGACGCTCTGCTGCACCGAGGGACCGTTGAGCTGGCGCTGCCAGCCGGAGAACGGCGTGCCGTCATATTCGATGACGAGCTTGTAGCGCGGCATCAGATCTTGCTGCCGGGCGTCAGTTTCGTGCCGCGCAGAAACTCCGCTCCGCTCATCGGCTTGCCGCCGGCGCGCTGGACTTGGCAGAGCCTGACCGCACCCTCGGCGCAGGCGATCGTGCCCTCGCCGTCGAGCAGCGTGCCGGGCTCGGCCGCGCCTCCGGCCAGCGCCGTGCGCAGGACCTTCAGCCGCTCGCGCCCCTTGCCGAGATCGATTTCGGCGAAGGCGCCGGGAAAGGGCGAGAGCCCGCGCGCGAGATCGTGGACCTGGCTCGCTGGCCGGGCCCAGTTCAGCCGGCCCTCGGCATTGGTCAGCTTGGCGGCGTAGGTGACGCCCTCCTCCGGCTGCGGCGTGAAGCGCAAGGCCCCGCGGCCAAGCGCGGCGAGCGCCCGCGTCATCATATCCGCGCCCAAGGGCGCGAGCGTGTCGTGCAGTTCGCCCGCCGTCATGTCCGGGCCGATGGCGATGCTCTCGACCATGCCGACCGGGCCAGTGTCGAGCCCGGCTTCCATCTTCATGACGCAGACGCCGCTCTGCGCATCGCCCGCCATCACCGCCCGCTGGATCGGCGCGGCCCCGCGCCAGCGCGGCAGCAGCGAGGCATGCAGATTGAGGCAACCAAGCTCCGGCAGATCGAGGATGCTCTGGGGCAGGATCATGCCATAGGCGACGACGACGGCGACATCGGCCTGATGAGCGGCGAAGGTCTCGGCTGCGTCCGGCGTCCGCAGCGTCTTCGGCGTCAGCACGGGGATGCCGAAGCGCTCGGCAGCGCGCTGGACCGGCGATGGCTTCAGTTCCAGCCCGCGCCCCGCCTGCGCCGGCGCACGTGTATAGCAGGCCACGACCTCATGCCCATGACCAACGACCTCGCTTAGCGTCGGCACGGCGAAATCGGGCGTGCCCATGAAGACGATGCGCAGGGTCATGAGATGATCGTCATCCGTCGCTTGAACGCCCCGCAGTCATTGCGAGCGCAGCGAAGCAATGACGCATGAGCCACTGACACGCTCAAGCCGCGCTGTCCCGCTTGGCCTGCTTGGCGAAGCGCTTGGTCACGCGCTCGCGCTTCAGCCGCGAGAGATGGTCGATGAAGAGCACGCCGTTGAGATGATCGATCTCGTGCTGGAGGCAGGTGGCGAGGATGCCGTCGGCCTCGATCTCCCGCGTCGTTTCGTCGAGGTCCATGTAACGCACCCTGATCGACGCTGGCCTGTCGACCTCCTCGTAATATTCCGGGATCGAGAGGCAGCCTTCCTCATGGGTGTTCAGCTCGTCGGACGACCAGATAATCTCGGGATTGATGAAGACCTGCGGATCTTTAGGCGTCGGCTCCTCGCCCTCGGGCGCCGGCTTGGCGAGGTCGATGGTCACGACGCGGCTCGGCACGCCGATCTGGATCGCGGCGAGCCCGATGCCGGGCGCGTCGTACATGGTGTCGAACATGTCCGCGACGAGTTTCCTGATCTCGGGCGTGATCGCGGTCACGGGCGCGGAGACCTGGCGCAGCACGGAGTCGGGCAGGATGACGAGCGGACGGATGGCCATGGGGGGCTCTGCACGGGAATGTCGAAGACGAAGCCGCGACATAAGCCGTTGTGGGCGAACGGTCAAACCGTTCCGCTTTCGTTCGATTTCCGCTTTCGAATCGGTTAGGCTGCCGTGATGAACGAGATCGCCTTCACCCTGCTCGACAGACCCGTCCTCTGGAGCGAGGCCGCGCTCGGCTTTGCGGGCGCGAGCCTGCTGCTGCTCGTCCTCGTCGTCGCAGGGTCGTGGCGCGGTTCGTCGCGGCGCGCGGTCGAAGCCGCGATGGCGGCCGAGCGGGCCCGCGAGATGGACGACAAGGTCGCCGAGATGAACCGCGCCCAGGCCGAGCTCGCCGGACGCATGCAATCCATGGCCGAGATCCTTTCGACGCGGCAGGGCGACCTCGCCCGCCTCGTCGCCGACCGGATGGACGGGTTGAGCCACAAGGTCGGCCAGGGGCTGGAGCAGAACGTCCGCCAGACCACCGAGAGCCTCGGCAAGCTGCAGGAGCGGCTGGCGGTGATCGACAGCGCCCAGAAGAACCTGACCGACCTGACCTCGGAGGTGGTGACGCTAAAGGACGTGCTCTCCAACAAGCAGGCGCGCGGGGCCTATGGCCAGGGCCGGATGGAGGCGATCATCCGCGACGGGCTGCCCTCCGCCTTCTTCGCCTTCCAGCCGCAACTCTCCAACGGCAAGCGGCCAGACTGTCTGGTGACGCTGCCGGGCGACAGGCGCGGCCTCGTCATCGACGCGAAATTCCCGCTGGAGAGCTTCACGCTGCTGCGCGAGGCGCGCGGCGAGGATGCCAGGAAGGCCGCAGGCATGCGGGTTCGCAACGATGTCGGCGTGCATGTGAAGGACATCGCCGAGCGCTATTTCCTGGCCGGCGAGACGCAGGACATGGCGCTGCTCTTCGTGCCATCGGAATCGATCTACGCCGATCTGCACGAGCATTTCGACGACGTGATCCAGAAAGCCAGCCGCGCCCGGATCATGATCGTCTCGCCCTCGCTGCTGGCGCTGGCGATCCAGCTCATGCAGTCGCTGGTGCGCGACGCCCGCATGCGCGAGGAGGCGCAGGTGATCCAGGCGGAAGTCGGCAAGCTGCTCGCCGATGTGCGCCGGCTGGGCGAGCGGGCCGAAAAGCTCGACCAGCATTTCCGCCAGGCGCAGGAGGATGTCGCCGGCATCCGCACCTCGGCCGGCAAGGTGACGAGCCGGGGCGAACGCATCGGCGCGCTGGAGTTCGACGATGCGAAGGGCGAGCCGAAGCTGCCCTTCGCGGCCGGGCTGCCGCTGAAGGATGCGGCGGAGTGATCAGGCGACGGCTAGCTTGGCCGACAACTCCGGCTTCACGTTCAGCGTCTGGAACACCACGCAATAGCGCTCGGTGAGCTTCAGCAGCGTGTCGAGCTTCTCTTGCGGGGCGTCGGTCTCAACGTCGAAGGAGAGCCGGATCGCCTTGAAGCCGACGGGCGCATCCTTCGCGACGCCGAGCGTGCCGCGAAAATCGAGGTCCCCCTCGGCCCGAACGAGCCCCTTCTTCAGCTCGATCTCGAGAGCGGTCGCGACCGCCTTCAGCGTCACGCCGGCGCAGGCGACCAGCGCCTCCAGCAGCATGTCTCCAGAGCACAGCTCAGCGCCCGAGCCGCCTGTGGCCGGGTGCAGGCCGGCGAGCGCGATGGCGCGTCCGGTCTCGACCTTGCAGGCGATATGCTGGTCGTCCAGTTCGCCATGCGCCTTCAGCGTGACGACACCAGCGTCGGGCGTCTCGCGATACTTGTCCTTGAGCGGCGCCTGCATGGCGCGGAGGGCGGTGACGTCCATGTTGGGGAAGCCTCTATCCAGGTCGGTGGGTGCGCAAGCATCAGACTGGGGAGGGTGATAGCTCGCAACGGCGAACGCCGCCAGCGCGCTTGAGTAAATCTACATAATCATGTAGATATTGCGGATGGGTTCGGATGAACGCTGTTCCTGGGATGACGGCAAGCGCAGGCTCAACCTGACGACCCATTTCTACGATTTCGCCGACATCGGCGAGGTCTTCGACGGTAGGTTCGTGTTCACGCGGCAGGACCTTCGCTTCGACTATGGCGAGGAGCGCTACAACATGCTGGCGGAATTCCGGGGCCGTATCATCAACGTGACCTTCACGCCGCGCGGCGACCGGAAACATCTCATTTCTGTTCGCCCGGCGAGTCGCGAGGAGAGGAGCATCTATCATGACCAACGTTGGAACTCGTGAGGGCGCTGCCGGCGGCAGCGACTGGAACCGCATCGACAATCTGTCAGAGGCCGAGATCGAGGCCATGGCGCAGGCCGACGCCGACAATCCCGCCACCACGGCGGCGGAGTGGGCAGAGGGTTTCGTCGGCCTGCCTCCTCGCAAGACGCCGGTCAACGCAAAGTTCGATGAGGATGTCGTCGCCTGGTTCAAGACGCATGGGCGCGGCTATCAGACCCGGATGAACGCCGTGCTGAGGCGCTATATGGAAGCTCACCGCAAGACCGGCTGACCGCTACCACCACATCCCCGCCGTCTCCGCCGCCTTGTTCTGCAGCGGCGCCTCGTCGCGCAGCGAACGGTCGAGCGTGCGCAGGGCGTCTCGCTTGATCGCCTCGAAGGCGGGCGAGAGCCGGTCGCGCGGACGGGCGAGCGGGTTGTCGAGTTCGTCGAAGATGCGGCCGGGTTTTGGCTGCATCACGATGATGCGGTCGGCCAAAGTCACCGCCTCCTCGACATCATGGGTCACCATCACGACCGTCGGGCGGCTCTCCTCCCACAGCGCCAGCAGATGGCCGTGCAGGCTCGCCCGCGTCGTCGCGTCGAGCGCCGAGAAGGGCTCGTCCATCAGCAGCAGTTTTGGCCGTGTGATCAGCGCGCGCGCAATCGCGACGCGCTGCTGCTGGCCGCCAGACAGCTCGCGCGGCCAGCGCTTCTCGTAGCCGGCGAGCCCGACGCGCACGAGCGCGTTTGTGACCAGCCCCTCGCGCTCGAAGGCCGTCAGATGCGACAGGCCGAAGGCGACGTTGTCGGCGACGGAGAGCCAGGGAAACAGGCGTGGCTCCTGGAAGATCACGCCGACATCGGCGCGGGGCTCGGTAATCGTTTCGTCGTTCAGGACGATGCGCCCGGCGCTGGGCCGGTCGAGACCGGCGATCAGGCGCAACAGCGTGGTCTTGCCGCAGCCGGAGCCGCCGACCAGCGCGAGGATTTCGCCAGCGGCGACCTCGACCTCGATCCGCGACAGCGCCTGCGTGCCGTCGGCATAGGTTTTCGACAAAGTCTCGAAGCGCAGCATCGAGGACGGCTTTCAAAGCTTGTCGCGGCCGAGATCCTGCCAGGCGAGGAAGGGCCGCGTGAGGGCGAGAAGCAGCGCGTCGGCCAGCTTGCCGAGCACGGCGAAGCTGATGATGGCCGCGATGATGGTGTCGGGGCGGCCGAGCTGCTGGCCGTCCACGAGCAGATAGCCCAGTCCCTCGCTCGCCCCCATGATCTCGGCGGCGACGACGAACATGAAGCCGAGGCCGAGACCCGAGCGCAGGGACGTGAACCAGGCCGGCAGGATCGCCGGCAGCAGCACGCGGCGGACCATCGCGACACGGCCGAGCCTGAAGACGCGGCCGACCTCGATGATCTTGCGGTCGATGCCGAGAATGGCGGCGGCGACCCCGAGATAAACCGGGAAGAACACGCCGACCGCGATCAGCGCCACCTTCGAGGACTCGAAGATGCCGAACCACAGGATGAAGAGCGGCACCCAGGCGATCGACGGGATCGAGCGCAGCGCCTGCAGCGTCGGATCGAGCAGTCCGCGCGCCACCGGCAGAGCGCCCGTCAATGCGCCGAGCAGCGTGCCGACGCCTGCTCCCAGCCCGAAGCCCGCCGCGACCCGCCAAAGCGTGGCGAGCGCATGGGTGAGCAGTTCACCCGACGCCGCCAGCCCCCAGAGCGTCTTGCCCACCACGCTGGGCGGCGGCATCAGCCGGCCGTTGGCGATGCCGGCGCGGACCAGCAGTTCCCAGAGGATGGCGAGCAGGATCGGCAGCAGCAGGCCTACGAGAAGAAGGCTGCGCCGGGCGCGTGGCGCACGGTTGGACTCGGCGATGGGGTCCGCGATCGTCACGGGTGCAAGGTTGCTCATGCGATTGGTGGCTAGACGAGTCTGGCTCGACGGAGAACCCTCTCCCGGAGGGAGAGGGCAGGGTGAGGGGTCGGCCCTTCAACCAGCGGAACAAAAAACTACCCGCATCGACCGATGGCGATAGCCACAACTGGATGTCTGGCCTTCACCTCACCCCTGCCCCTCTCCTTACAGGAGAGGGGTTCCCCGCGCCTCCTCGTCCGAAGGCAGAACCCGGCTCAGTTGCTGGCGGCCGCAAACCGCCGGTCCAGCAGCGCGTCGACCACGGCCTTGACGTCCGTCGCAGCCGGCAGCACGCCGGCCTCCTTCAGCGCGAGGCCCGCCGCGAGAATGGTCTGCGCCTGCGCGTCGCCGATCGTGGAATGGGTCAGCTCGGTGCGGGTCAGCTGGCGCTCGATCACGGCGTCGGAGAGCTTGGTGTAGTCGATCAGCGTCTTCCTGAGCTCCGCCGGGTTGGCGAGCGCATAGGCGCGCGCTTCCTCATAGGCCGCGATCACCTTGCGGACGAGCGCGGGGTTCTCGGTGGCGAAGGCCTCGCGGACGTTGAGCACACCCCAGGTGTTGTCGGCCGCCTTGCGGTGGAACAGCTTTGCGCCGCTCTCGATCTCGGCGGCCGCCATCAGCGGGTCGAGCCCGGCCCAGGCGTCGACGTCGCCGCGCTCCAACGCAAGCCGGCCGTCGGCATGCTGCAGCAGCACTAGGCGGACGTCCTTCTCGGTCAGCTTGGCCTCGGCCAGCGCCCGGACGAGGAAGATGTGCGGATCGGTGCCGCGCGTGACGGCGACGCGCTTGCCCTTGAGATCGGAGACCTTCGTGATCTCGCTCTTGGCGCCGGTCACGAGCGCGGTCCATTCAGGGCGCGAATAGACATAGATCGACTTGATCGGGTTGCCGTTGATCTTGCCGATCAAGGCCGCCGCGCCTGCGGTCGAGCCGAAATCGAGCGAGCCGGCATTGAGGAATTCGAGCGCCTTGTTGGAGCCCGCCGACTGGACCCAGCGGACGCTGACGCCCTCGGAGGCCAAAGCCTTCTCAAGGATGCCGCGCTCCTTGAGCACGAGGCTGACGGGATTGTAGGTCGCGAAATCGACGCGGATTTCCTTGGGCGCCTGCGCCTGGGCGTTCGTCGCGGCGAACGCAACCGAAGCTGCGGCGAGGCCGGCGATGACGAGGCGGCGGGTGGTGCTGATGGTCATGGTCCTGATCCCTTTGTCGCGGTGAGGCGCAGGGATCGGGAGAAGGCCAAAACCTCTCCGTGGCCCCGACGCTTTAGCTGCACTTGTTTCGCGCCCGCAAGCTGCTGGCTCAAATCGGCGCGTATCCGTCTTGTAGGTCCAGTCGTTCTGTTTGTCAAACAAGACAGTCCCGCCCGTTCAAATTCTTATTACACATTCTTGCTGTGTGAAATTTTCTCTTTTTCGCGAATCCCGGCGTCATGTTACGAGCGTGATGGTTCCGGACGCGCGGCGCGCCCGGACGCGGTGGATGCGCCATGTCGTTGGTCGAGGATCAGCCGGTTCTGAGGCTGGCGGAGGTTCTGGATAATCCGGCGCGCGCGGTCGCTGCGCTGGTCGGCCCGGCTTATGGCCGCGATGCTGCCACGTTGCGTCAGACGCTGGTGGCCGGGCTGCGGAGCGTCCTCGACGAGGGCCACGCATCAGCCCGGGAGATCCTGAAAGCGCCACGCAGCGGGCTTGCCTGCGCGAGGCGGCTCTCGCAGGTCATGGATGGGATCGTCGCCTGCCTTCACAGCGCCGCGACGCAGCATTTCTACCAGGCGGTCAACCCGTCGCAATCCGAGCGCATCGCGGTCGTGGCGGTCGGCGGCTACGGCCGCGGCACTCTGGCACCGGGCTCCGATGTCGATCTGCTCTTCCTGTTCCCCCACAAGCAGACCGCCTGGGGCGAGAGCGTCGTCGAGGCGATGCTGTATCCGCTCTGGGACCTCAAGCTGAAGGTCGGCCACTCCGTCCGCTCGATCGACGATTGCGTGCGCGAGGCCAAGGCCGACATGACGATCCGGACCGCGCTGCTGGAGGCGCGGTTTCTGGTGGGCGATCCGCTGCTGTTCCACGACATGGTCAGGCGCTTCGGAGCCGAGGTGGTCGAGGGCACGGCGCCGGCCTTCACGGAAGCCAAGCTGCAGGAGCGCGAGACCCGGGTGCGCCGCGCGGGCTCGTCGCGCTACCTCGTCGAGCCCAACGTCAAGGACGGCAAGGGCGGCCTGCGCGATCTCAACACGCTGTTCTGGATCGCGAAATATTCCTATCGCGTCGACGACGCCCGCGCGCTGGTCAACGCAGGGCTGTTCGACCGCAAGGAACTGGTGATGTTCGAGCGCTCGGAGGAGTTTCTCTGGCGCGTGCGCTGCTGGATGCATTTCATCACCGGCCGGGCCGAGGAGCGGCTCTCTTTTGACCTTCAACGACAAGTGGCTTCCGCAATCGGCTATGCCGGCCGCAGCGGCCAGGCCCCGGTCGAGCGCTTCATGAAGGCCTATTTCCTCGTCGCCAAGGATGTCGGCGACTTGACGGCGATCGTCTGCGCGGCACTGGAGGCCCGCCAGCAGAAGCCGCGCGCTTCGCTCTCGCGGCTGCTCGGCTCCTTCACCAAGCGCAGCCGCGTGCGCGCGCTCGGGCATCCTGATTTCACCCTGAAGAGCCAGCGGCTCTGCGTCACCGACGGCGACGCCTTCAGGCGCGATCCGGTCAACCTGCTGCGCCTGTTCGAGATCGCCAGCCGCGACGACCTCGCCATCCATCCCGACGCCAGCCGGCTGGTGACGCAGTCGCTCCGGCTGGTGACGCCGCAGTTGCGGGCCGATCCGGAAGCCAACCGCATCTTCCTCGAGATCCTAACCGCAAGGCGCTCGCCCGAAGCGGTCCTGCGGCGGATGAACGAATCCGGATTGCTGGGCAAGTTCGTGCCGGATTTCGGCCGCGTCGTCGCGATGATGCAGTTCAACATGTACCATCACTATACGGTGGACGAGCATCTGATCCGCTCGATCGGCATCCTCGCCGAGATCGACGCCGGCGTGCTGGAGACCGAGCATCCGCTCGCCAACGAGATCATGCCCACGATCAGCAATCGCCGCGCGCTGTATGCCGCGCTGTTCCTGCACGATATCGCCAAGGGGCGGATCGAGGATCATTCGATCGCCGGGGCGCGCATCGCCCGCAAGCTCTGTCCCAGGCTCGGCCTGAGCGAGGCGCAGACCGAGACGGCGGCATGGCTGGTTGAGCACCATCTCGACATGTCCACAGTTGCCCAGAGCCGCGACCTCGGCGACCCCAAGACGATCGAGAGCTTCGCCGCCACCGTGCAGACGCTGGAGCGGCTGAAGCTGCTGCTGATCCTCACCGTCGCCGACATCAAGGCGGTCGGCCCCGGCGTCTGGAACGGCTGGAAGGGTCAGCTCCTGCGGACGCTCTATTACGAGACCGAGATCGTGCTCGCCGGCGGCCATTCGGCGATCGAGCGTAAGGCGCGGGTCGAGAAGAAGCAGGACGCGCTCAGGGAACGCCTTGCTGACTGGCCGGACCACGAGCGCGATGCCTATCTCGCGCGCCACTATCCGGCCTACTGGATCAAGACCGATCTCGCCCGGCAGGAGAAGCATGCGCGCTTCCTGCGCGAGGCGGAGGCCGACGGCCGCACCACGGCGACGCTGGTCGAGACCGACCTGTTCCGCGGCGTGACCGAGTTGACGATCCTCGCCCCCGACCACCCACGCCTGCTCGCCATCGTCACCGGGGCCTGCGCGGCGGCCGGCGGCAACATCGTCGACGCGCAGATCTTCACCACGACCGACGGGCTTGTGCTCGACACCATTTCCGTCTCGCGCGCCTTCGACCGCGACGACGACGAGTTGCGCCGGGCCGAGAGGATCGCGGCCGCGATCGAGCGGGCGCTCAAGGGCGAGATCAGGATCGCCGACCTCGTGGCGCAGCGGCGCGCGCCGCCGCCGCGCGGCGGCACCTTCCAGCTCGCGCCCGAGGTGATCATCGACAATGTGCTCTCGGCCCGCCACACCGTGCTGGAGGTCTCGGGGCTCGACCGGCCGGGCCTGCTCTACGACCTCACCACCGCGATCGGGAAGCTCAACCTCAACATCGCCTCGGCTCATATCGCGACCTTCGGCGAGAAGGCGGTCGACGTGTTCTACGTCACGGACCTCACCGGAGCGAAGATCGTCTCGACTGCGCGCCAGCTCACCATCCGCAAGGCGCTGCTCGACGTGTTCTCGTTCTGGCATGACAAGCCGGCGGGCAAGCCGAAGGCGCCCGCCCGCGCTTGATTTCAAGGCGCATAAGCCCGATATCGACCCCGAAGGCGCTTGCCCCTGCCGCGTGGGCCGCCACCTTGATCTGGACTGGATGAGGCCATGACGCAGAACCCTGCGAACGACGAACCCGTGACCGAGACCAACGCAGCCCCCGCCTCGCCCGAGGAGTTCCTCGCCGGCGAATTGACCCGGGTCGAGGCCGAGCGCGACGACCTCAAGGACAAGCTGCTGCGCACGCTCGCCGACATGGAAAACCTGCGCCGCCGCACCGAGCGCGAGGTCGCCGACGCCAAGGCCTATGCCGTGACGAGCTTCGCCCGCGACATGCTGGGCTCGGCCGACAATCTGCGCCGTGGCCTTGAGAACGTGCCGGAATCAGCCAAGAGCGGCGATGCGGCACTGAACGCTCTGATCGAGGGCGTCGAACTCACGGAGCGCGAATTGCTCAAGACGCTGGAGCGCCACGGCGTCCGCAAGATCGACCCGCAGGGCGAAAAGTTCGACCCCAACATGCATCAGGCGATGTTCGAGGCGCCCGACGCCGAAGTCGCCAAGGGCATGGTCTCCAAGGTCGTTCAGACCGGCTACAAGATCGGCGAGCGCGTGCTGCGGCCGGCGCTGGTCGGCGTCTCGGCCGGAGCACCGAAGCCGGTGGAAGCGCCAGCGCCCGAGGCCGGCGACCCCCCCTCCTCCGACGCCTGATTCGACATGCTCGAAGCCGCCGGCGTCGCCGTATTCGCGTTGACCGGCGCGCTGGTGGCGGCCCGCAAGGGCATGGACCCGTTCGGCTTCATTCTGCTGGCGACCGTCACCGGCGTCGGCGGCGGCACCTTGCGCGACCTGCTGCTCGGCCGGCTGGTGTTCTGGGTCCGCGACCCGTCCGACGTTTTTGTCTGCACAGTCGTGGCGCTATGCTGCTGGGGTACGGCCTATCTCAGGCCGGGACTGATCGACGGCTGGGCCGGCAAGCGCCTGCTGATCTGGGCCGATGCGGCGGGGCTCGCGCTCTTTGCCGTCGTCGGCACGCTGAAGGCGCTCGATGTCGGCATCTCGCCGCTCTCGGCGATCGCGCTCGGCGCGATGACCGCTACGTTTGGTGGCATCCTGCGCGACATCCTCGCCGGCGACCGGCCGATGGTGCTGTGGAGCCGGGATTTCTACGTCACGGCGGCGGCCGCCGGCGCCGCGATGACGGCCGGGCTGTCGCTGCTGGTGATCGAGCCGGTGATCGTGATGGCCGCCGGCCTTGCTACGGGGTTTGGCCTGCGCGCGGGGTCGATGCTGTTTGGCTGGTCGTTTCCGGGGCTGCCGGGGCCGCCGCCTCCGGCGAAAGACTGACGGGTGCGCGCTCTCCTTCTCCCCCCCAAGGGAAGAAACAAAAAGTGTTCACTCCGGCTTCGTTACCCGTCGCAATGTCAGGTTCAGCCTTCCGCCCTGCGGCAACAATTGCGACGACCCCGAAAGGATGCGGTCGATGCCGTGATAGGCCAGCCGCGCCTCTCCGCCGAACAGCAGCGCGTCGCCAGAGGCGAGCTTGAAGGACAGCGTCTTTCCACCGCGCGTCGTGCCGCCGATGCGGAACAGCGCGCTATCGCCAAGAGAGATGGACAGCACCGGTGCATCGAACGCGGCTTCGTCGCGGTCCTGATGCAGGCCCATCCTCGCGTTCTTGTCGTAGAAGTTGATCAGGCAGGCCTCGGGCGGATGCGGGTAGCCGGCAAGCGCGTCCCAGGCGTCTAGCAAAGGCGCGGGCATCAGCGGCCAGGGCTCGCCCGTCTCGGGATGAAGCGGCTGGTAGCGATAGCCGCGTTCGTCAGAGACCCAGCCGAGCGGGCCGCAATTGGTCATTCTGACCGAGAAGGGCTTTCCGGTCTTCGGCATGCGCGGCTGGAACAAGGGCGCCTGCCGGACGACGGCGCGCAGTTCGGCCACCAGCGCTCCTTGCGCGTCGGCATCGAGCCAGTGCGGCCAGTGCAGGACGCCGGGTGCGACGGTGACCTGCGTCATCGCCCGCCTCAGAGGCTATCGAGGCCGAGCACGTCGGCCATGCTGTAGAGACCGGGCTTGCGGCCCCTGCCCCAGAGTGCGGCCTTGATCGCCCCTTGCGCGAAGAGCCCGCGGTCCTCGGCGATATGGCTCAGTTCCAGCCGCTCGCCCTGACCGGCGAAGATGACCTTGTGGTCGCCGACGACCGTGCCGCCGCGCAGGGCTGCAAAGCCGATCGCGCCAGCGGGTCGCGCGCCGGTCTGTCCGTCGCGCGTGGCGACGCGGGCCGTGGCCAGATCGACCGCCCGGCCCTGCGCCGCTGCCTCGCCCAGCAGGACCGCCGTGCCCGAGGGCGCATCGACCTTCATGCGGTGGTGCATCTCGGCGATCTCGATGTCCCAGTCGGTCCCCAGCGTCGCGGCGACCTTACGCACCAGCGCCGCCAGCAGATTGACCCCGAGGCTCATATTGCCGGAGCGGATGATCGCGGCATGGCGGCCGGCGGCTTCGAGCTTTGCCAAATGGGCCGGCTCCATGCCGGTAGTCCCGACCACGTGGACGATGCGGGCCTGCGCGGCCAACGCGGCGAATGCGATCGTTGCGTCGGGCATGGTGAAATCGAGTACGCCTTCCGCCTCGACGAAGGCCGGCAACGCATCATCGGTGACCACGACGCCGCAGGCCGGCAACCCGGCGAGCAGGCCGGCATCCGAGCCCAGCAGTGGAGAGCCGGGCCGCTCGATCGCGGCAGACAGCACGCAGCCCGGCGCCTCGTGGATCGCCCGGATCAGCATCCGCCCCATGCGCCCGGCGGCGCCGACAACGACAAGACGCATGTCGGTCATGGGGAGGGTCTCCGGAGGCAGCCAATCCGAGCCCTATAGAATGGATCGTCCGGCCGCGACACCCGAAAACCGACAAACGAAAAACGGCCGGGTCACCCCGGCCGTCTTCGGTAGCCTCGTCGTAAGGCTCAGGCCGCGGCCTGGATGCCCGAGAGCTTCCAAGGCCCACCGCGCTCGCGCACGAAGGTCCAGTGCTCGGTGACCTCCTGCGGCGTGCGTGGGTCGCCGTCGACAACCTTGCCGCTGGACCGCTCATAGAGCGCGTTGATCAGGCTGAAGCGCATCGCGACGGTCGCGTAGTCCACCGAGCCTTCGCGCCAGGCTTCCGACAGGTCACCTTGCAGCAGCTTCACGTCGGAGACGCGGTCGACGAAGCCCTTGCGGGCGTTGGCCGAGAGATCGTCGTCGAAATAGCCGAACATCTCAGGCGTGGTGACGCGGCGGAGACCCGCCTCGTCCTCGTTGGAATAGGTCTCGTTGACCTCGCCGAGCAGGCGCTCGAAGGCGTTGAAGTCATCGCCCGAAAGCTCAATCGGCTGCGTCTGCGGGGCCGAAGAGCCGCCGCCCATCATGCCCATGCGAGCGGCCTGATTGGCCTGAGCCTGCGGCTGATAGGGCTCGCGCGGCAGCGGCGCGCCGCCGGCTGCCGCCATCTGCGGCTCGGAGCGGCGGCGGAAGAAGCGCAGCGCCAGCCAGATCGCGCCGCCGATCAGAGCGATCTGCAGCAGGAAGCCGAGCATGCCGGCCATCGAGGCGAGGCCGGAGAAGAAACCGGAGCCGGAAAGCAGGCCGAACAGACCCGCGCCGAGCAGGCCGGCGCCGAGGCCCATCATCAGGTTGCGCGCCATCGAGGGACGGGCCGCCTGAGCGGCGGCGGCGCTGGCTGCACCAGCCGCTGCAGGTGCGGCCGGCGAGGGCTGCGCGCTGCGCTGGAAGGGCTGCGCGCCATTGGGGGCGGTGTCGGTACGGGCCGGGGCCTGCTCGGTGCGCGAGCCGCGGCTGCCTGCGCCCTTGCCGCCGCCGGGACGGGCCTCGGCCAGGACCGGAACGAGCAGCAGCGCGCTGGCGATAACGGCGACGTAACGGCCACGGCGGGCGAGCGAGATCAGAGACATGGTTCCTCCCGGAGCCCCCCTCGGGCTCTCTTGCCGCGAATATGGTTCGGGCCGCCTGCCCTTGCAAGAGGACGGGCAAGAGGCGGACGACGAAGGTCCTACGACGAAAGAATGAGAAAATCATGACAACCCGCTTCTGTCAGCATGCTGCGCGCGGCGGCTTGGGCGGACGTCACAAGCCGTGCTAGACTCGATGCCATGGCCGGGAACGGATCCGGTCGCGGAGGGATCGAGCCATGAGCGTGATCTCGTTGAGCTCTGTCTTCGGCAGGCTACCAAGTGTCCGGCTGGCCGCCATCGCGGTGGCATCCTGCCTCATGGGCCTAGCGACGCCGGCCTTTGCCGCCGAGCCGGCGCTTGCTCTGGACCGGCCGAGGCTGGCGCAGGCGCCCGAGCCGCTCTGCTTCTGCTGGAGCGAGGGCAGGAAGGTCGCCGAAGGCTCGACCGCCTGCATCCGCACCACGCAGGGGCGGCGTCTGGCCGCCTGCGGGCGTGTGATCAATATGATGTCGTGGGAAGTGAGCGAGAACCCTTGCCCGGAGAGCTGAGGCCGCATCTGAACCGGGAACTGCCAAAGAAAAACGCCGCCTGACGGTCTCGTCGGGCGGCGTCTCTCTTAAGGCTCTTGTGGTCGAGGCGACTCGAGACTGAGGTTCCGTCAGAACGCTCCCAGAACGATTGCCATCATGAAAACGAAGGCCGCACCCATGATCAATCGGTCGAGACGTAGCGTGAGGCTCATCACACCCTCCTGTGTCATTGACCTGACATGAAGGCTAGCAGAACTGGCGCGGCCCGCAAGGGGGATAGGGCGGCGACAAGGCCGCCGTGAGGCAAGAGTATCGCTAAAAATTGCTTAAAATGTTGAACTACATTGGGGATATCACCGGCTACCCTGTTGGGAGGTCGAGAGTTTCGAGCCCCTTGCCGGCCGCTATGACAGTCGCATCGCCGCCAAATCCCGCAATGATCTGGATACCGACCGGCAGCCCGCGCGGGCCGCGCATCAGCGGCACGGTTAGGCAGGGCACCCCGAGCAGCGTCCAGAGCCGGTTGAAGCGGGAATCGCCGGTCGAAGCCATGGTTTCGGGGGCCTCGCCGGGCGCGGCGAAGCTGACCACGACGTCCACCTCGCGGAAGAAGGCGCGGGCCGCGTCGCGTCCCCGGCGCGAGGCGCGCCGGGCGGCGTCGTATTGTGCGGGCGTCGTGTTTTTCGCGGTGTCGAGATAGGCGCGCAGCTTGGGCGCGATCGCTTCGCGGTGGTTGGCGTATTCCCACGCCAGCGCCTGCGTCGCCTCCCAGTCCTGAAGCGGGCCATGCGCGTTGTACGCATCGGCCAGCGCCTCGGGCTCGGCGAGATCGCGCACCACTGCACCGGCAGCCGTGGCGATCTCGCGGAAGCGCTGCAGCGCGCGGTCCGAGCCCGGCTCGGGCGCGCCGGCGAAACCCTGCCTTGCAATGCCGATGCGCAGCCCCTTCAGGATCGCGGGCGCGCAGTCGAGGTCCGCCCGGCCGGTGATCGCAGCCATTGCGAGGCCGAGATCATCTGTGCTGGCCGCCATCAGGCCGAGCGTGTCGAGCGACCATGAAAAATTTTTCACGCCCACCGTCGGCAGCAGGCCGTAGGAGGGCTTGATGCCGGCCGCGCCGCAATAGGAGGCCGGGCGGATGACCGAGCCGCCGGTCTGGGTCCCGATCGCGAGCGGGACCATGCCAGCGCCGACCGCCGCCGCCGAGCCGGCCGAGGAGCCGCCTGGGCTGGCCGCCGGATCGTGGGGATTATGCGTCGGCGTCGGGTCGAGAAAGGCGAAGGCCGTAGTGTGCGTCTTGCCGGCGACGGTGGCGCCTGCCGCCTTCAGCGCCATCACGATGGCGGCGTCGCCGCGCGGCCGCCAGTCGGCGTAGATCTCCGAGCCCATCTGAGTCGGCAATTCGGCGGTGTCGATGATGTCCTTGACGCCGCAGGCGACGCCCGCCAGCGGGCCTGTGCCTGGCACAAGCGCGTCGGGGCGGCTGGCGAAGGCCTTCATCGTCGGCTCGGCGGCGTCGATGGCGGCTTGGGCGCGGACAAGTTCGCCCTGCGCCGTGCTCTGCCCGGAGGCGATGCGTCCGACGATCTCGCGCAGGCGTTCCATGCTCATTCTCCGATCCGTTCGACGATGGCCATGGTGACCCAGCGCGCCAGCGGCAGGGCGAAAAAGGCGACGACGGCCGCGCTCGGCCAGGCAATGGCGAAGGCGCGCATCCAGCGCGCGAAAAAGTCCGGCGCGAAGCCGAGATTGACCAGGGTGATCACGCCGGAGACGAGGAAGGCCATCATGAAGGCCATCACGATGGGGAAGATGAAGCGGGCCTTGCCGGTCATGCGGGCTCTCTGGCGATGCGTGTCGTCAGCTTCGTCATTGGCACATCGCGCGCCCGCCGACCAAGCCGCTTTGGCGAATGGGCCCCTGCGTCGGCGGGGCCTTGCGTCGCCGCGAGCGCGTTAAGAGCCGCTTAACCCCGCCGCCAAAGTTAATCCGGCTGTGTCGCCCGGGGCTCACCCGGTCAAGAAACCGTTCACGAAACGGGTCGCATTTGATCGGTCATGCGACGCGTCCATCTCGCCCTCATCGCTTTGGGACTGCTCGGCACCGGCCTCGCCGGCTGCGGCAAGTTCCAGAAAGCCCAGCGTGCGGCTTGGCGCGACCAGGCCGAGGCGCAATGCCTGTCCTCGCGTCAGGTCCAGCTATCGGCCTATGTCAGCCTGCGCGACAGGCCGATCGACGGGCCGGGCACCTGCGGCATGGAGAAGCCGCTGAAGGTCTCGGCCTTCGCCAATGGCGGCATCGGGCTGACGAGTTCGGCGACGCTGTCCTGCCCTGTCGTCGCGACCACCGACAGATGGCTGACCGAGGTGGTGCAGCCGGCCGCCATGAACACGCTCGGCGCGCAGGTCGTCGAGATGCGGGCCGGCTCCTACTCGTGCCGCGCCATGAACAACGGCACCGGCACGAGCCGCACTTCCGAGCACGCCTATGGCAACGCGGTGGATGTATTTTCCTTCCGCCTGAACGACGGCCGCAACGTCACGGTCAAGGGCGGCTGGAACGGCGCGCCCGAGGAGCAGGCTTTTCTGCGCGAGATCTTCGTCGGCGCCTGCCAGCATTTCTCGACCGTGCTCGGCCCGGGCGCGGACATGTTCCACTATGACCATTTCCACATCGACCTGGCGCGCCATTCCAAGGGCCGCCACATCTGCAAGCCGGTGATCAAGTACACGCCGAACTACAACCTGCCGCCGCCGGACCCTGCACGGCCTTACGTCTCCGCGCAGCCTCAGCGCAGCATCGACGCGCCGATGGTGGCCGGCGGCCCGCTGCTGCGCCAGCCGGGCGAAGGATTGCGGCCGCCGGGCGGCGTGGGCGGCGGCTATCCCGTCGCGAGCCGCGCCGGCAACGGGCTCGACGCGCAGGCGCGCTTCCTCGAGGAGTACGACCGTACGCCGCTGAACCCGCCGCGCTACAACCGGCCCAATTCTGGAGCATATCAGCCGCTGCCGAGCGAGGCGCGCGGGCCGCTGCAACTGCCAGGCTCGACGCCGCCGACAGAGGAGATGATCCTGGGCGACGACGAGGGCAACGGCGTGCTCGACATGGAGGGCTTCGACCAGGCCCAGCCCGCCGAGATCACACCGCAGAACGACCCGTTCGCGTATAGTTCGGGGCGAGGGCAGAGGCGGTAGGGCGGCAGTTTCGCTCAGACCTCAGACCACGCTCCACGTCATCCCGGACGCAGCGGAGCGGAGCTCCGGGATCCATCATCAAGCGCCGCCTTAGCCCTATTATGGATCCCGGAGCGGCGCGGCTACGCCGCTTGTCCGGGATGACGTAGAGAGTGTGGCGAACGTCCTCCTACCGCGACACCAGCACCTGACGGCACTCCGCCGGCAGCGCGTCCAGCGACATCGGCGGCTTGGGTTTTGGCGGCGGCCCCGTGCGCGGCGGCGGCTTGGGCGCAAAAATCGCGGCGCGCTGGCGCTCGATCCAGCCCGAGAGCTCCTCGCCGCAGCCATCGCCGAAATTCGGCGGCTCCTGGCCGGAGCAGCCCTCCATACCGGGCGGGCAGCTCATCCGGATATGGAAGTGGTAGTTGTGGCCCCAGATCGGCCTGACCTTGCCGAGCCAGGCGCGGTCATTGCCGGCCTCGCGGCAGAGCGCGACCTTCAGCGCCGGGTTGACGAAGACGCGCTCGACGCGGGGGTCGGCGGCGGCCGCCTTGATCAGGCGGCCATGGGCCGGCGTCCAGTGCTTGGGGTCGACGTCGCGCCAGTCCGACCGCGCCATGTTCACGGCCGGCATGTTTTCACGCTCGTCCTTATCCAGCTTTTCCTTCGGCATCGGAGTCAGCCAAAGATCGGCGTCGAGTCCGATCTGGTGCGAGGCGTGGCCGGTCAGCATCGGCCCGCCGCGCGGCTGCGAGATGTCGCCGACGAGGATGCCGGGCCAGCCGGTGATCTTCGGCGCGGCGCGGGCGAGATTTTCGAGATAGTCGATCAGGATCGGGTGGCCCCAGTTGCGGTTGCGCGCCAGCCGCATGACCTGCCAGCTCGGGCCGTCGACCGGCAGCGCGGTCGCGCCGGCAAGGCAGCCGCGCGCATAGGAGCCGATGGCGCGCGCCTGCATGTTCGCCGGCGCGGTCTTCTGGCCGAAGAGCGCGCGCGCCGC
>LSIB01000047.1 GCA_001556025.1 Rhizobiales bacterium CCH3-A5
CACCCGACCGCTCCGGCGCCGCGCTAGCCCGCTCCTGCGACTCGCCACGACCCGCCCCGAGTTTGAGCCCGGCAAACATGCTGCGCTTGGCTGCCGGCGTCTCCGCGCCAGTATCGGCGCGATCAGCACCTTCCCCGCGGGCGACACGCCCCTGCGCCTGGCCTCCATCACCACGCCGATCGGCAGCTCGATCCCCGCCCCCAGCCTCCCGCTCAAGATCTCCGCGCGGTTTTTCGCCGACCGCCTGCTGCCGCGCCTTCGCGCCGCCCGCGCCACGCTCGACCTCGATCTCGCTTTTCACCCCGAACCGCTCGGCAATCCCGCGCCGCTCCGCAAACCCCTGCGCATAATCGAGCGTGGTTTCCTTCGACCCGTCGCGGCCGAGCCGGGCCGTCAGCGACTCCATCCCGCCCTTGAACTCATCCTTGCCCGCATAGAGCGTCGCCTGATCGCGATGGCGCGTCATCGAGACATAGGTCAGATGCCGATCCATCGTGCCCGAAGCCATGACGAAGGCGCGATCGACGGTCGCGCCTTGCGTCTTGTGGATCGTGGTTGCGTAGCCATGATCGAACGCGGCATAGTGACCCGTCGAGAGCGACACCGTGCGATGTTCTCCCCTGGCGCGCGCGGGTCCGTCGAGCCGGACCGTGATGACGTCCGGCTCGACGGACTGAACCGCACCCAGCATCCCGTTCTTCACGCCCAGCTCGCGATTGTTCTCCAGGAACACGATCCGGTCGCCCGGCGCGAAGGTCCTTGGGCCGTCATTGGTCTCGAACACGTGTTCGCGGCCGAGCCGACCCTGATCCCCCTCCCCGCGCGCCAGCTCGCCGGCGTCCTGCCGCGCCGCGCGGATGTCGGCATTGAGCGCGCGCACATCGACCCGCCGATGCGCCATCGCAACCCGCGAGCCCTCAGGCCGCTCGGCAGCATCCGCCATGTAGTCGGCAACGATCGCCGCCCGCGCCGCATCGCGCGTCTCGCTGAACCGGACGTCTCCGCGCTCGGCATAGGCTGCCAGCCCCTCGCCCGTACGGTGCCGGGCAAGATCGCCTGACGCCTCGCGCTGCCAATCCTCGCGCTGGCGGCGGATGTCCTGCAGCTCGGCGAACCCGACCCGCTCCGCGATCGCGCGGAACG
>LSIB01000048.1 GCA_001556025.1 Rhizobiales bacterium CCH3-A5
GGCTCGCCTCATCGGTGCAATGTGACCGAAGATGCAGCGAGATTGCGTCAGACCCCAAGTTTGACCCCGTAAGGCGGGGGATCGGCTTCCAACTTTGACCCCCTTGAGCCGGTTTCGGTGAGACTGCCCGTCCTGGTTTCGGATGGGCGGGCGGGGGATGAAGGGCGTGGATACGATTGCGCGGATCCGGCGCGAGTTTTCGATCCGCGGGAAGACGATCAAGGAGATCGCCCGCGAGCTGCATGTCTCTCGGAACACGGTTCGGAAGGTGCTGCGCTCTGGCGCGACGTCGTTCGAGTATGAGCGCAAGGTTCAGCCGCAGCCGAAGATCGGGCCCTGGCGCCCTGAGCTGGATCGGCTGCTGATGGCGAACGACGGCAAGCCGGCCCGCGAGCGCCTGACGCTGATCCGTCTTTTTGAAGAGCTGCGGGATCTCGGCTACGAGGGCGGCTACGATGCCGTTCGTCGCTATGCGCGAGGCTGGCGCCGCGAGCAATCCGCCGTCACGGCCGACGCCTATGTGCCTTTGAGCTTCGCGCCCGGCGAGGCCTACCAGTTCGACTGGAGCCACGAGATCGTCGTCATCAATGGCGCCACGACCCAGGTGAAGGTGGCGCATGTCCGGCTCTGTCACTCGCGCATGCTGTTCGTGCGGGCCTATCCGCGCGAGAGCCAGGAGATGGTCTTCGATGCCCATGACCGGGCCTTCGCCTTCTTCAAGGGCGCCTGCACGCGCGGCATCTACGACAACATGAAGACTGCGGTAGAGACGATCTTCGTCGGCAAGGAGCGTGCCTATAATCGCCGCTTCCAGCAGATGTGCAGCCATTACCTGGTCGATCCAGTCGCTTGCACGCCGGCCTCGGGCTGGGAGAAGGGGCAGGTCGAGAACCAGGTCGGGCTCGTGCGGGAGCGCTTCTTCGCCCCGCGCCTGCGGGTCAAGAACTACGACGAGTTGAACGCCTGGCTGCTGGATCAGGTGCTTCGCTACGCCAAGGCCCACCGCCATCCGGAGCAACGTGACCGTACGATCTGGGAGATGTTCGAAGCCGAGCGCCCGAGCCTGGTGCCTTACGCGGGGCGGTTCGACGGCTTCCACTCGCTGCCTGCCTCGGTGTCGAAGACCTGTCTCGTGCGCTTCGACAACAACAAGTACTCGGTCATCGCGAGTGCGGTCGGGCGCCCCGTCGAGATCCGCGCCTATGCCGATCGGATCGAGTTGCGCCAGGACGGGCGAATCTTCGGCGAGCATCCCCGCTGCTATGGCCGCGACCAGACCATCTACGATCCCTGGCACTATGTCCCGGTACTGGCTCGCAAGCCGGGCGCCCTGCGGAACGGAGCGCCCTTCAAGGACTGGGTCTTGCCCGGTGCGATCGACCGGGTCCGGCGCAAGCTCGCGGCCGTTCAAGACGGCGACAGGCAGATGGTCGAGATCCTCACAGCGGTGCTGAGTGACGGATTGTCCGCAGTAGAAGCCGCCTGCGCGGACGCTCTGCGGCAAGGCGTCCACTCCGCCGACGTGATCATCAACATCCTGGCCCGGCGCCGCGAGCCGGCGGCAGCGATCACGATCATGACGCCCGATGCCTTGCGCTTGCGCCATGAGCCCGCCGCCGATTGTGCCCGCTACGACAGCCTCAGGAGAGCCGTGTGATGGAACGCTCGGAGATTCTCGCCACCATGGGCGAGCTCAAGCTCTATGGCATGAAGGCCGCCTTCGACGAGATCATCGCCTCGGCGGTGAAGCGCCAGCACGAGCCGCAGCGCGTCGTCGGCGATCTGCTCGCCGCCGAGATCGCCGAGAAGCAGGCCCGTTCGATCAAGTATCAGATCACCATCGCCAAGCTGCCGCTCGCCAAGGACATCGCCGACTTCGCCTTCGACGGCACGCCGATCAACGAGGCGCTCGTCCATGATCTCGCCGGCGGCAACTTCCTGGCTCATCAGCGCAATGTCGTCCTGGTCGGAGGCACGGGGACCGGCAAGACCCATCTCGCCATCGCGATCGCCCGGGACTGCATACGTGCCGGCGCTCGCGGCCGCTTCTTCAACGTCGTCGATCTCGTCAACAAGCTCGAGGCCGAAGCCCGCGCCGGCCGCCAGGGCCGCATGGCCGACTATCTCGCCCGCATGGACTTCATCGTCCTCGACGAACTCGGCTATCTGCCCTTCGCCCAGTCCGGCGGGCAACTGCTCTTCCACCTGGTCAGCAGGCTCTACGAGCAGAGCTCCGTCATCGTCACCACGAACCTCGCCTTCGGCGAATGGCCGTCCGTCTTCGGCGACGCCAAGATGACCACCGCGCTCCTCGACCGGCTGACCCATCACTGCGACATCGTCGAGACCGGCAACGAAAGCTGGCGCTTCAAGAACAGGCTCTGAGTTCCCCGCACACCACCGATCCGGAGCCGGCGCGGCTGCGCAATCCAGACCAGCTCCGCCGCGCCGCCTCCTCGCCGTGAAGCATACTCAAGGGGTCAACATTGGACGCCGATCGGGGGGCAACTTTGCGGGCCGTTTGACAGCATCCCCAGCTAGCGCATGAGAGAAAGAGCGAGTTGACTCTCTTCGAGCGCCTGGTCACCGAGACCCGCTATGTCGGGGAGATCGGGCTCGATGGCGCGCCCGACTTCAAACGGCGTTGGGACGATCAGATCCGTATGCGCTGTTCTCAGGCCACGGCCTTGAGCGGCGGTGTGGCGTAAGCCCATG
>LSIB01000049.1 GCA_001556025.1 Rhizobiales bacterium CCH3-A5
GCCCCCGCACCCGCATCGGCCAGGCCTGGTGCTCCAACCCGGGCGATTGCTGAAGGGAGATCCCAAAGTCCCGCATGGGATAACCCCGGCGCGGTCGCGTCGGGGCCTTTTTCCGAGCAGCGCGACACTGGTTACGCGCGCCTGCCGACTTGTTCGCGAAGGTTGCATGGCGGTCTATCTGGTGCGGACGGCGGGGATCGAACCCGCACAGCCTTTCGGGCCGAGAGATTTTAAGTCTCTTGCGTCTACCAGTTTCGCCACGTCCGCCTGTCTGAAGCGGTAGCGGGCGCAAGCTCCGCGTGCAAGCGCTGCGGCTCCAAAGACCTTCAGCGCCGCCGCGCCGGCTTGTACCACTCTACCCCGTCGGGATCGACATAAAGGCCCGGCGCGGCGTCCGCCCCGATGCGTTTCTGCTCCATCGGCACGCGCACCGTGTCGTCGCGGTCGCCGCGGCGGATATAGGGGCCGCTCGATTGCGGGTCCTGGCCCCGGCCGCGCGCGGCGGCCAGCCCGATTACGGCCTGCCGGCCCGCGACCTTGTCCTGCAGTTCGGAAACCGGCCGCCCGGCGAAGGCGATGCGCCCCGCCCCTTCGACGGCCGGCAGCGCGCGCCTTGCCGCCCCCTCGCCGGTTATGCGGATGCCGGTGAAGCGCGGCACATAGGTCGCCGACCCGCCCTTGCCCAGCGAATCCCAGCCGCCGGATGCGATGATCTGCGCGCCGCAGCGCTTATGGTTGCGCTCGCACAGGGCCCGGCTGGCATAGCGCGGGGCCTTCTGCTCGTATTCGGCCCGGGCGTTGCGATAGGCGAACTCGTATTGCGCGGCGGTGAGCAGGCCCGCCTCGACGCATTCGTCGCGGCGCTCATAGACCGCGCTTCCCGTGCCTTGCGCGGCGAGGTCCGCCGGAGCGGCCAGGGACAGGGCAGGCGCGAGCGTCGCGATGCGCAGGGCCGTGACGAGCGATGAGGCAGGGAGCGTGATCATGGCGCGCACCATACCGACGATTATGGCGTCACAGCAGCGAACGCCGCGAGGCGGCGAGTTCGCGCGTCGCGCCATAGTCGATCTTGCCGTTGCCGAGCACCGGGATCGAGCCCGTGACCAGAATGGCGCGCGGCACCCATAGCTCCGGAAAGCCCTGCTCCTTGGCCACGGCCTGCAGCGCGGCGCGGTCGGCGTTGGGGTTCTCGCTGACGAGCACGAGCTGTTCGCCCTTGCGCGGGTCGGGCAGCGAGACGACGACATGGTTGTGCCCGGGCCAGAGGCCAGCGACCATGGATTCGACCGCCGCCAGCGAGACCATCTCGCCGCCGAGCTTGGCGAAGCGCTTGGCGCGGCCCTTGATGACGATGAAGCCGTCATCGATTGCGACGATGTCGCCGGTGTCGTGCCAGCCGCCTTCGGGCGAAATCAGCTTGCCGGGCTCGTCCGCGCTGAGATAGCCCGCCATGATGTTGGGGCCACGCACGCAGAGCTTGCCGCCCTCGGTAATACCCTCGACCGGCTCCAGCCGCGCCTCGATGCCGGGCAGAAGCCGGCCGACGCTGCCCTCGCGCGTCGCCACCGGCGTGTTGCAGGCGAGCACGGGCGAGCATTCGGTGCAGCCATAGCCTTCGAGGATGGTGGTGCCGTAGGGCGCCCACATTCTCCGGGTGTCGGGTTTCACCCGCTCGGCTCCGGCGACGACATAGCGCACGCTCCTGAGGTCGTCGGGCTCGGCGGCGCGCGCATAGCCCTGCAGGAAGGTGTCGGTCGCGAACAGGAAGGTGCAGCCGGTCTCGCCGATCAGCTTGGGCACCTGCTTGTAGTGCAGCGGGCTCGGATAGAGCACGACCTTCATGCCGTGGAACAGCGGCATCAAAAGCGCCGCCGTCAGCCCGAAAGAGTGGAAGGCCGGCAGCGGGTTCATCACCACGTCGCGCTCGGACAGGAAGCCGGCGGCAAGCGTAAAAATCTGGCGGGCGTTCGAGACGAGGTTTGCGTGGCTGAGCACGACGCCCTTGGGCTTGCCCTCGGTCCCGGAGGTGAAGAGCACCACGGCGGCGTCGTCCGGCTTGGCCTCGTAAGGCTTGTGCGCAAGGCCCGGCGCGAGGCTCTGCATCACCCCAAAGACCTTGTCGAGGCTGGTGATCTCCTTGCGGACATCCTCGAGATACACGATGCGGCGGCCCTCCCCCATCGCAGCGAGTTCGTCGTCGAGCTTGGCCTGGTCGGCGAAGCGGCGCGAGGTGACGATGGTCTTGAGTTCGGCGAGATCGGCCGCCGCCTTCAAATTCTTCACGCCCGCAGTGAAGTTCAGCATCGCCGGGATGCGCCCAAACGCGGTGAGTGCAAACAGGGTAACAGCCAACCCCTGCACATTCGGCAGGAACAGCCCGACGCGCTCGCCTTGCTGCGTCAGTCCGGCGAGCTTGCGCCCCAGCACCAGCGCGCCGAGCACGAGATTGCCATAGCTCAGCGGCTTGCGCTCTGGGTCCTCCAGCGCGATGCGGCCCTTGCCGTGGCGGGCGGAGGCCTGAAGCAAGGCCCGAAAAAGGCTGATGCGCGCCGCAGCGGGATCGAAAACGGGCAGATCGGTCTCGGCGTCGGCCATGTTTGGCTCGGGCTCCGGTTGGCGTTTCCTCTGGTTCCAACCTAAGCGCTGCGCGGCTCGATGCAATGAAACCGCTGCAGATCCGGGAGAGCCGTCTCGAAACTCGCTCCGGCGAGTTGGCTGGCGTGGCTTTCGAGAACCGGAGCGGAGCGGACTTCATGTCCGAGCGCACCGGAAGCTCAGAAAGCCGCATCAGACGGCCGCCGGTGAAGAGTTACGGGACGCGTGCTCACCCGAATGCCCCGATCTCGTGCTGGATCGCGCCGGAAATCTCGCGCAAAAGCGCGAAATTCTCCCGCATCGGAGCGAACACCTCGCGATGCAGGCTCTCATAGGCGCCGCCTTCGCGCGGGCCGGGCGGCTCGCCGAAATCGAGCCCGGCCGTCGGGTCGGGCGCCAGCGGAAAGATTTCGCCGAGCAGCGTCAGCGAGGCCGGGATATCGAGCCGCAGAATGCGCTCAACGAGCCCATCGCGCGTCACGCCGGCATGGGGCCGGAAATCTGGAATATGCGTGGCGAGAAACCAGATGCGGTGCATCGCCGCCAGCCGCAGCGCGTGCAACGCGACGAGCGACACCGGCATGCGCGGCGTCTCGGCCGTCACTGTGTTCAGCTTCAGTCGGTCCGATGACAGCCGCCAGAACAGTTTTCGCAGGGCCGGAGCGAGATCGAGCCGCGCCAGCGCCTCGGCGACGGCGGTGAGTTCGTCGCGCCGGCCTTCGCGCTGGGTGCGCCGCGCCCGGTCGAACCAGCTTCCGGGATCGAGGGTGTCGAGATAGGCGCGCAGCACGTCGAGATCGCTATGGGCCATGGCGCGCTCGGCCAGCCGGATGGCGCGCGAGAAGCGGCCCGAGCGCTCGCGCATCTGGCGGTAGAGATCGGGCGCGCGGGCGGCGGCCTGACCGATGCCGTGGATGCTGTTGGCGAGCCAGCCGAGCTGCTGGAGGATGGCGTTGTTGGGGATGGCGCGCAGTTCGCGCGGGTGGCGGATCGTGGTCGGCCCGCTGGCGTCGCTCTGGCGCGCGGCCGGGCGCGAGCCGGTCTTGTCGAGCAGCGAGGGCCCGAACGTACCGATCAGCGCGGCGTAACCCGGATCATCGACCAGCGCGGTCATCTCCTCGCGCACCGTCTGGAAGAACTCGGACGCGAAATCGGGTTCGTCATAGATCGGGTCATGGGCCGGCCCATCGTCGGCGAAGACCGCTTCCGCGATGCGCCCGACGCTTGCGGCGGCCAATGCTCCCGAGCCGAACAGCAGATAGCCGTCGCTGCCCTGAAACGAGGTTTCGCGCACCGTGGCGATGCCGGCCTGCTGGAAGGAGCGGCGCGGATACGCCGGGTCGAGATAGGCGAGCCGGTCGTTCAGGCTCTCGGGATGCGCCCCGCGCCCGGCCGATTCGCCATGGGTGTCGAAGATCACGAGTTCGATATCGGCCAGCCCGTAGCGCGCGAGCAGGTCGGCGATGCGCAGGCGCAGCCGTTCGACGAAGAATGAGGCGGCGACCTGGCCAATATAGCGGCCTGAATCGGAATAGCCGAACTGCACGCAGAAGCGACCGATGCGGCGCAGATAATCGCGAAAATGCGGGCTGCGCAGCGCCTCGTCGATGATGCGCGGTCCCTGCTCCAGCGCCTCGGCGGTCTCGAACAGCGGCGAGATCTCGATCCTGTCGCCGATGCCGAAGCGCTTCGCCAGCCAGAGCGCGCTGAGCAGCGTATAGCCGGTCTCGGTCTCCGCGATAAGGAAGCGCACCGGCCGCGAGCCGTCGAGATGCTTCACGATCTGGGCGATCGTCATCATCATCCGCGTCGCCGAGGCGCGCTCGGCCGCCAGCGCGCCGAAATCGACCGGCGTCGCCTCGACCTTCGCGAGTTCGGCGTTGGCCGCGCTCAGATACGCGCGCCTTTGCGCCGGCAGGCTCGGCTCCTCCTCCATCGGGATGACGCCGCGCATGGCGTTGTGGAGCTGTGACGCGTTGAGCCTGAAATGCGGCAGCGCGATCGAGACGCCATGCGCCACGCAGCCGGCGCGGACCAGACACAGCGCCAGCGCCGCCTCGTCGTCCGGCGCGGCCGCGATCGCCTCGTCGAGCGCGGCGATCAGCCCCGAGGCTTCGGGCAGCGCCGTCTCGCGCTCGTTGACCAGCGCCAGCGAAAACGCCTGCAGCGCAGCCAGCGTCGGCTGCGTGGAGATCGGTGGGGCGAGTGCAAGCTGGCGCTCGACGGCTGCCAGCGCATCGGTGACGAGACGATGCACGGCGTCGGCCGACGCGACCGCCGGCAGCTTCTCGAGGATCCGCGCGAACTGGCCCTGTTTCGATTCCAGCCGGTAGCGCAGCGTGTCCCACCAGCCGATATCGGTGCGCCCATCGGTGTCGCAGCCGACCCAGGAGGCGAGGATCAGCGGGCGCGGCGACAATTCGCGCCAGCGCGACGGCCAGTGCTCGCGCGCCTCAGACAGCAGCGCGGCGTTGAGTCGGTCGAGCGCATCGCGGGCATGGCGCACGGAGTAGCGCGCCTGCTCGAACTCGTCCTGCAGTGTGATCGCGCCATCGGGCCTGAACGACAGACCCGCGTCATCGAGCGCAGCCGTCGCGCCCCCATCGCCCGAGGCCAGCGCCGCCAGTGCAAGGCTGAGCTTCCGGCTCATGCCAAAGGTCGGATGGGCGGTGAAGACCGCCGCGAACTGTACGCGCTGAACCGAGGCGGCAAAATGCGCGAAGGATTTTTCGCGCGAGAAGGCGGTATTGGCGAGGCGATGGGCGATGGCGCCCAGCGCGGCGTCCGGGTCGGAGGTCAGCCCGACGTAGGCCGCCGTGCGGCCGGCGCGTGCGGCCAGCGCCTGCCGGCCGAGATGGCGCACCAGCTCGAGAGCGCTGTCCGTGGTGATCTCGGCCCGGTCCATCCGCCGCGTCAGCCAGAGCGCCACGCTCAGCACGGGGTTGCCGAACGGGTCCTCCTGCGCGTCCCGCCGCGCCTCGACGATCGCGGCCTGCAATTCAGCAGCGAGCGCCCCGGGCTCGATCGATCCTTCGGTGATGTCCATCGTCGCGTCGCCTCCATCTTGATCTGGAAGGCAAGTTTCGGACCTCCGGGCGTCCCGCCTCAGCCCTTGTGGTCTCGCGCGATCGGCTCGACATACGACAGTCCCATGTCCCAGGGGAAGTAGATCCAGGTGTCCTGGCTGACCTCGGTAACGAAGGTGTCGACGGTCGGCACGCCGGCGGGTTTTGCGTAGACGGTGGCGAAATGCGCGTTGGGCAGCATCTCGCGAACCACGCGGGCGGTCTTGCCGGTGTCGGTCAGATCGTCGACGACCAGCACGCCCTTGCCCTGCCCGTCGCCGATCGCCTTGATCGAGGGCGCGACGTCCTTCAGCACCTTGAGCTCGGTCTGGTTCCTGTAGTCGTGATAGCTCGCGACGCAGACGGTCTCGATCAGGCGCAGCCCCAGCTCACGGCAGATGATCGCGGCCGGAACCAGACCACCACGCGTGATGCAGACGATCGCCTCGAAAGGCCCCTTGTCGGAGAGCCGCCACGCGAGCGCGCGCGCATCGCGGTGGAACTGGTCCCAGGACACCGGGAAGGCCTTGTTGGAGGAAGGTTCGGCCATGGCGGCGGCTCCGGGCTGTTGGCGGCGCGCATGGCGCGTGCTTCACCGCAAAGCGTATCGGCCTCGACAAGGCAAGAGGCCGGGGCCCGCCATCCCCAGAACTGGGGCGACGGGCCGGCGCGATCCGGAGTGCTGCGCCGTTCAGGCGACACGCCGCATGCGCGCTCCGATGTCGCGCGCCGGCATCGCAGCGCGCCCGGAAGGTTCGGTCCCGCCGCCAAGCGAGAAGGAAGCGACCATCGCGCTGAGCTCGGCCGTGTCGGCGCGAAGTTCACTCGCGACCTTGGCGCTCTGGTCGGCCAGCAGCGAATTCTGCTGGGTCATCTCGTCCATATGGGCGACGGTGCGCGCCATCTCGTCGATGCCGTTGGCCTGCTCCGCCGTCGCCTGTGAAATTTCATCGACGGTCGACGCCACCCTGGAGGCGGCCGACACGATCTCCTGCAAGGTCGTTCCGGCCTGCTTGACCAGCTGCACGCCGGTCTGGATCTGCTGGGTCGAGTTGGCGATCAGCGCCTTGACGCCATTGGCGGATTCGCTGCAGCGCGCCGCCAGCGCCCGCACTTCGGAGGCGACCACGGCGAAGCCGCGTCCGGCGTCGCCGGCGCGGGCAGCCTCGACCGCCGCATTGAGCGCCAGCAAATTGGTCTGGAACGCGATCTCGTCGATCATCGCGATGATCTCGGAGATGCTGGACGAGGCCTTCTCGATCCGCTCCATGGCGCCGACCGCCTCGGTTACGATCTCGCCGCCGCGCGTGGCGACCTTGCTCGCTTCACGGCCAAGTTCGACGGCGGCCTTCGAGTTGCCGGCGCTGTGCTTGACCGAGGCCGCGAGCTCTTCGGTCGTGGCTGCGGTTTCCTGCAGGCTCGCCGCATTGGACTCGGTGCGTTCGGCCAGTTGCGCGCTGTCTGAGGAGATTTTCACGGAGGCTTCGTCGATCCGGCCCGAGATATCCCTCACGGAACCGACGATCGTCGCCATCGTGTCGATCAGGTCGTTCACGCCGACGCAAAGCTGTGCGATCTCTCCGCTCTTGCCTTCGAGAGGAATGCGCCCGGTCAGGTCTTTGTTCTTCGCCTGCGCAATGACCTCTCCTGTTTCGCGGACAGCGGCTTCAAGCTGCTTGCCCTTGAAGCTGGCGGTGATGTCGGTGGCGAATTTGACGACCTTGTAGGGCGTGCCCTTGGCGTCGAGGATCGGGTTGTAGCTCGCCTGGATCCAGACCTCCTTGCCGCCCTTGCCGATGCGCCGGTATTGCCCGACGTCGAACTCACCATTTCCGAGCCGTTGCCAGAAGCGCCTGTAGCTTTCGCCCTCGCGCTCCGCCGGATCGAGGAACATGCTGTGATGCCGGCCGACGATCTCGGGCAGCGTGTAGCCCAGAACGGCCAGGAAATTCTCGTTGGCGTGAAGGACCTGACCTGAAAGATCGAACTCGATCACGGCCTGAACCTTATTGATCGCATGCTGCTGACCTTCGAGATCGGCCAGGCGGTTCTTCTGCTGCGTGATGTCGGTCGCGAACTTGATGACGCCGACCGGCTTGCCGCCAGCGCCGAGGATCGGGTTGTAGCTCGCCTGGATCCAGATTTCGCGCCCGCCCTTGCCGACGCGCAGATACTGGCCCGAAGAGAATTCGCCCCGGCCGAGATCGATCCAGAACTGCTTGTAGGCCTGACTTTCGCGCTGGTCGGGCGGGACGAAGATGCTGTGGTGCCGGCCCTTGATCTCATCGAGCGCATAGCCCACCGCCGTCAGAAAATTCTCGTTTGCGTCGAGAATTGTGCCCGACATGTCGAACTCGATCACGGCCTGCGAACGCTGCAGCGCCGCGAGTTGGCCGGCCGAGTTGCCGCGATTGAACAGATTGAACCTTCCAGCCATCGCTGTTCCCCTTCGCCCTGCCCCCGGAGCAATTCCGGCGTCGTCACGACGGTCGTTCCGTCGGGGCGCCGCGCGGATCAACACACGCTATGCGCGCAAAGACATGGTTAATCCGCACGCAACAATGCGCCCAAAATCATTTCATACAAATTAATGACTTCAAATATATCAATTTACCGACCAAAGAGGCGTCGGAGCGCGGTCGGCCAAAGATCGTGACTTAACGTCAATCCAACAGGTTACGACGCTTTTCATGCGCCGCGCCACGCGCAGCCACGTCGCGAACCGCCCAAGGACCGGCTCAGATAAATGCTCTCATGGGTTGTCGATGCGGCTTCGTCGCGTGATCGAGGACGCTTAGCCCGCCAGTCGCGCCTTTTCCGCAGCGATCATCGCTGCCACCGCAGCCGCGGCGTCCGCCAGTTGCCCGGGGTCACGCGAGCGCACCACGATGTTGGTGTCGGGCCCGGTCTCCGACCAGAACGGGTAGGAGCCGATGGAGGTTTCCGGATGGGCCTTGGCGATGGCGGCCAGCGCCGTGCCGATATCGCCCTCCTTCAGCCCGGCGCGCATCGTCTCCGAAAGCATCTTTACGCCGGTCCTCAGCGTCGGCGCGACCACGTCGAGCATGGCCTGCATGATCGAGGGCACACCGGCCATGACATGGACATTGCCGATGATGAAACCCGGCGCCTTCGAGACCGAATTGGCGATCAGTTCGGCCCCGGCGGGAATGCGCGCCATGCGCAGCCGCGCCTCGTTGAGCTGGTCGGGCGGGAAGCGCTCGGCGAGCATGGCGATGGCGCGCGGATCATGGTCGATCGTGACGCCAAAGGCCTTGGCCACCGCGTCGGCCGTGATGTCGTCATGGGTCGGGCCGATGCCGCCAGTGGTGAAAACATAGGTGACCTTGGCCCGCAGCGCATTCAGCGCCGCCACGATCTCGTCCTCGATATCGGGAACGACGCGGACCTCGCGCAGGTCGATGCCGATATTGGTGAGGTATTCGGCGATGTAGCCGATATTCTTGTCCTTGGTCCGGCCCGACAAAATCTCGTCGCCGATCACGAGGATAGCGGCGGTCACCGGCTCGGAGGAAAGCATTGCGTCGCTTGCGGTCATGGCCGGCATCCCTGGTCGTCGCGAAAAGCCGGTGTGGAACCGGTCGGTGCGACTACAGCTAGGGCTTCGCGGCACGCGGCTCAAGCAAAGCGGCCGGGGCTGTGAAAACCGCGTCAGGCCTTCCGCTCGAACACCAGATTCAGGCGCGTCTGCGCGATCAGACTGTAGCCCTTCTGCCCGAGCAGGGCGATCAGGTCGATCTGCCAACGCTCGCGCGAATCCTCGATGATGACGAAGCCTGGCCAGAGCGCCGCCGGGGCATCACGCAGGAACGGCTCCAGGATCAGATCCTCGGCCCCCTCGACATCGAGCTTGATCGCGTCGAGCCGCTCATAGCCCTCGCTCTCGACCAGGGAAAGCAGCGTCGTCGCGGGCACCCTGACGGTGCTGCCCGAGCTGGAGCGTAGGATGCGCACGCTCGATTCGCCGCGATTGGCGGCGTCCAGGAACAGCGTCAGCTCACCCGGCTTGTCGGCGAGCGCGCACGCGATCGCCTTGACCGTGCCGAACGGGTTCTGCGCGATGTTGAAGGCGAGCCGCGCGAACACCTCCGGCTGCGGTTCGACGGCGAGAATCCGCGCACCCGGCCCCGCCTTGGCCGCGACGAACAGCGAATACGCCCCGATATTCGCGCCGATGTCGATGAAGCGGAACCCTTCGCGCACGCGCTCGGCGAGGAGATCGCGCTCGATCAGGTCAAAGAACTGCGGCGTGAACAGCACGCGCTTTTCGCAGACATTCCCGTCTGGATAGAGCCTCATCCGCGCGCCCAGCGATTCGACGTCGGCAGGCCGGCCGTCGAGCGAGCGCAATCCCAGCCGGCGCAGCGCATAGGCGAATTTGCGGCCGACGAAGGAATCGGGCGCGGCGCGCGTCCAGGCGATGATTCGGGCGAGATATCCCTTGGGCGCAAACGCGCCGAAGGGCCGGTCTTCCGGCGATGTCGGTTCGGTGATGGCCATGGGGGCGCGTGATACACTCACCCGGCGGCGCGCGCCAGTTCCGGCGAGCTTGTGCCGGTCACGACGCCCCGCCTAGAGGTTCTCCTGCAGCAGCGTCAGCGCCGAACAGGCGAAGACGCGCATGTTCGTCTGCCGATCCGCGATCCCGGTCGAGATCGTCCTGACGATCTCGACCGGCCCGGAGACGGCGAGGCAGCTATGCCCCGCCGCGTCGCCGTAGCGATTGCCGGACGGCCCCGCCGCGCCGGTTTCCGACAACCCCCAGACCACCCCGAAGCGCTCGCGCAGGCGCCGCGCGAGCAGCAATGCGTAAGGTTCGCTGGACGAGCGCATGCCCGCCATGTCGGCGGCCGAGATGCCCATCAAGCCCTCGCGCGCCTGCATCGTGTAGACCACCGCGCCGCTGACGAAATAGGCGGATGCGCCCGCTTGAGCGAGCAATGCGGCCGAGATCAGCCCCCCGGCCGAGGATTCGGCGACGGCCACCGTCTCGCCACGCGCTTTCAGTCGCTCGCCGACCCGACCCGCCAACCCCAGCAATTCTTCCATGTCCAGCAATCCACTCATGATCTCGCCCGCGCTCCATCGACGGCGCGAACCCTGATAGGCCGCAACCGCCTTGCACCCTACGCCAAACGCAATAGATATGGTCGGCCAGGGAGCGGCGCGGCCATATGACCTTCGACGATAGTATCGGGCGTTCGCGCAAGCGCGATCCCGTGATCAAGATCCATGGCGCGGAGGCTTTCGCCGCCATGCACAAGGCCGGCCGGTTGACGGCTGCCGGGCTCGACATGCTCGGCGACCATGTCAGACCCGGCGTGACCACGCAGCGTCTCGACGACCTCGCCTACCAGTTCGCCATGGACAACGGCGCCTATCCGGCGACGTTGTTTTACCGCGGCTACACCAAATCGATCTGCACCTCGATCAACCATGTCGTCTGCCACGGCATCCCCGACGACAAGCCGCTGCGCGAGGGCGACGTTCTCAACATCGACTACACGCTGATCGTCGATGGCTGGCACGGCGATTCGAGCCGGATGTACGGCGTCGGCGAGATTTCGCGGAAGGCCGAAAGGCTGATCGAGATCACCTATGAAAGCCTGCTGCGCGGCATCAGGGCGGTGCGCGCCGGCGCGACGACCGGCGATATCGGCTTCGCCATCCAGCGCTATGCCGAGGCCGAGCGCTGCTCGGTGGTGCGCGATTTCTGCGGCCACGGCGTCGGCCAGCTCTTCCACGACGCGCCCAACATCCTGCACTACGGCTCCCCCGGCGAGGGCGCGGAGCTGAAAGCCGGCATGATCTTTACCATCGAGCCGATGATCAATCTCGGCAAGTCCGGCGTGAAGGTGCTCTCCGACGGCTGGACCGCCGTGACGCGGGACCGCTCGCTCTCGGCCCAGTTCGAGCACACGATCGGCGTCACAGAACAAGGCTGCGAGATCTTCACGCTGTCGCCCGCCGGCCGCGACAACCCGCTCGCGCCGCCACAGCCAGTCGCGTCCGTGCGGCCTGCATGAGCCCGCCCGCCGGCAAGGACGCGTCCGGACCGTCCACGGCCGGAGCCTTCGCCGACGTCGCTGCGCCGCATTATCACGGCCATCGCGACCGGCTGCGCCAGCGTTTTCAGGAGGTCGGCGGCGACGCCCTGCCCGATTACGAGCTTCTGGAACTGCTGCTCTTCCGCTCGATCCCGCAGCGTGACGTCAAGCCGCTCGCCAAGGCGCTGATCCAGCGTTTCGGCTCGTTTCCGGAAGTTCTGGGCGCGCCGCTCGCGCGCCTCACCGAGGTCAAGGGCATAGGCGACAGCGTCGCGCTCGACCTGAAGGTCGTCGAAGCGGCCTTGCGGCGCATGGCGAAGGGCGCGGTCGGCAAGCGGCCGGTGCTGTCTTCATGGACGGCGGTGATCGACTATTGCCGCATGGCGATGGCGTTTGCCGAGCGCGAGCAGTTCCGCATCCTGTTCCTCGACAAAAAGAACGCGCTGATCGCCGACGAGGTGCAGCAGACCGGCACGGTCGATCACACGCCGGTCTATCCGCGCGAGGTGATGCGGCGGGCCCTCGAACTCTCCGCCACCGCGCTGATCCTCGTGCACAACCACCCCTCGGGCGATCCGACGCCATCGGGCGCGGACATGAGGATGACGCGCGAACTCGTTGAAATCGCAAAGCCGCTCGGCATCGCGATCCACGATCACATCATCGTCGGCCGCGACGGACACGCCAGCTTCAAGGGACTGGGCCTGATCTGACGAACCATGCCCAAGAATGAGGCAGACTCAGCCGAAGGGCTTGGCAACAGACCTCTTTCCGAACGCTTGCGAATAGGCATAGGCTGACCCAAACGGGGAAACGGCCTGGCATGACGGCGTTCGATGAGATGTTGGGCAGCGGCAGCGAGCTTCGGCCGGCCTATGCCGCGCTGGATCTCTGGCTGAAGGAGGCTCCGCCCGAGACGCTGGCGCTGCGGCGCTCGCAGGCAGAACTGTTCTTCCGGCGAATCGGCATCACCTTCGCCGTCTATGGCGACGAGGAATCGACCGAGCGGCTGATCCCCTTCGACATCATCCCGCGCGTGCTGACCAAGCCGGAATGGACCAAGCTGGAAAAGGGGCTGCGCCAGCGCGTCACGGCGCTGAATATGTTCCTCGCCGATGTCTATGGGCCCAAGGAGTGCCTCAAGGCCGGCATCATCCCCGCCGATCTGGTCTACCGAAACGCCTGCTACCAGCTCGAAATGGTCGATTTCCAGGTTCCGCACGGCATCTACTGCCACATCGCCGGCATCGACATCGTGCGCGTCGACGCCGACACCTTCTATGTGCTGGAGGACAATGCCCGCACGCCGTCCGGCGTCTCCTACATGATGGAGAACCGCGAGGTGATGCTGCGGCTCTTCCCGGAGCTGTTCGCCACGCACCGCGTCGCCCCCGTCGACAACTATCCCGACCAGTTGCTGGCGACCCTGCGCTCGGTCGCGCCGCGCTCGGCCCCGAGCGACCCGACGATCTGCCTGCTGACGCCCGGCCAGTTCAACTCCGCCTTCTACGAGCACTCGTTCCTGGCCGACAAGCTCGGCGTCGAGCTGGTCGAGGGCTCGGACCTGCTGGTCAAGGACGATGTCGTCTACATGCGCACGACGCAGGGGCCCAAGCGCGTCGACGTGATCTACCGGCGCATCGACGACGACTTCATCGACCCGCTGGTCTTTCGCGGCGACTCGGTGCTCGGCGTTCCCGGCATCATCGGGGCCTACAAGGCCGGCAACGTGACACTGGCGAACGCGGTCGGCACCGGCGTCGCCGACGACAAGGCGGTCTACAGCTACATGCCCGAGATCGTAAAATTCTTCACCGGCGAGGAGCCGATCCTGAAGAACGTCCCGACCTATCGCTGCCGCGAGCGCGAGGCCAATGCCTATGTGCTCGACAATCTCGACAAGCTGGTCGTCAAGGAAGTCAACGGCTCGGGCGGCTATGGCATGCTGGTCGGCCCGCACGCCAGCAAGGTCCAGATCGAGACCTTCCGCAAGAAGCTGAAAGCGGCCCCCGAGGGCTTCATCGCGCAGCCGACGCTGGCGCTCTCGACCTGCCCGACCTTCGTGGCCTCGGGCGTCGCGCCGCGCCATGTCGATCTGCGGCCCTATGTGCTTTCGGGCGCGAACGGCATCTCCTGCGTGCCCGGAGGCCTGACACGCGTCGCCCTCAAGGAAGGCTCGCTTGTGGTCAACTCGAGCCAGGGCGGCGGCACCAAGGACACCTGGGTTCTCGATGCATGAATTCGTCCGCGACATCCCATCCGACGCACCGCGCCTCATCGCCAGAAGGCCCGATCTGATCATGCTCTCGCGCACCGCCGACAGCCTCTACTGGGTCTCCCGCTATGTCGAACGGGCGGAGTATCTCGCCCGCATCCTCGACGCCACGATGCGCCTGACCAACCTGCCCTCCTCCTATGGCGGCGCGGGCAGCGAGTGGCAGAGCGCGGTCTCGACCGCCGGCTGCGACGACACCTTCGCCAAGGTCTATGACGAGGCCAACGAGCGCAATGTCTGCGACTTCCTGACCTTCAACCCCGACAACCCCTCCTCGATCCGTAACTGCTTCGCGCTTGCCCGCTCCAATGCGCGTGCGGTCCGCACCGCGCTGACCTCTGAAATGTGGGACGCGCTCAACGGCGCCTGGCTCGAACTGCAGCGCTTCGAGAAAAAGCGAATGGACCGCGAGGAGTTCGCCCGCTTCCTCGACTGGGTGAAGAACGTCTCGCTCGTCTTCGACGGCTCGGCCTACCGCACGATGCTGCGCGACGACGGCTACTGGTTCTCGCGGCTGGGCGTCTACGTCGAGCGCGCCGACAACACGGCCCGCATCCTCGACGTGAAGTACCACGTCCTGCTGCCGGCCAACGAACAGGTCGGCGGCTCGCTCGACTATTTCCAGTGGACCACGGTGCTACGCGAGGTCTCGGCGCTCACAGCCTATCACTGGGTCTATCGCGAGGCGGTGAAGCCGCTGCTGATCGCCGATCTCCTGATCCTGAACCGACGCATGCCGCGCTCGCTGGCCGCCTGCTACGAGAACATCTCGCGTTTCCTCGACCTGCTGGGCGATTCCTATGGCCGCCAGGGGCCCGCTCAACGGCAGGCGCGAAAAACGCTCGCCAATCTGTCGAGCACCAGCATCGACGACATTTTCCAGCATGGGCTGCACGAGTTCATTTCCGACTTCATCACGGAGAACAACCGGCTCGGCGGCACGATCATCGAGCAATATCTGCAATGAGGCGACCGTTGCAGGCTCGCTTCCGTCAGCTTGGATCGCTACACAGACGCCAAGGACACCCTCCAGCCCTGACGACACCCGCCGAGACACACTCACCGCCATGCGGATCCGGATTTCACATTCAATCAGTTACGCCTATGCCGAGCCGGCGCGGCAGATCACGCAGATCCTGCGGCTGACGCCGCGCGACCATGACGGACAGCACGTCATGTCGTGGCGTATCGAGCCGACGATCGACGGCCGCATCCGCGCCGGGCAAGACCCCTTCGGCAACTTGACCCACACCTTTTCCGCCGACGGCCCGATTTCGAGCCTTGCCATTCAGGTCAGCGGCCTGATCGAGACCACCGATCTCGCCGGAATCGTGCGTGGCGGGCTCGAGCGCGTGCCGCCTGAGGTCTTTCACCGCGACACGCTGCTGACCACGCCCGACGAGGCCCTGCGTGGCTTCGCCGAGGAGGCCACAGGCAGCAGCGACAGCGATCTCTCAAGGATGCATGCGCTGATGGATGCGCTGCATGCTGAGATGACCTGCCACCCGACCGAGAAACGGTCAGGCGTCGGCGCCGCGGCGGCCTTTGTGGCGCGCGAGGGCATCGCGCAGGATGTCGCCCATGTCTTCATCACCTGCGCCCGCCATCTCGGCCTGCCGGCCCGTTATGTCTCGGGCTATGTCGCGCAAAGCGACGCCCTGCCTCATGCCAGCGGCGCCCATGCCTGGGCCGAGGCCTATCTGGCGGATTATGGCTGGATCGGCTTCGATTGCGCCAACGGCCTGTGCCCGATCGACACCCATATCCGCGTCGCGGCCGGACTCGACTATGCTGACGCCGCGCCGGTTCGCGGCGCGCGCAAGGGCGGCGACGGCGAAAATCTCGCAGTGCTCGTCAGCGCGCGCCAGGCCGATGGCAGGACCGCCAATCAGTGAACCCTGGGCCGCGAGGGCGGCCGGGTTTCCCAGACAAGGACATTGAGCCCGTGACCTACTGCGCCGGAGTCCTCGTCCAGGACGGGCTGGTGATGATCGCCGACACCCGCACCAATGCCGGGCTCGACGACGTCTCGACCTTCCGCAAGCTGCATGTCTTCTCCTGGCCGAGCGACCGCACCTTCGGCCTGATGACGGCCGGCAACCTATCGGTGACGCAGTCGGTCGTCAGCCTGCTGCATGAAGGCGTCCCCAACCCGGAGACCGGCGAGCAGGATACGCTCCAGAACGCCCCGACCATGTTCCGCGCCGCCCAGCTCGTCGGCCGCGCAATCCGCTCCGTGCGCGAACTCGACGGCCCGGCGCTGCGCGAGGCCGGCGTCAAATTCGACGTCTCGATGCTGTTCGGCGGCCAGATCAAGGGCCAGACCATGCGGCTGTTCCATATCTACGGCGCCGGGAACTTCATCGAATGCGGCATGGACGCGCCGTTCCTGCAGATCGGCGAGCATAAATACGGCAAGCCGATCCTCGACCGCGCGGTCACCTACAGGACCCATCTCTACGACGCGTTGAAGGTGGCACTGATCTCGATGGATTCGACGATGCGCTCCAATCTCGGTGTCGGCCTGCCGATCGACCTGATGGTGCTGCGCCGCGACGGCGACGAGCCCGAGCTGAACCGCCGGATCGAGGCCGGCGAGCCGTATTTCCACGATCTGCGCGAGCGCTGGTCGGCCGCGCTGCGGGCGGCGCATACGGCGATTCCGCGCCCGCCCTACGGACCATCTTCCGGTTGAGGGCACGCCTGCGGGTCAATTTTTGCGTCTTCCGTCTGCTTTCTGGCAACGGGATGTCAACGTTCCGGTGCCAGAGTGCCTGAACGGTGACGTCTGGAATCTCTGATGCATTCGCCTTTGGCCGCGAAGTTCGGCAACGCTGATCCCTCCGCGCGGATGCTCAGGGGCACGCTTGCGACGCTGGGCTGCGCATTCCTGCTTGCGCTGGCCGCCGCCGCCGCGATCGTCGTCGCCATCACAAACGACGCCAACCGCCTCGAGGCGGCGCGCCAGCGCGACCGCGTCGGCGCCGCCTTCGACAGCCAAACGCGGCTGCGCCAGCTCAGGCTCGACAACCTCACCGCCACCGGCGAGTTGCAGACCGCCCTGAGCCAGCCCGCGCCGCTTGCCGCGCTCCAGAGCGCCTTCGTGGCGCTGAGCAGCCGTTTTCTCGAGTTCGATGGCGCTTACATCGTCTCGGCTTCGGGCCGCGTCTTCGCCGGCGTCGAAGGCGGCCAGCACGCCGGACAGGCCGGCTATGACGGGCTGAAACATTATCACCACCGGATTCCCGGCGCGCCGATGCACGCCCGGCCGTCGCCGACTGACCGCGATGGCGCGGCTACCGTCGTTTTTGACGGGCACGAAGCGCTGGTGCTTTTCGTCAGCGAACTGAAAACGGTGGTCAATCCCGTGATCGCCGCCCGCGTCGGGCCCATTCACATCGTCGGCTATCGCCGGATGACCAGCGCGATGTTGATCGATCTGTCGGAGCGCTACCGCGTCGCCGACGTCCGGCTGGTCGGCAAGAGTCCGGCCGACGAACTCAGCAGCCTGCCCGTGCTCGGGCCCGATGGAACGCCCCGGGCCTGGCTGGCATGGACGCCCGAGCGTCCGGGCGACGCCATGCTGCGCCAGTTCCTCTGGGCGCTGATCGGGGTCGGACTGCTGTTCTGCGGCATCTTCATCTATGTCATGCAGCGCCTGCGCGGCGCGGCCGCCGAGATCGCGCTGCGCGAGCGCCAGATCCAGCGCCTCGCCGGCCAGGACGAACTTTCACTGCTGCCGAACCGCCGCACCTTCGATCTCAGGCTCGATCAGGAACTCGCACAGCTCGGCCGGACCGGCGCGAAGCTCGCCATCCTCCTGCTCGATCTCGATCGCTTCAAGGCCGTCAACGACACCTATGGCCACACCGCCGGCGACGAGCTGATCCGCCAGGTCGCGGAGCGGCTCTCGGGCATGATGCGGCTCGGCGACACGGTCGCGCGGCTCGGCGGCGACGAATTCGGCATCATCCAGACCAACATGGTCGATCCGTCCGGCTGCGCGGCGCTGGGCGAGCGCATCTTGGAAAGCCTGACGCAGCCTTTCGAGATCATGGGCGTCGAGACCACGATCGGCTGTTCGATCGGCATCGCGCTCGCGCCGCAGGACGGCGTCGACCGCGAATCCCTGCTCAAGCTCGCCGACACCGCCCTCTATGAATCGAAGAACAACGGGCGCAACCGCTATTCCTTCTTCGAATCGGGCATGAATCGCGCGCTGCAGGTCAAGCGCATGGTCGAGGAGGATTTGCGCCGCGCCATCGCCAGGGACGAACTCGTGCTGCACTACCAGCCGCAGGTCTCGATCGACGGGTCGACCGTGGTCGGCGTCGAGGCGCTGGTGCGCTGGCCCCACCCTGTCCATGGCATGGTGCCGCCTTCGGAGTTCATCGGCATCGCCGAGGAGCGCGGGCTGATCGTGCCGCTCAGCGAATGGGTGCTGCGCCGCGCCTGCATGGAGGCCGGGCGCTGGCCGGGCCTGCGGCTCGCGGTCAACGTCTCGCCGATCCAGTTCCGTCACAAGGACTTCGTCGCCAACGTCATCCGCATCCTGGATGAGACCGGCTTCGACCCGGCCCGGCTCGAACTTGAACTGACAGAAGGCGTCGTCGTCGAGGATGCCGACGCCGCCGAAACTGCGATGATGGATCTGCGCGGCCACGGCATCGGGCTGGCGCTCGACGATTTCGGAACAGGCTATTCAAGCCTGATCTATCTGCGCCGCTTCGCCTTCGACAAGATCAAGATCGACCGTTCCTTCCTCGAATACATGGAAACGACCGGCGAATCCGCCATTCTGGTGCATTCGATCGCGCATCTTGGCCGGGCGCTTGGCCTGCGCGTCTGCGCCGAGGGCGTCGAAACCGCCGAGCAGCACCGCTTCCTGCAGGCAATCGGCTGCCACGAACTGCAGGGCTTCCTGTTCTCGAAAGGTGTGCCGGCGGCCGAGATCGATCGCCTGCTGGCGCTCGACGCGCCGTTCGCGGCGGTTCTGGCGGCGGCCTGAGATTCAGAACAGGCCGGAAATGCCGCTGACGATCGCATAGGCGAAGCCCGCGCTCAGCATCAGCCCGACAGCGCCGATCAGCGCGCCAGCGATGATGAACAGCCCGTCGCGCTCGACGAGGCCCAGTCCAACGAAGCACACCGCCAGCCCGAGCGGGATCTGGCCGATGAAGGGCGCGGCGACGATCAGCCCCAGCGCCAGCACGAGAATGAGCAGGCCAAGGACCGGGATCGCCGCGGTGCCGCCCAGCACCGTCAGACGCGGCCGCGAAATCCGCTCCAGACGCGTCAACGCAGGCAAAGCGCGCGCGACGGCCTTGGCGAGCTCGACCTGGCCGATGCTCTTCGACAGCAGCGCCTGAGGCAGCCAGGGCGTCGCGCGGCCCGACAGCATCTGCACGGCGACGAAGGCCAGCACGAGTCCGCAGACCAGCGGGATCGGCGGCGGCATCGGCAGGCAGTTCGGCAGCCCGAGCAGCACGACGAGCAGCGCATAGGCTCGGTCCTGAAGCGCGCCTATGATGGTCGCGACGCTGATGCGCTGGCCGGGCAGCGCCGCCAACGCCGTCAGCAGGCCGGAAGTACGAAGCTGGATGGGCACGCGCGGTCGGCCGGGTCGGGGCGGGACCAGCGGCCTAGCACGCGTGCGACGCGCGCAACAAGGGCGCGCGGCGCTGCCGCTCAATGCAGCGTGAGCACGCCGTTCACATTCACGATCTCGGCCGGTCGGATGAGGCGCGAATGCGCCACCGTGACGGAGTGCAGCGGCCCTTCGAGCTCGCGCTTCCAGAAGTCGAGGAAATCATGCAGCTCGGGAAAGCGCGGGGCGAGGTCGTATTTCTGCCAGATGAAGGTCTGGAGCAGGCTCGGATGATCCGGCATGCGGTAGAGGATCGTCGCCGTCGTCAGCCCGTAACCTGCCAGTTGCCGGATGAAATCCGTCGATGCCATCGCCACTCTCCCCTCTTGCGAACAGGAATGATGCTGAGCCAGATATGCCAAGGCTGCTCCCGTCTGGTTAACAAAGACTTGCAAGCCTCCTGCCAAGCTGCTGCAATCTTCGCGTGCGCGCCGGCCATTCCGCCACCGCGCAGCGTCGGTGGGAGTTCGGGTGGGGTCGCGTGGCGCAGGACCTGGCTCATTGCCGCTTGCCGTTCTGGCAAGCCTCCTTGCTGCGACCCAAGCCTGTGCCGAGGATGAACTCGGCGAGCGCGACCCGGTTTCGACTGTGCTCTTCGCCTCGCTCGAAGCCGGGCCGGCCAAGCACTTCGCCGCATTCGGCCTGAAGCGTGCGATCACCGGCGGACTGGACGCCAGCGGCTTCCGCGCCCTGGTCAAGCTCGGCGGCGCGCATGAGACGCCGAACGGTCCGCGGCCGCGCGGCAATCTCTACAAGGCCGAAGGGCAGGCGCTGCTCGGTTATGAATGGCGCGTCGGGGACACGTTCGTCTCGCTCTATGCAGGCCCGGACTACGAGGAGGAGATCCGTGTCTGCGGCTGCGCCGTCTCGGTGACGACGCGCTTCGGCGCGCGGCTGCAGGGCGACCTCTGGGCGACGCCGACGCGCGAGACCATGCTGCAGGGCAGCGCCTATGTCTCGACGATGGACCGCCGGCTCTGGGGCCGTGTCGCCGGCGGCTGGGCCGTGCCGCTCGGTCTTTATGTCGGACCCGAGATCGAGGCCTATCGGCAGACCGGCTACCACAAGCTCAGGCTCGGCCTGCACGCGACGGGTTTCAGGCTGTTTGGGCTAAACTGGCGGCTGTCGGGCGGCTGGCAGACGACCAGCGACCGTCCGGGCGAGGCCTATGCGACGCTGGGCGTGCATTGGCGGCGCTGAAACCTACTCCAGCGCGCCCAGAAACCGCTCGGCATCCGCTACGATCTCGGCCCGCCGCTCAGCCGTCATCTTCGCCAGCGTGCGATAGGGCATCGCCATGCGCGGATTGCGCGCGAGCTTGCCCTCGTTCTCGATCAGGAAGTTCCAGTAGAGATAGTTGAACGGGCAGGCGCGGGCGCCGGCCTTGGCTTTGACGTCATAGGCGCAAGACCCGCAATAATCCGACATGCGGTCGATATAGGCTCCCGACGCAGCATAGGGTTTCGAGCCGAGCAGCCCGCCATCGGCCCACATCACCATGCCGTGCGTATTCGGCAGCTCGACCCAGTCAAAGGCGTCGGCATAGACGGCGAGGTACCAGTCCTCGATCTGCGCCGGGGCGATGCCGGCCAGCAGCGCGAAATTGCCGGTCACCATCAGCCGCTGGATGTGATGCGCATAGGCGTGGCGGCGGGTGTCACCGACGCATTGCGCCACGCAGTTCATCTCCGTCTCGCCGCTCCAGTAGAACCAGGGCAGTTTTCGCGTCGCCGACAGCGCGTTGCTCTGCGCGTAGCCCGGCATTTCGAGCCAGTAGATGCCCCGCACATATTCTCGCCAGCCGATGATCTGGCGGATAAACCCTTCGACGGCGTTGAGCGGCGCCCTGCCGAGCCGCCAAGCCTCTTCGGCGGCGCGGCAGACCTCCAGCGGCTCAAGCAGGCCGCAATTGAGGTAGGGCGAGATCAGGCTGTGGAAGAGGAACGGCTCGCCCGTCTTCATCGCATCCTGATAGTCGCCGAAGCGCGGCAGCGCGTCCGTGACGAAGCTCTCAAGAGCCTTAAGCGCGTCAGCCCGCGTCACGCCCCAGCGGAACGGTTCGAGATCGCCGAAATTGTCGGGAAAGCGTCCGGCCACCAGAGCCAGCACCTCGCGCGTCGTCCCGTCAGGCGAAAAGCCGCCCCGCTCCGGCGGCGCGACACCCTTGGGCAGCGCCTTGCGGTTTTCGGGGTCGAAGTTCCATTGTCCACCCTCGGGCTCTTGGCCATCCATCAAAAGTCCGGTCTTCCTGCGCATTTCACGGTAGAAGAACTCCATGCGGTAGCTCTTGCGGCCATGGGCCCAGGCGGCGAACTCGGTGCGCGAGCAGATGAAGCGCGTATCAGGAAAAATGTGGAGCGGCACACCGAGTTCCTCGCGCCAGTCCTGCATCATCTCCCAGACCCGCCATTCGCCGGGCTCCGTGACGACGACGGCTTCGGGCTTGTGCCGCGTCACAGCGCGCTCGAGTTCGCCGCCGAATGAACCGGTGTTGGCGGGATCGTCGAGCGCGACATAGTCGACGCGGATACCCTCCTCTCGCAAACTCTGCGCAAAATGGCGCATGGCAGAAAGGATCAGCGCGATCTTCTGCTTGTGATGGCCGACATAGGAGGTCTCTTCGGCGACCTCGACCATCAGAACGATGTCATCCGCGGGATCGAGGCCCTCCAGCGCCGAGAGCGAGCGGGTGAGCTGGTCGCCCAGGATGAAGCGCATCGCCGACATCAGAGCATGGCGCGAAAAAGTGGGAACCGGTTTTTCGCGAAAGCCATGCGACAGCGCATCGATCAGCCCTTCGTACGCAGCGACGAGCGCCCGCCATCGACGCCGATGATCTGGCCCGTGATCCAGGACGCTTCCTGCGAGACCAGCAACGCCGCCAGCGGCGCAATGTCCTCGGGCTCGCCCAGCCGCTGCATGGGGTGCAGCTCCGCGATCGCCTTCGCCATCGCCTCGTTGCCGGTCAGCGCCTTGGCGAGCGGCGTCCTCGTCAGCGACGGCGCGATGCAGTTGACCCTGATTTTCGGGGCAAGCTCGGCGGCAAGCGCCAGCGTCAGCCCCTCGACCGCGCCCTTGGCCATGGCGACCGAGGCGTGGGCGGCAAAACCCTGCGCCGCTGCGACGGTGGAGAACAGCACGATGCCAGCCGTTCCCTCGGCCTGTTTCAACGCCGGCAGAGCCGCTTGAATCGCCTTGGCAGCGCCGAGCGCGTTGACGCTGAAATCCTTCAGGAAATCCTCGCCGCTAAGTCGCGTAACCGGCTTCAGGTTGATGGTGCCGACGGCGTAGACGAGCCCGGCCAGCGCGCCGCCGGCGGACGCGGCTTCTGCCGCCCGCGCGAACAACGCGTCGTCGGACACGTCTCCGGCCGTAAAGCCTGCGCCGATCTCACCGGCAAGCGCTTTGAGCCGGCCGACGTCTCGCCCGACAAGGTGCAGCCGGTAGTCGCGATCATGCAGGGCCCGCGCGGTTGCGGCCCCGATCCCGCCGCTGCCGCCATAGATCAAAATCGTTCCGGCCATTCACCGATGCCTTTTCAGCCCTATTTGATGGCCTGCGCCCGTCCAGGACAAAGTTAGGGCGGTGCAGACAAAGGTCGAGACAGGCATGGCGAAGATGGTGCGCAAGGGCGATCTGCCGCAGAAGACCTGCCTGCACTGCGCACGCCCCTTCGCCTGGCGCAAGAAATGGGAGCGGGTCTGGGACGAGGTGAAGTATTGCTCGGCCCGATGCCGGCGGGCGGGGAAGGCGTGACGGCCTTAAGCCTGCAATGCGGAGACGATGTCGGTGAGCGCAAAATCGTTCCCCACGAAGAGCAGTGGGCAGTTATGACGTTTGGCGACTGCGTAGGCGAAACAGTCGCCAAAATTCAAGCTGGCGGGATGAACGCCACGCCCCCACGCTGCATGTGCCGCTGCTGTGCGGCGCGCTTCAGGTTCATCGACGACGACCACCGTCATCGCCAGACGCTGCAGCAATGCATCGAGCGCGGCCGCCATGTGGCGGCGCTCCGCGACCAATACGGCTTCGGCGAGAGTGCCCGCCGAAATCAGGATTCGAGGGGCCGATACCAGCGCCGCCTCGCATGCCGGGCCCCATTGTTCACGGAGCAAAATTGCCAGCAGCGCCGACGTATCAACGGCAATCACCGCGGCAGGCCGTCTTCATCGTAGAGGAAATCCTGGCTTCGGGCTGCATCGGGGCCGATCAAGGCCTCGGGAGGGACCAGCCGTTTGGCCTCCTCGATGATCTGGCGCCTTTCCGACGGGGAAAGCTGCCGAGCAAATGGAGCCAGCCGGACCACGGGAACGCCATGGCGTGTCAACACAACGTCCTCACCAGCTTGAGCACGTCTGACGAGTTCCGTGAGTTGTCCTTTCGCCTCGCTGACGCTCACGTTCATGCTGGCCTCCACAGATCGCTGAAAGCATAATTTAGACCACTCTCTGGTCCAATTCAACGACCACCCGTCAGCGCCTTCAGCGCCTGCGGCGTATCGACATCAAGCGCGATCGCCGGGTCGTCCAGCGGCACTTCGACGATCGCGTCGCCGGCTTCGTCGAGCAGGCGTCGCGCGCCCTGATCGCCCGACAGGCCCGCGACAGCGCCAAACAGTCCCCGTGCCAGCAGAACCGGATTGCCACGCTGGCCGAACAATGTCGGCACGACGGCGAGCGCCTCAGCCTGCTCCGCAAAAACCTGCGCCAGCCGGTCGATCACGGCAGGCGTCACATTCGGCATATCGCCGAGCGAGACCACGACGCCAGCAGCCGCCTCGGGCAGCGCCGCGAGCCCGGCCTTGACCGAGCCGGCGAGGCCAGCGGCGAACTCGCGATTATGGACGAAGCGCACGTCGAGCCCTGCAAGCGCGGCCTCGACCTCGTCGCGCTGATGCCCGGTCACCACGATAACGGGCGCGGCGCGCGAAGCCAGTTGAGCCTCGACGGCATGTCGGACCATCGGCTTGCCGCGCACCGTCTGCAGCAGCTTGTTCTCGGGTCCCATCCGGGTCGAGCGGCCGGCCGCCAGCACGAGACCGGCGACAGGTGCGGCCTGCAGCAGCGAAGGCGCGCGCGGCTGCGGCCGCGAGACGATTTCCATCAGGAGACCGCCGACGCCCATCGCCTGGATATCGGCGCGGGTGACGGGAATGCCGGCGAGGCAGCGCTGCAGCACCCAGTCGAACCCGTTCTCCTTCGGCGAGCGGGCGCAGCCCGGCGCGCCGATCACCGGCTTGCCGGCAAGTTCGCCGATCAGCAGCAGGTTGCCGGGATCGACCGGCATGCCGAGATGCTCGATCCGCCCGCCAGCCTTCAGCAGCGCCTGCGGGATGACGTCGCGCCGATCTGTGATGGCCGACGCTCCAAAGACCACGACGATGTCGGAGACGCCGGCCGCCATGGCCGCGATAGCGCTCGCCAGCGGCGCGACCTCATGCGGAAGCCGCAGATCGGCCGAGAGCTCGGCTCCCGCCGGCGCGAGCCGCTCGCCCATCACGCGCAGCGTCTTGTCGATGACGGAGGGTTTCAGGCCGGGCAGGAGCGTCGAGACAACGCCCACGGACATCGGCCGATAGGCCGCAACCGCGATGGGAGCCACGCCCTGCAAGGCCTCCAATGCCGCCCCCACCAGCGCCTTGGGCACTCCATAGGGGATGATCTTGACGGTGCCGATCATCTCCCCGGCCACTACCGCCTTCATCGCCGGCAGGGTCGCGGCGGTGATCGCCTCGTCGATGCGGTTGAGCGCATTGATCGCCGCCACGTCGAGCCTCAGCACGCCGGCTGACTCTGCGAACAGGTTGACCCGGCCGGTGAAAGCTTTCTCGACCGTGACGCCCTGGCCTGCCAGCGCAGCCGCCAGCCGGGTCGCAGCAGCGTTCTCGTCGATGTCGCCGGGCTCGAACCGCACCGCGACGAGTTCGCTCACGCCTGCCGCGCCCAGACGGGCGATGTCCGCAGCCGTGATCGTCGCGCCTTTGCGAATGACGACGTCGCCGGCGCGCACGCTATGGGCCGCAACGCTGCCTTCGGCATCGGCAATGGCGACGGGGCCGAATCTCACAGCGCCCGGCTCACGACGCCGGCCGGCGCGGGCCGCGCAGGGTGGAGACGATCTCGCCGAGGATCGACAGCGCGATCTCGGCTGGCGAAACCGCCCCGATATCGAGCCCGATCGGCGCATGAATGCGGGCGATGGCGGCCTCGTCGAAGCCCGCCGCCGCCAGCCGCTCGACGCGCCGGCCATGCGTCTTCCGGCTGCCGAGCGCGCCGACATAGAAGCACTCCGAGCGCAGGGCCGCCTCCAGACCCGGATCATCGATCTTGGGGTCGTGCGTCAGCGCGACGAAGGCGGTGTAGGCGTCGAGCCGCAGGCGCGCCAGCGCCGCATCCGGCCACTCCGTCAGCAGGGTCACGTCCGGAAATCGCTCCGGTGTGGCGAAGGCGGTGCGCGGATCGATGATGACCAGATCGAGATCGAGCAGTTCGGCCATCGGCGCCATGGCTTGCGAGATATGCACCGCGCCGGTGACGACGACGCGCGGATGCGGCGCCTGCACGGTGAGAAAAAATTGCGACCCCTCGGCCTCGACGAGCGCGCTCTTGCCCATGCTCAAATGCTTTTCGAGCAGCGCCGCCAGAGGATCGGCTGCAAATTCGGCCGCCGTGACGAGCCGCTGCGCGCCGCCTTCCATCGCCGTGACGAGGATGGCCGGCCGCCGGGCGGCGCGCTCGGCGTTCAACGCCGCGAGAATCGACAGGTCCATGCGCTCAGCCCTTGTCCGTCGCCAGCTTGACGCCAAGGCCGATCATCAGCGAACCGCCGAGCCAGCGCCCGAAGGCGAACCCGGCGCGGCTGGCCTTCATCGTCTTCATCACGACCGAGGCGCCGATGACGGTAACGAGGTCGGCCGAGGAAAAAGCGAAATTGACGATGGTGCCGAGGATCAGGAACTGCACCCAGACCGGAAAGGCGGCAGCCGGATCGACGAATTGCGGCAGCAGCGCGATGAAGAACAGCGCCACTTTGGGATTAAGGATCTCGACGATGAAGGAGTCGATCAGCGCCCGCCTGACCGTCTTCGGAGGCGCGACCGGCGCGTCCGGAGCGGTCAGCCGCGAGCGGATCATGCCGATGCCGAGCCAGACCAGATAGAGCGCGCCGGCCAGCTTCACCGCGACGTAGAGTTCCGGCACATGCTTGAACACCGCCGAGAGGCCGAACGCCGCGGCAAAGACATGGACATAGCAGCCGATATGGATGCCGAGCATTGCCATCAACCCGGCCTTGCGACCATGGCTGATCGTCTGCGCCGCCGTATAGAGCAGCGCGGGACCGGGGAAATAGGCGACCAGCACGGTCAGCGTCGCAAAGGCGAGAAGGGTCTCCCAGGAGGCCATCAGTTGTCATCCTTGGCGTGGACTGGCTCGACATAAACCTTGATCCGCCCGCCGCAGGACAGGCCGACCTTCCAGGCGGTGTCGTCGGCGACGCCGAATTCCAGCATGCGCGCCTTTCCATTTCCGATGACCTCGGCCGCCTCCTCGACCACCGCGCCCTCGACGCAGCCGCCCGAGACCGAGCCCTGGAAATTGCCCTCCGCATCGATGACGAGATGAGAGCCGACCGGGCGCGGAGCCGACCCCCAGGTCTCGACCACGGTGGCGAGCGCCACGCCGCGCCCGGCGCGCGCCCACGCTTCGGCGAGGCTGAGGATGTCGGTGTCGGTCGTGATCATGGGGACGCTCCGATATGGTGCATGTCAGATCATGCCTCACCCAGCCTTCTTCAACCACTGGCGCGGATCGCTCTTCCGGTCTGCGTCGGGCGAGAGGGCCGCGCAAAGATCGGCCATCGCCGCGAGGTTGTGGATCGGCCGGAACGAGTCGACATGGGGCAGCATGGCGCGGATGCCGCTGGCGCGGGCCTCGAAGGCGTCGAAGCGCAGCAGCGGATTGAGCCAGACGAGTTGCCGGCAGGAGCGATGCAGCCGGTCCATCTCGAAAGAAAGCTCGCCGTCGAGATGACGCTCCAGCCCGTCGGTGAAAAGCAGCACCACCGCGCCGCCCGAAAGCACCCGGCGCGACCAGACCCGGTTGAAGCTGTGCAGCGCCGTCGAGATGCGCGTGCCGCCCTCCCAGTCGGGCGCGGCCCGGCCCGCCAGCGCCAGCGCCTCGTCGGGATCGCGGGCGCGCAAACTGCGCGTGATGTTGGTCAGCCTTGTGCCGAAGACGAAGGAATGCACGCGCCGACGGTTCTCGGTGACGGCATGCAGGAAATGCAGGAAGATGCGCGAATACTCCGCCATCGAGCCGGAGATGTCGACCAGCGCCACAACCGGCGGATGCACCTGCGCCCTTTCGCGAAAAGCGAGCTCGATCGAGCCACCGCCGCCGCGCAGCGACTGCCGGAAGGTGCGGCGCGGGTCGATCTTCAGCCCGCGATGGGTCGGCTGGAAGCGCCGCGTCTGCACGGTGTCGTCGGGCAATCGCAAACCCGCGATCAGTTGCTTGGCGCGGGCGATTTCCGTCGCGCTCATCTGGGCGAAATCGCGCGATTTCAGCGTCTCGGTATCCGACAGCGTCATGCGCGCCGAAAGCTCGGTCAGTTCCGCCGGTGGCCGCTCATCTTCATCCCTGGGCGGCGCAAAGGCCTCGGCGACGCGCAACGCGCCGGCCTCGGCCTTCTCCGGCGTGCTGTCGGCGCCCGGCGAAACCGGCGACATCTGCGCCATCAGCTTCTCGATCAGCGCCCGTCTGCGCCAGAACAGCCGGAAGGCCTGATCGTAGACGACGCTGTCCTCATGCTTCTTCACGAAGATCGCATGCAGCGCCCAGTAGACGTCCTCGCGCTCGCCAAGCGCGCCATCGGCCAGCGCCTCGACCGCCTCGACGACCGCACCCGGCCCGACCGGAACGCCGGCGATCCGCAGCGCGCGGGCGAAATAGGTCACGTTTTCGGGGAGGCGGCCGGTCATCGGGGCAGCCGATCGGCTCTTACCCCGGCCCTGTCTCCGTCATGAACACCTTCTGCGCGATCACCCATTTGCTGTCGATCTTCAGGAAGGAGAGCAGGTCGGTGAAGTAGCGCGGCGGCATCTGGCATTTGACTTTCACCAGCGCCAGAGTCGGACCGACGAGGTCGATGGTCAGGATATGGTCGCCGCGGGCCAGCCCGGCCGATTTGGGCGAGGGCCGGTTGCGGACGGCCGCGAACCATTCGTCGCGCGGCACGATCTTGATGTGTCCGTCATCCTGCGCCGAGGTCAGCGCGCTCGTCGGATGGAAAACGAGTTCGAGCTTGCCCACATCGCCCTCGTAGAGGCCGTTGAGATAGGTCCAGGTCGCGGCCTCGATCGCCTTGATGTCGCTGTTCATGGTCACCTCCGTCGTGCTCGGCCTTGTCCCGAGCATCCACGTCTTGCGACGCGGATAAATGGAAAGCCGTGGATGGTCGGGACAAGCCCGACCATGACGAGGAAGCACTGGAGCTTGCTACCGCCCCGCCTCGGTCTTCACCCGGTCGAGCAACTCCTTCACCTTCGAGCCCTGCATCGCCTGGATGTCGTCCTGGTACTTCAGCAGCGCGCCCAGCGTGTCGGAGACCAGCGCCGGATCGAGCGCCACCGCATCGAGTTCGACCAGCGCGCTCGCCCAGTCCAGCGTCTCGGCGACGCCGGGCGCCTTGAACAGCTCCTCCTTGCGGATCGCCTGCACGAAGGCGACGACCTGCTTTGCGAGCTTCGCAGAGGCATTTGGCGCACGGGCCTTCAGGATGGCGAGTTCGCGTGGCGCGTCCGGATAGCCGACCCAGTGATAGAGGCAGCGTCGCTTGAGCGCATCGTGGATCTCGCGCGTGCGGTTCGAGGTCAGGATCACGATCGGCGGCTCGGCCGCCCTGATCGTGCCCAGTTCCGGAATCGTCACCTGCGCATCCGCCAGCACCTCGAGCAGGAAAGCCTCGAAGGCCTCGTCGGTGCGGTCGAGTTCGTCGATCAACAGGATGGGCGGCCCGCTTTCCTGCGGCTCCAGCGCCTGCAGCAGCGGCCGCTTGACCAGGTACTTCTCCGAAAAGATATCGGCTTCGAGACTTGCTCGATTCAGATTTGCGCGATCGCCGGTCGCGCCGCCCGCCTCGGCGAGCCTGATCGCCATCATCTGCCCGGCATAGTTCCACTCATAGACGGCGGACGCCAGATCGAGCCCCTCATAGCATTGCAGCCGGATCAGTTTTCGCCCAAGCGCGGCCGCCAGCGTCTTGGCGATCTCGGTCTTGCCGGTGCCGGCCTCGCCCTCCAGCAACAGCGGCCGCTTCATGCGCAACGCGAGGAAGAGCACGGTCGCGAGCGAGCGGTCGGCGACGTAGCCGTGGGATTGGAGGAGGGTCTGCGTGGCGTCTATGGAGGCGGGCGGCAAGGCGGTCTGTCTGTTGCTCATGTCACATCCTGGCGCGCGCATCCGTCATCACCGCGCCACGGCGGCCAGTCTGTCATGGCGCGCCCGAAACGCACAGACAAGACGAGGGAGAAAACCGATGACCAACTCAGACGCCATCGCCGCATTCGCCGAGATGCTCAAGCGCGGCGAGCACAAGGAGGCCGCCGAACGCTTCAACGCCGCCGACATCGTCAGCATCGAGGCGATGGAAGGACCGATGGCGCGCGTCGAGGGGCGCGACGCCGTCAAGGCCAAGAGCGAGTGGTGGTATGGCGCCCATGAGGTGCATTCGGCCAAAGCGGAAGGGCCTTACGTCAACGGCGATCAGTTCGTGATGCGCTTCGAGATCGACGTCACCGTCAGGGAGACCGGCGAACGCAGCGCGATGACGGAGGCCGGGCTCTACACGATGCGCGACGGCAAGGTCGTCGAGGAGCGCTTCTTCTATTGAGCCAGACCGCAAGACGCGCCGGGACACGGCGCGTCTTGCGCGAGGATCGCCTATTTCCCCACCGCCCGGGCCACCGCCTCCTTGGCCATTACGCCGATCAGATGCGCGCGATACTCCGCGTCCGCATGCATGTCGGCGTTGATGCCCTTGGCCGAGGCCTTGACCCCGTCCAGCGATTTCGGCGCGAAGCGGGTTTTCAGAGCCGCCTCCCCCTCCGCCCAGCGGAAGACGCCGCCCTCGCCGGCGCCTATGACCGCGACGCGGACATCCGAGCCGCGCTTTGCGACGAAGACGCCGACCAGCGCATAGCGCGAGGCCGGGTTGCGGAACTTGGCGTATCCCGCCTTCGACGCAACCGGAAAGGCGATCTTCGTGATGATCTCACCCTCCTCCAGCGCGGTCTCGTAGAGCCCGGTGAAGAAGGCGTCAGCCTCGATCTTGCGCTTGTTGGTGACGATCGTCGCGCCCAGCGCAAGGCAGGCGGATGGATAATCCGCAGCCGGGTCGTTGTTGGCGACGGAGCCGCCGATCGTGCCGCGATGGCGCACATGCGGGTCGCCGATATGCGAGGCGAGATAGGCCAGCCCCGGAATGGCCTCCTGCACGATCGGCGATGCGGCGACCTCGGCATGGGTCGACATCGCGCCGATGACGAGGTTGCGGCCCTTGCGCTCGATGCCCTTGAGATCGGCGCAGGCTCCGAGATCGACGAGATGGGCGGGCGAGGCGAGCCGCTGCTTCATCGTCGGCAGCAGCGTGTGACCGCCGGCGAGCAGCTTGGCGTCCTCCTTCTTGGCGAGGAGACCGGCAGCTTGGCGAGCGGTTGCGGGGCGGTGATAGGCGAAGGCGTACATGGGCTTGATCCCTTGTCAGAATTCAAACGGGTCATCCCGACCGGAGCGAAGCGGAGAGCCGGGATCCAATCCTGAACGGTTCAGGCATGAATCCCGGATCGGCGCGGCTTCGCCGCTTGTCCGGATGACGGGTGAGGTTTATTCGGCAGCCATACGCTTCACGGTTTTCTGCGCCGCGCGCCAGACGGCCTGCGGCGTCGCCGGCATGGCGATGTCCTCATGGCCGAGCGCGTCGGTGATGGCGTTGATCACGGCGGGCGGAGCGGCGATCGCGCCGGCCTCGCCGCAGCCCTTGATGCCGAGCGGGTTGGACGGGCACGGCGTCACAGTCATGCCGACGTCGAAGGACGGCAGGTCGTCGGCGCGCGGCATGCAGTAGTCCATGAAGCTCGCGGTCACGAGCTGGCCATCGGCGTTGTATTTCGCGCCTTCGAGCAGCGCCTGGCCGACGCCCTGGGCAATGCCGCCATGGACCTGGCCCTCGACGATCATCGGGTTGATGACGACGCCAAAATCATCCACCGCAGCCCAGCGCTCGATCGAGGTGACGCCCGTGTCGGGGTCGATCTCGACCTCGCAGATATGGACGCCGGCCGGGAAGGTAAAATTGGTCGGGTCGTAGAACGCACCCTCCTTCAATCCCGGTTCGAGATCCTGTCCGTTGAACTTGTGCGCGATATAGGCCTGCAGGGCGCAGGAGCCGAAATCGAGCGTTTTGTCGGTGCCCTTCACCTTGAAGTGCCCGTCGGCGAAGTCGATGTCGGCCTCGTCGGCCTCCAGCACATAGGCGGCGACCTTCTTGCCCTTGGCGATGACCTTGTCGAGCGCCTTGAAGATCGCGGACATGCCGACCGCGCCGGAGCGCGAGCCATAGGTGCCCATGCCCATCTGCACCTTGTCGGTGTCGCCATGGACGATCGAGACGTTCTCGATCGGGATGCCGAGCCTGCCCGAGACGAGCTGCGCGAAGGTCGTCTCATGGCCTTGGCCATGGCTGTGCGAGCCGGTCAGCACCTCGACGGTTCCAACCGGATTGACCCGCACTTCGGCCGATTCCCACAGGCCGACGCCCGCGCCGAGCGAACCGACGGCGGCGGACGGCGCGATCCCGCAGGCCTCGATGTAAGATGAGAAGCCGATGCCGCGCAGCTTGCCGTTGCGGGCGGAGTCGCGCTTGCGCTTGCCGAGCCCCTTGTAGTCGATGATCTCCAGCGCCTTCTTCATCGACGCACCGTAGTTGCCGGCGTCGTACATCATGATAACCGGCGTCTGGTGCGGGAACTTCTTGACATAATTCTGCATCCGGAACTTGGCCGGGTCCTTGCCGAGTTGGCGCGCCGCGACCTCGACCAGCCGCTCGACCACGAAGGTGGCTTCCGGCCGGCCCGCGCCGCGATAGGCGTCGACCGGGGCGGTGTTGGTATAGACCGCGTCGACCTCGGCATAGATCGCCGGGATGTCGTAGGAGCCCGACAGAAGCGGCGCATAGAGATAGGTCGGCACCGAGGATGAGAAGGTCGAGAGATAGGCCCCGAGATTGGCCGTGGTCTTGACCCGCAGCGCCGTGATCTTGCCGTCCGCGTCGGTCGCGAGTTCGGCATGGGTGACGTGGTCGCGGCCATGTGCGTCCGACAGGAAGGCCTCGGTGCGGTCGGACGTCCATTTCACCGGCCGGCCGACCTTCTTCGCCGCCCAGACGCAGACCGTCTCCTCGGCGTAGATGAAGATCTTCGAGCCGAAACCGCCGCCGACATCCGGCGCGATGACGCGCAGCTTGTTCTCCGGCGCGATGCCGATGAAGGCCGAGAGCACGAGGCGGGCGACATGCGGGTTCTGGCTCGTGGTGTAGAGCGTGAATGCGCCCTCGCCCCGATCATAGTCGCCGACCGCCGCGCGCGGCTCCATCGGGTTGGGCACCAGCCGGTTGTTGACGATGTCGAGCTTCGTCACATGCTTGGCCGCCTTGAAGGCGGCCTCGGTCTCGGCCTTGTTGCCGAGATGCCAGTTGAACACGGTGTTGTCGGGCGCTTCCGCATGGACGACCGTCTTCGCTCCGGCGGCGCTGGCGGTGTCGACGACCGCCGGCAGCACGGCGTAATCGACCACGATCGCCTCTGACGCATCGCGCGCCTGCGCCAGCGTTTCGGCGACGATCACCGCGACATGGTCGCCGACATAGCGGACCTTGCCCTGCGCCAGCGCGGGATGCGCCCCGGCGCGCATCGGCGAGCCGTCCTTGTTATGGATCATCCAGCCGCAGATCAGCCCGCCGACCTTGTCGGCCGCGAGATCGTCGCCGGTGAAGATGCCGAGCACGCCCGGCATCGCGGCGGCGGCCTTGGCGTCGATCGATTTGATCGTGGCATGCGCATGCGGCGAGCGCAGGAACCAGGCATGGGCCTGGCCCGGCCGGTTGATGTCGTCGGTGTAGCGGCCCTGGCCGGTGATGTAGCGATGATCTTCCTTGCGGCGAACCGATGCGCCGATACCCGTTGCGGACATGCTCTTCCCTCCTCGCAGCGCGCCTCTGACGGGCGCGTCATGACCTGAGAAAAAGCCCGCGCGGGATAGCGCGGGCTGGAACGCCTTACTCGGCCGCCTGGCGGACCTGAACCTTGCCGCCCATGGCCTCCGCACCAGCGGCGATCGCCTTGACGATGTTGTGGTAGCCCGTACAGCGGCAGATGTTGCCGTCGAGATCCTCCCGGATCGTCTTCTCGTCGAGGTCGTTGCCGCGCCGGTTCACCATATCCACGGCGGCCATGATCATGCCGGGCGTGCAATAGCCGCACTGCAGGCCGTGATGCTCGCGAAAAGCCTCTTGCATCGGATGCAGGGCGCCATTGACCGCCAGCCCCTCGATCGTCGTCACCGAAGCGCCATCCAGCGAGACCGCCAGAGCGGTGCAGGATTTCACCGCCTTGCCGTCGACATGGACGACGCAGGCTCCGCACTGGCTGGTGTCGCAGCCGACATGAGTGCCCGTCAGGCGCAGGTTCTCGCGCAGGAATTGCACCAGGAGCGTGCGCGGATCGACGGTGGCGGTGACGGCTTTGCCGTTCACCGTCATGGAAACGGTGGCCATGGGCATTCCTCCTGAAATCCGGGTCTCGCGCCCGGCTTTGAGATTAAACTCGTCGGCCGTCGCGCCTTGGAATCCATGCGTGTCGCAGATGGCGCACCGCAGGGCAGCTTTTCCTTGGAACAGCTCGAAACGGAATGTGGACCCGCGATTTTGCGCGGTCAAGCGGATTGCACACGATGAGGTAATTGCTGCCGTCGATGCCATGACATCAAGATGATGGAC
>LSIB01000005.1 GCA_001556025.1 Rhizobiales bacterium CCH3-A5
GGAACAGTGGCCGGTTAATTATTGGATTACCCGGCCGGTCGCGTCGGAATCTGCACCCATCCTTCCGGGCGGACGGCGTCGGCGACCGCTTGCAGCCGCTCGGCCGCCAGTTCCATCGCCAAGGGTCGGTTCGTCAGGAAGGTCGCCTGATCCTGCGCGAACAGGTCGCGCAGCACGGCACCGCCGGCGGCCTCGTATTCCTCGATGCCGATGAAGCGCGCCAGCCTGTCGCTGCTGCGGAGATGCTCGTCGGTGAGCACCGCGCGCAGATTGCCCGCACTGCGGCTCCAGCCTTCGCGCCCGAACCATGCCGCCTCCTGGGCCGCATGATCGTCGCTGATCGCCAGCGCGCGGGCCTGCTCGATGGTGATGGCATCGCCGCGCATCTCGTCCAGAATGGCCGGCGATAGGCTGGCGAGCTTCAAGCGCTGGCGCACCGTGACGACGGACTGGCCGAACCGGCTGGCGATGGCGTCAGCCGGCAGACCATCCTCGACAAGACGCTGATAGGCCAAGACCTCGTCCACGACATGCATGGCCTCGCGCTGCGTGTTCTCGGCGAGGGAGATCTCAGTATCGCGCTCGGCTGCCAGCACATTGCAGGGAATGTCGATGTCTTTGGCGATCCGGCCCTCCTTCGCCAAGAGCCGCAGCGCCGCTAGCCGCCGCGCGCCGGCGACGACCTCGAACTTCTGGCCCTTGCCTGCCTTCCTGACAGTGAGGTTCTGGATCAGGCCGTGCGCCTCGATGCTGTCGGCCAGTTCGCTGATTCCAGCGGTCGAGTTCACCTTGCGGACATTGGCCATGCTCGGGACCAGCTTCGACAGGGCGATGTGCTGGAAGGCGGTGGCGAGCGTGCCGATCGTCGTGGTGGTGGTCGTGGTCATGATGGTCTCTCCTTGTCTGAGGCCAAAGGCCCGTCACCCGGCAGGGTGCAGGTCCGCCTGCACCTCTGCCTTCGCGGCGAGCAGCGGGGAGAGAGGGGGGCAAGAGCCAAATCGGGAGGG
>LSIB01000050.1 GCA_001556025.1 Rhizobiales bacterium CCH3-A5
AAGTCGACCGGCTTTGTCGCGATCATGACGCGGACCGCGCCGGTCGGGCCGATCACAAGCCGCCCTTCAACGCGCCGATCACGGCAGCGATCGTCTTCGGGCTCGCACCGGTTCCGACACGCACCACGACGCCGTCAATCTCGATCTCGATCCCACCGCTCGGCCTGGCGACAATGCGACGACGACGCGGGGCCGGCTGCCTCACGGTCTCGGGTTCCGAACGAGCTGCATCGACCACCGCAGGCACGAACGTCGGCAATGATGCCGGCTCCGGTGCTCTCCGCAAAAGACGCCGCCAGCCGAAAAGCTGCTGCGGAGACAAGGCATGGCGGCGCGCAATCTCGCTCACCGTCGCGCCCGGCTCGTAGCTCTCCGCCACGATCCTTGCCTTGTCGTCGTCCGACCAATCTCGTCGGCGCCCGGTCCCGGTAAAGACCTCGAACCGGCGAACCGGCTCGGCGTCGCTGGATTTAAGCGTAAGCTCTGAAATCGTCATGTGTCGAAGCCCTCAGGGGCTTCAAACATCGGCGCTCAGACCGCGCCCGCAAAGGTGCCAACGGGACAGCGCTTACCAGCCACCGCACACCCTGTCAGATTGATGGCAGTATGGAGACCCGCGAAGACTGAGGACGGGCCACTAGGGAGCCCGCCCATAAGTCCAACTACTGTACGCTGAGCGCGTCGACGGTGTAGGTGTCGTTCGCGCCCTTGCTGAGCGTAAAGTTCACCTTGCTGCCAGGCTTGACCTTGGCGAGGTCGACCGACGGGGCGGCGGTCATTTCCATCGACATCGACGGCCAGCCGAACGCTGCGATGGGCTCATGTTTCAGCTTGATCTTTCGATTCTGGGCGTCGATGGCCTCGACCGTGCCGACGGCCGACGCGCTCGTCGCCCCAGCGGGCTTGGCACTGCTCATGCCGGGCATATCCTTCATCGCGTCTTTGCCGTGACTGCCTTGGGCGAATACCGGACCGACGATGAGCGGACCGGAAGCGAGAGCGACAAACAGGGCCGCATTGAGGGAGAGTCGGCGCAAACGCGCTGATTTGGGGCTGTCGATCACGGTTGTTCTCCTGCGCGATTCCGAAAATGGCCACTACGTGATGCAGGGGCATTGGTGAGTTCGGAACTGCTTCTGGAGCGGTTACATATATGCGAGCAGATAATCTCGTTCGCCCAGGAATGGCGTCCCTCCAACGAGTCAGGCGCCTTTCGGACCTCTGCCGAACTCAAACGAGCCCGTTGCCCGGTGGCGGCGCGACGATCGCGTGGGCGCGCGGCTTCGATTCACAAAGCGGCAAGCGCTGCATTGGTCACCAACGCAGCAGCCGCGGTCCAAGCAAAGCGCCGGCGAGTGTGCACAACACAATCGTTCCACCATACCAAAGCGCAACAAACGGGAGCGAGTCGTCCATGCAGTGTAGGGCATAACCCATCGCGCTCACGCCACCGGCGACTAGACCGACAAAGGCGCCGGTTCGGGGGAGATCGGTTGGGGTGGCGAACCGGCGTACCGACCAGACAATCACAGCGAAGGGAAGCGTGGCGATGATCGGGATCGACAAGAGACATTCGAGCCACATGTCGCCGACCACCATCGTCCTCCAATGGGAACTCGGGGCGTTGCCGAGACTCAAGGCCGCGAGGACAGTGATGATGCCAAACGGCGCCAAGACCAGGAGAGAATGCGTCTTCTGCTCTCCGCCGGGTCTGACAACCTTCATGAGGTAAAGCGAAGCGATGCCGACGACGCTCACCGCGAAAGTAAGTTTCAAAAGCAAAAAGCCCAGCGCATCGGCGCTCTTCAAGTCTGGGCGAACCCCGAGGATGAGCAGCGCCGCAATGAGTGCGACAAAGGCTCCGGCACCCAGCGCGATGCGCAGCTTGCGGGCGAACAGCCGACGGTCGACTGGCTCGACGTTCATATTCAGCATGTCGATCAGTTGCTCGGTTTTCATGTTCTCTGTCCTCGAGAGATCGCCGCCGCCATGGCATTCAAGCCCCGGTGCACGCTGACCTTGATGGCTGACTCCGACATGCCGCAACGCGTAGCGGCCTCGCTCACGCTCAAGCCGTCGAGCTTCACGTACTGGATCGCCCGCCGCATCTTGTCCGGAAGCGCCGCCAGCATCCGATTGAGGTCGAGCGCGCTTTCGGTGGCGGTGTGATCATCCTGCGCCATGACCTCGTTTGCTTCCTCCAGCGGCACATCCGTCATCGATGATTTCGTCTTGCGCAGGTGGTCGATCAGCTTGTAGCGCGCGATGGCATGCACCCATGGCGTGAAGAGCTGCTCGGGGTCATAGGAATCGCGGCGCGTGTGTATTGCCATCAGCGCGTCCTGCATCAGCTCCTCCGCCTCCTCAGCACTGCGCCCAATACGCTCCAACTTGTTCTTGTAATAGGCCCGCAAATGCCGGCTCAGCCGCTCGAGCAGCACCCGATGCGCCTTCGCCTCGCCATCATCAGCGCCCGCAACTCGACTTCACGCGACGACATCTGCGCTCATCCATGAGTTCGCGGATTTTGGCCGTCCGGTTACATTCCTGCTGGGCTTCGAGCAAGGGTCACCGTTGCGAGTCGCAAACTGGCTCCTCATGGTTGGCGTCGCTGTGCAGATAGGCCGATGCGCGCCCGCAGAAACGCGACCATCTCGGGCGCATCCCATTCCGCTGGGCCAATCAGCCGACCCAGCTCGCGCCCCTCCCTATCGATCAGGAGCGTGGTGGGCAAGCCTGTTACCTTGAGATCCCGCAAGGCCTTTCCAGACGCATCAAGGTAGATCGCGATCTCCTTCACGCCGGTCTCGCGGTAGAACCGGCGCACGGGTTCGACTCCGGCGCGATCGAGGGACAGCGCGACCACCTCGAAATCCGGGCCGCCGAGCGCCGCTTGCAGGCGGTCAAGCGCCGGCATCTCCTTGCGGCATGGCGCGCACCAGGTCGCCCACAGGTTCAGCAGCACAGCCTGGCCCCTGAAGTCGGCGAGGGTGCGCGTGCGGGCTTCGCCGTCGACGAAGGCGATCTCGGGCACAGGCCGCGCCTCGTCATGCAGGGCGAAGTTGGCGGGTCGTTCGGTCGCAGCGAGTGGCGCTGCCGCGAGCAAGAGGGCAAGCACAAGCGACCTCATGGCCCCCTCCTGAACAGGCCCCTGCCCAATGCAAGGATCGTGAGGACCAGGAGGAGCCCGGTCAGCCCGATACCCCAGATCATGCCGGCGCTCATCATGTCGTGCATCATCCGCCCTCACTCAACCGCGTAGATCTTGGGCTTCGCGTCGCCCGAAATCTCGAACATCGTGAAAGGTTCGCGCTTTTTACCCGTCATGCCGGGGGAGCCGGCCGGCATGCCCGGCAGCGAGACGCCCTTGATGGCCGGGCGCTCCGTAAGCAGCTTGTTCAGGGTCGTGACCGGCACGTGCCCTTCGACGACGTAGTTGTCGATGACCGTGGTGTGGCAGCCCTCGAGCTCACCGGATATGCCGTGCTGCTTCTTCATCAAGGGCAGGTCGTGCGACGCCACGACCTTCACCTCGAACCCGTTCTCGCGCAGGTATTTGGCGTATTCCTCGCAGCAACTGCATTGCGGGCTCTTATAGAGCGTAGCCTGCTTTGCTGTCTGAGCCAGCACGGGGCCAGCCAGCATCAGGCCGAGGGCGGCGACGGCGGTGTTGAGCTTGCGCATGGAGTTCTCCTCTGGTTTGTCTGTCTGGTCAGGCGACACGGATTGTTCCAATCATTCCCCCAGCCTGATGCTCCAAGACGTGGCAGTGGAACATCCAGTCGCCAGGATTGTCGGCGACGAACGCGATCTCAACCGTCTCGCGGGGGCGGACGAGAACGGTGTCTTGCCATTCGCGATGGCGCGTCGGCAGGCCGTTGCGGCTCAGCACGCGAAAGGTGTGGCGATGAAGGTGCGCCGACGAGCGAGCTCTGGCCCGGCGCGGCAACAAGGCGAAACTCCCTGATTGCAGGTGCAAGCGCATCGGCCTGACGCGGCTCGGCAGTCGCCGACAAAGGATCATGCTGCCGGCCATGAATGACCGACGGCTGAGCATACGCCGTGAAAATCGTGACATTGTCGTAGTCCTGAATAGCGGTGGTGGTCGGAGGTCTTCGCATTGCGAAGGCTTCCAGCGCGCATTCGCGCCACGGCCTCGTGCCGGATGCGCGAATTCAGGCGCTCCCGCCGACGGCGCGCCTAAATCAGAACTATGGATTTCGGCGGAAAGGGATCAGGTGGACGACGAAGGTCCGCGCCTCGGACGACCATGGCCGTATAGCTGGGCACCAGTGCCACGGCCTCAATAGCTCCATCAGCCTGAAATTCAGCCAATATGACCGCGCACATGGCGCTGCAGGAGGCAGCGCTCATGCCGTCCAGATCGCAACCGTCACAGCCATCTGGCATCGCCATGGACATCGCGCCCGCAGCCATGGCTGCCCGCATCTGCGCAGCTTGAACGCCCTGAAGCGCCAGTCCCATTATGAGACCGAAAGCCAAAGCAAACGCGCTCAATCGTCGGATTGTCATCCTCAGCATGACGAAGCGCTAACATGTCGGTGGGGTCGCGCAAAACCTCCTGTGACCAGAATGTGATCCGGTCGAGGAGAGTGGCCCTCGTCCTCTCAATTGACCTGCCTCCGGTTTCCTGGACCGTTCAAAGCTGGAAAATTCCAGTTTAGCAGCACGGGCTGCGGACGGAGTTTTCGGCATGAAGAAGTCGAAGTTCACGGAGGCGCAGATCGCCTTCATCCTGCGCCAGGCTGAGGAAGGGACGCCGGTTCCGGAGGTCTGCCGGAAGGCAGGCATCAGCGATGCGACCTTCTACAATTGGCGCAAGAAGTACGCCGGGTTGATGCCCTCGGAGATGAAGCGGCTGCGACAGCTTGAGGAAGAGAATGCCCGACTGAAGCGGATCGTCGCAGACCTCTCGCTCGACAAGGAGATGCTGCAGGACGTCATCAAGCGAAAGCTCTAAGGCCTGCCCGCAAGCGGTCGATGGTCGATCATGTGCGCGCGTCCTGGCAGGTGAGCATCCGTCGTGCTTGCCGCGCTCTGCCAGTCGAGCGCTCGACTTATCACTACCGCTCCCGACGGACCGGGCAGGCCGGCCTCATCAAACGGATCAAGGAGATCGCCGAGACGCGCATGCGTTACGGCTATCGCCGGATTCATGTGCTGCTCAAGCGGGAGGGCTGGAATGTCAATCCAAAGCGGATCTACAGACTTTACAAGGAGTTGGGCCTCCAGCTCCGGAACAAGACGCCCAAGCGCAGGGTCAAGGCGAAGCTGCGCGACGATCGTCGTCCGGCGACACGGACGAATGAGATCTGGGCCATGGACTTCGTCCACGACCAGCTCGCCACCGGCCGCAAGCTGCGGGTTCTGACCATCGTCGACACCTTCAGCCGGTTCTCGCCGGGGCTGGACGTTCGCTTCAACTTCCGCGGCGCCGACGTCGTCGAGGTGCTGGAGCAGGTCGGCGCGGCCCATGGCTTCCCGGCCAGTATCCGGGTCGACCAAGGTACCGAGTTCGTCAGTCGCGACCTCGACCTGTGGGCCTATCAGCGCAGCGTCACCCTCGACTTCTCCCGCCCGGGCAAGCCGACGGACAATGCCTTCATCGAGTCGTTCAACGGGAAGTTTCGGACCGAATGCCTCAACGCCCACTGGTTCATGAGCCTGCCCGATGCCCGGGAGAAAGTGGAGGCTTGGCGAAGGGAGTACAACGAGCTACGACCTCATAGCGCGATCGGGAACAAGACCCCGATATCGCTCGTCAATCGGCCACCGGCATGCAGCCCGCGGTGACCGTTTTACCCCCTGGAAGCGGCCAGCAGGCCGGTCCAGCATCGGGGGCAGGCTCACAATGGGCCAGAACGAACTTGAAACTGGATCAAAACCGAGGGGCAGCGTCAGCCCAGCTCGTCGTCGCACCATCTCGATGATGGTGCGAATGGCGGCAAAACGCCCGGATTGACGATGCCACAATAGGAACGGCACCGTAGCATCGTTCTGGTATATTCACCTGGCTTTCAGCACCTGTAACCAATGCCGAGTTGGTCCCGAACTCTCCAGTAAGAGACAATTACGTCTCCTTTGGAGAAAGTTCGATGAAACTCATTTTGACCGCAGCCTTGTTCGTGGCGCTGAGCGGATATGTCCAAGCGGCCGACCGTGGTTCGCACCAGGGAGGTGGAATCCACAAGGGTCACTCAGCCCAGGTGGGCCATTCGAAATCCAAGAAAGTCGTCGCGCGGGCCGCAAAGTCAGACGTGCCGGTCGTCAAGCCGGATCAAGCGATCGCCCCCAAGCCGGCGCCTCACCCCTTCACCAAGCCGTTCTCAAAGGGACCTCCGTCCTGGAAGTAATTCGGCCAGCACACGGCCAGAAACTGGAGGAACCAGATGACGTCGATCAGAGCAATTCCGACCCGCTATCATCACGATCGGTCCAATGAGATGGCCATACGGAAACGCCTGGATGAGGCGGAGCAATGGATGTCGCGTCATACGGCGCAGCTGTCTCGCCCCATCGCGCGCGTTTCATGGTCGAGCGGAGTATGTAGGGGCACCGGGCTGCTCATCCTGTTTTTCGTCGTAGCCGAGATCTTTTCGTGAGCGACTGCGGCAGCTTCAGGCTGCTGCCGGCGAGTTCCCCGATCATCCCGCCCGCGGCGATGGCGCTATCCTAGGTCAGTGACATCGCCAACGCCCTCCAGGGCGTCTGGTGCGAAGAATCTGAGCCGCGCTATGCCTCCAATTGCCGTGAGACTGCTGCGGCCAGACGGCGCCGCATCAGCGGCGCGTTAGGGTCACTTTCGCGTCATGACCTAGCCCAAGCTCTTGTCCCGACTAACCCACTGTGCGAGTAAAGAATTATGCCGTTTCGCCGTTTCCTTCGCGTCCTGCTCCGAGCTGCGATTATCGCCGGCGTGATCGTGGGCGGCTGGACTCCGGTTGCCATGGCGACCTCGCGTGTTTCTGATTGCGCGATGATGGCTCAGTCGGAAACGGCGACGGATCAAAGCGGAAGCGCCGACACTCGTGCTACTTGTCCCTTCGCCGCATTTTGTGCAGTTGCCAGCGTCTTCGTCGCCCCTCAGGCTGTGACGGCGGATACCATCACTTACGAAGCTGCTGAGCTTGCCGACAGGTCTGATGACCGTGCCCGGCCCGAATTCCAGCCGAGCCCGCCTGCTCGACCTCCCCGCTCCTGATTCCATGACCGGCTGACGTCGTGCAGGCCGTCCGGTCGATCCGGACGATGCGCTGCCGTCGGCTCGTACCGCAATCCGCTGGCCAATCGAATGGCGCGGACTCATGGAATCTGGAGACACATCATGTTTTTTAAGACGCTTTTGTGCGCCCGTCCGGCGGCGCTGGTTGTGCTCGCCTTGAGCATGGGCACAACCGCAGCTCATGCCGACATCAAGGACTACGAATTCCAGCTCGTCGAGAAGGAGACGAAGAAGGGCGACGGCATCGTCGCCGTCCGGCTGATCCGCAAATCCGACGGCAAGCCGGTGCCCGACGCCGTGATCTTCGCGACGCGGCTCGACATGGAACCCGATGGCATGGAGACAATGAAGACCTCGATTGAGCCGATGCCAAGCACGGAGCCGGGCGTCTATCGCTTTAAGGTCAACTTGATCATGGAGGGTGGCTGGCGGCTGTCGCTCGGCGCCAAGGTCCAGGGCGAGGCCGACTCCCTCGAAAGCCGGCTGATCTTCAAGGCTTTGCCATGAACCGCGCGGGTCGGATCATCCGGCTCGCGACGCTCGGAGCAGCCACGGTCCTGCCGTGGCTGCCTTCGGCCAGCGCGGCCGAGCGCGCGACGCCGAGAGCCGCGGTGGCAGGCGCAACGGTCGAAAGCGTCATCGCGCTTGCCAGGCGATTGAGTCCTGAACTTGTCGCGGCGGCTTTCGACGCGGAAGCCTCGCGCCATGCTGTCGGCGCGGCCGGGGCGCTCGCTGATCCGACGGTCACGTTCGAGGCCTGGGACGTCAATGCCCGACAGGGCATTGGCCAGCGCCGCCTCGCGATCGAGCAGGAGTTCAAGCTCTGGGGCAGGCAGGGCCTAGAACGCGATGTCGCGCGTGCCGAGGCGGTTGTGGCGACGCACAAGGCACGCGCCACGGCTGCCGACTTGATTGCCCGCATCAAGACGGTGCATGCCGAATACAACGCGGCAAATGAGGCGGTTAGCCTGTCGCTGCAAGTCAAGCGCCGGGTCACCGAGCTGCAGGAATTGCTCGAAGCACGCTACGGTTCGACTGCTGTCGATCAGCAGGACGTCATCAGGGGGCGGATCGAGATTGCGACCGCTGACGTCGATATCGTGCGGCGCCAGGGCGAGCTCAAGGCGGTCGCGGCGAGGCTCAATGCACTCGTTGGCCGTCCAGCTCTGGCTGTTCTGGCGCTGCCAGTTGGTTTCCGGCGTATCAAGCCCGGCATCACGATCGCGACCATCCAGTCGAAGGCTCGTGCCCTGAACCCTGCGTTGGCCGCAAGCACGGGCGAGGTTGGCGCGGCGTTGGGCGCGAAGGCGCTGACGGATCTGAACTACTATCCCAACCTGACGCTCGGCGCCCGTTATGTGCAACGCCCAAGCGGCGGAGACTCGGGCGAGTTTCTGGTCGGCTTCAAGCTGCCCCTGCAATTTGCGGCCAAGGATGCCGAGCAGCGCGCCGCCTCCAGCCGGCTTGGCGCAGCCCATGCGCGCAACGATGCCGCCCGCCTGCGCCTCGATGGCGAGGTTGCCGAGACCTGGTTTGGGCTGGAGGCGACGCGCAAGGCCATCCAAATCCATGAGACCCGGCAATTGCCGCAGGCGCGCCAGTCCGTCGAAACCGCTCGAAGCGGTTTCCAGGCTGGATCGACGGATCTTTCGATCGTGTTCGAAGCCGAACGCCGGTTGCGCACCGTCCACCTCGACCTGCTGAAGCTGAAGGTTGAGGAGCAAACCAAACACGCCGAGCTCGAGCGTATGGCGGGAGGATCGTTATGAAAGCAATGTTTCGTTCTTTGATCCTGGTTCTCGCCCTAGCGGGCGTCGGGCTCGCCGGCGTGATGGCGGGTCGCTCCGACCTCGTGCTGCCAGACTGGCTGCATGGGGCGAGGGCCTCGGTCGCGAAGGCCAGCGCTGAGTCGGCCGGAAACGGCCCGATCATCTATTATCGCGATCCCGATGGCCTTGCCGCCTTCTCGGCCGTCCCCGCCAAGAGCAGCGCCGGCAAGGACTATCTGCCGGTGCGCGCCAGCGAAGACATTCAGTTTGAGAAGCCGCCGGCGGCTCCTGATCAGGCCGCCGCGTCGGGGCCGAAACGCATCAAGTTCTACCGCAATCCGATGGGGCTGCCCGACACCTCACCGTCTCCGAAGAAGGACTCGATGGGAATGGACTACCTTCCCGTCTTCGACGGCGAGGAGGAAGACGGCAACACCGTCAAGGTCAGCGCGGGCAAGCTGCAGAAGGCCGGGGTGCGCTCCGAGCCGGTCGAGTTTGCCCCGCTCAGCATGCCGTTGCGCGCGCCAGGCACGATTCAGCTCGACGAGCGCCGCGTCTCCGTCGTCGCCTTGCGCTTCGAGGGCTTCGTCGAGGCGGTCGAGAATGTCACCACCGGCGGCGCCGTTCGCAAGGGCCAGCCGCTGATGCGGATCTACGGCCCGGCGCTGTCGAGCGCGGCGGCCGAGTACGTCTCGGTTCTCAACGGCCGCGCCGATGGTGCGATCCCGGCGCAGGCCCTGAAGGGCGCGCGGCGACGCCTTGAGAATCTCGCCGTCCCCGATGCCGCCGTCAGCGCCATCGAACGGACGCGGGAGGTGCCGGTGGCCATCACATGGCCCGCTCCCCAGGATGGCGTCATCCTCGAGCGCACGGCCGTAAACGGTATGAGAGCGGCGCCTGGCGACGTGCTCTTTCGCGTCGCCGACACCTCTGTGGTCTGGGCGCAGATCGACCTCGCCGAGCGCGATCTCGGCATGGTCGCGGTCGGCCAGGAGGTCACGGTCTCTCCACGCGGCATGCGCGGCAAGACCTTCCCCGGCAAGATCGCGCTGATCTATCCGCAGATGAACAAGGAGACGCGCACCGGGCGTATCCGCGTCGAACTCGCCAACCCCGACGGCGCGCTGATGCCCGACATGTATGTCGAGGCGCAGATCGCGACAGGCTCCGAAAAGCCGGTTCTGACCGTCGTCGATAGCGCGGTGATCGACAGCGGCGCGCGCCAGATCGTTCTGATCGACAAGGGCGAAGGCCGTTTCGAACCCCGCGAGGTCAAGATCGGGCGGCGCGGTGCCGGTCGCGTGGAAATCATGGAAGGCGTCGCCGCCGAGGAGAAGGTCGTGGTCTCGGCCAACTTCCTGATCGATGCCGAAAGCAACCTCAAGGCCGCGCTCCAGGGCCTCGACAGCGGAGAGAAGCAGCCATGATCGCCAAGCTTATCGCGTGGTCTGCACGCAACCTGATGCTGGTCTTCATCGGCACGGTCTTCGCCGTGGCGTCGGGTGCCTATGCCCTGAAGACCCTGCCGCTTGACGCGATCCCCGATCTCTCGGACACGCAGGTCATCGTCTACACCGAATATAAGGGCCAGGCGCCCCAGGTGATCGAGGACCAGGTCACCTATCCGCTGACGACGGCCATGCTGACCGTGCCGAAATCGAAGGTCGTACGCGGCTTCTCGTTCTTCGGCGTCTCGTTCGTTTACATCATCTTCGAGGACGGCACGGACATTTACTGGGCTCGCTCGCGCGTGCTGGAATTCCTGAACGGCGCCGCCCGCAAGCTGCCCGCCGGCGTGACGCCGACGCTGGGGCCGGACGCCACCGGTGTCGGCTGGGTCTACCAGTATGCGCTGCAGGCCAAGGACAAGTCGCTTGCCGATCTGCGCTCGCTGCAGGACTGGAACATCCGTTTTGGCATCGCGAAGGCAGAGGGCGTCGCCGAGGTCGCCAGCGTCGGCGGCTTCGTCAAGCAGTACAATGTCGTGGTCGATCCCAATCGGCTGCGCTCGCTCGACATCCCGCTGTCCAAGGTGCGTGACGTCATTCGCGGCAGCAACGCCGATGTTGGAGGCCGCACCGTCGAGCTCTCGGAATTCGAGTTCATCATCCGCGGCCGCGGCTACCTCAAGAGCGTCGCTGATCTCTCCAGCGTCGTCCTCAAGGTCAACAACGGCACGCCGGTCCTGCTCAAGGACGTGGCGCGGATCGAGCTCGGCCCCGACGAGCGCCGCGGCATCACCGAACTCAACGGCGAGGGCGAGGTCGCCAGCGGCATCGCCCTGCAGCGCTTCGGCCAGAACGCACTCAGCGTCATCGAGAACGTCAAGGCGCGGCTGGCCGACATGGCCGCGAGCTTGCCCAAGGGCCTCGAGATCATCCCGGTCTATGACCGCTCGAACCTGATCAACGACGCGATCAAGACGCTAACCACGACGCTGATCGAAGAAAGTGTCATCGTGGCACTGGTCTGCTTCGTCTTCCTGCTGCACGTCCGCAGCGCGCTGGTGGCGATCCTGATGCTGCCGGTCGGCATCCTGATGGCCTTTGGCATGATGAAGCTGCTTGGGCTCGGCTCCAACATCATGAGCCTGGGCGGCATCGCCATCGCGATCGGCGCCATGATCGACGCCGCCATTGTGATGATCGAGAACGCCCACAAACATCTCGAACGCGCCCCGCCTGGCAAGCCCCGGATCGAGTCGCTGATCGAGGCGGCGAGCGAGGTTGGCCCCGCGCTATTCTTCAGCCTCCTGATCATCACCGTCTCGTTCCTGCCGATCTTCACCATGGAGGCTCAGGAGGGACGGCTGTTCAGCCCACTCGCCTTCACGAAAACCTTCGCCATGGCGGCGGCCGCGATCCTTTCGATCACGTTGGTGCCAGCGCTAATGGTTCTGTTCGTGCGCGGAAAAATCGTTCCCGAGCACAGGAACCCGGTCAACCGCGCGCTGATCTGGCTGTACCGACCGGTAATCCAATTGGTGCTGAAGGCAAAGACGGTGACGATCCTGCTGGCGCTGATCGCACTCGGCGCGTCCGTCTGGCCGGCGCGCCAACTCGGTAGCGAGTTCATGCCGAGCCTGAACGAGGGCACGCTGATGTACATGCCGACAACCCTACCGGGGCTCTCGGTGACGAAGGCGGCCGAACTTCTCCAGGTCCAGAACCGGATCATCAAGACTTTTCCCGAGGTGACGTCGGTCTATGGCAAGGCCGGCCGCGCCGAGACCGCGACCGACCCGGCGCCGACCGAGATGTTCGAGACCGTGATCAACCTCAAACCCAAGAGCGAGTGGCGGGCCGGTCTGACCGTCGATGGCCTGATCGCGGAGCTCGACAAGTCGCTGCAGTTTCCCGGCATCTCGAACGCCTGGACCATGCCGATCAAAGCGCGCACCGACATGCTGGCAACCGGCATCCGTACACCGATCGGCATCAAGGTCCTGGGAACCGATCTCGTCGAGATGGAAAAACTCGCCCGCCAGATCGAGACCGTCGTCAAGGCGGTGCCCGGCACAGCGAGCGCCTATGCTGAGCGCGTCATCGGCGGCTACTATCTCGACGTCTCGCCCGATCGCGACGCGCTCGCCCGTTATGGCCTGATGGTCAGCGACGTTCAGGATTCGGTCTCGACTGCACTTGGCGGTGAGACCGTGACGACGACGGTCGAGGGTCGTGAGCGCTACGGCGTCAACATCCGCTATCCACGCGACTATCGCAGCGACCCGCAATCGATTGCCCGCGAGGTCCTCGTCGGCATGCCCGGCGGCGGCACCGTGCCACTCGGCGAGGTGGCATCGATCAAACTGGCGCGCGGCCCGACCACGATCCGCACCGAGAACGGCCAGCTCGCGATCTACATCTTCGTGGACATCCGTGATCGCGATCTCGGCAGTTATGTCGCGGACGCCAAGGCGGCAGTCGCTGCCAGCGTGCAGTTCCCGCCTGGCTCCTATGTGACCTGGAGCGGCCAGTTCGAGTATCTCGAACGCGCCAAGGCGAAGCTCGCGGTTGTGGTGCCGGTGACGCTGCTGATCATCTTCCTGCTGCTCTACCTCAACTTCCGGCGCCTGACCGAGACGCTGATCGTGATGCTGTCGCTACCCTTCGCGCTCGTCGGCGGCTTGTGGCTGATGTGGTGGCTGGGCTTCAACCTCTCGGTCGCGGTCGTGGTCGGATTCATCGCGCTCGCCGGCGTCGCCGCGGAGACCGGCGTAATCATGTTGATCTATCTCGACCATGCGCTGGAGGAGGTGAAGGCCAAGTGCTCCCGCGAAGGCCGCGCCTTCACCCGCGCCGATCTGCAGGAGGCGATCATGCTCGGCGCAGTCGAACGCGTCCGCCCCAAGATGATGACCGTCGTCGCCATCATGGGCGGCCTCATCCCGATCCTCTGGAGCACCGGCGCAGGCTCGGAGGTGATGCAGCGCATTGCAGTGCCGATGATCGGCGGCATGGTCTCCTCGACCGTGCTGACGCTGGTCGTCATTCCGGCGATCTACGCGCTGATCAAGGGCTATCGCTTGCCGAAGAAGTCGAGCGTCGGTGCGAGTGACGACGAGGCTCAGGCACCCGACGCCCTTCGTGGTACGCGAGTCATCGCTTGAGGCGCACGGACATCGGACTGGCCGCGTGCCTGAAGCGCGGCCAGTCCTCTCTCTGGTAAGGAGGATATGCCATGCTCACGATGTCCAAGCCGATGTCACGTGCCGTCATCAGTGGCGCAGCCGCGATCATGCTCCTGCTGACGGTCGAAAGCTTGCCTGGCGTGGCAGCGCAGGAACAGCTCGAACCAGAACCGCCGGCGGCGTTCGGGACGATCTATTCCATCGACATCAGTCGGCGCACGATCAACCTGAGTCACGAGCCGATGCCGGATATCAATTGGCCACCGATGTTGATGGAGTTCGAAGCCACCCCAGAGGTCGATCTGAACCAACTCACGCCGGGAGCCCGTGTCTACTTCTCTCTTGCGCCTGACAAGAACGGTCGCTGGATCATCAACGAAATCACCCCGATCCCAGAAGCAAGACGCATACGTTGAACGGTGCCGAAAACGAAAATCTGCGGGCTCGTCGGTTACCTGTCGACCTTGATTGTAACGGTCGCGCAGCGCGCGGGCGGAAGCGAACCGCTGTGAAATCAGCCGACTGGACCTCCAGAAATTACTGCCGAAGTCTGGATTGGCGGTCGCCGGGCGTATAGGAGTCGAACAATGATGCATGGCATCGGAGTGACGGCGGGCCACGGCGCGATGATTTGGGTGATGGGAGGCGTCGCCCTCGTCATTTTAGTCGTTCTGGTGCTTGGTATGGCTGCTCTCCTAAAGTACCTGTTCTTCGGTCACCGAGGATAGACGGGTGGAACAAGCCAACCGTTCGGCCAAGCAGCTGCGCGGCATCGTCGATGTTTTTTGGAGCTTTAGTCATGGTCATCAGCGCAGGCGAGCCGCCGGATCTGGCGGGGTCGAAAGTCAACCGCACCAACGCCTGGTTGCCGGCTGTCCGGATTTATCTGGCGATCATCGCGGTCGGTAACTTGCTATGGGAAGCCGCTCATCTTCCGCTCTACACGATCTGGACTACCGGCACGATGCGCGAGCAGGCCTTTGCGGTCGTGCATTGCACCGGCGGAGACCTGCTTATTGCGACCAGCTCACTGGTGATAGGCCTGATCCTGGTCGGGGATTCGCAGTGGCCCGGCCGCCGCTTCTGGCATGTGGCAGGCCTGACGATGCTTCTGGGCGTCAGCTACACGATCTTCAGCGAGTGGCTGAATATCATCATCCGGCAGTCATGGGCCTATTCCGATTTGATGCCTATCGTGACGATCTTTGGCTTCAAGGTAGGTCTCTCTCCCGTCTTCCAGTGGATTTTCGTCCCGTCCTTCGCATTCTGGATGGCCGTCCGGTATAGCAGTGCCGTGAAAGCCTTGGCGGAAGGCCCACGGCCCGAACGCATCGGCGGTCGCTAGTCCCCCGACTTCCTCATTCGACGATCGATCGCCGCCGTGGCTTCGTCGTCGGACGGTTTGGCGCGACTGAGGACAGGACCAGAAGCTGGTCAGCAGTCCCTGCGGCCATATCAAGTCTCCGTGACCGGGGGTAACCGCGTTTCCATAGACCGCGAACTCTCCTTCGAAGGGACGCCGATCCGTTCTTTGCCCGCTTGTTGCGGGGACAACATGAGCACGCGACCGATCTGAAATCGATCGCTCGCATACCGGAGCAAAATCCATGCTGATCCGCCGCCCGTCCGATGTTTCACCTTCGGAAATCACCTCGAAGGGCATCTATCTCAGCCGGCGGGGCTTCCTGGCCGCAGCGTCTGCCCTCGCGATCACGCCTGCGCTTCCAGGTCGCGTTGCAGCCAATCCGCTCTCTTCGGCGAAAAGCCCGCTCTCCACCGGAGAGACGCTGACCTCGCGCAAGGACATCACGACCTACAACAACTTCTACGAGTTCGGCACTGACAAGAGCGATCCGGCGGCCAAGGCACACAGACTCACGACAAAGCCGTGGCGCGTGAAGATCGACGGCCTCGTCGGGCGTCCGACCGAGTTTCTTCTGGAGGATTTGCTGAAGGGCATCGCTCTCGAAGAGAGAATCTACCGCCACCGCTGCGTCGAGGGCTGGTCGATGGTCGTTCCGTGGGTCGGTTTTCCGCTGTCTGAAATCCTGAAGCGGGTGGAGCCGCTGGGCAGCGCCAAATTCGTGGCGTTCGAGACGCTGGTTCGACCAGAGGAGATGCCGGGCCAGCGGTCTGCTTTCCCTGCTCTGCCATGGCCGTATGTCGAGGGCTTGCGCCTCGATGAAGCCATGCACCCGCTCACCATCCTGGCCGTCGGCCTCTACGGCGAGACCCTGCCGAATCAGAACGGCGCGCCACTTCGCCTCGTCGTCCCGTGGAAATACGGCTTCAAAGGCATCAAGTCGATCGTGCGGATCAGCCTCGTCGAGAAGCAGCCCGGAACCTCCTGGGAGCGTCAAAACCCGCGCGAATACGGCTTCTATTCGAACGTGAACCCGGACGTTGACCATCCGCGCTGGACCCAGAAGACCGAGCGGCGGATCGGAGAAAGTGGGCTTTTCACGAAGCGGCGCGCGACCCTACCTTTCAACGGATACGCCGAGCAGATCGCCCATCTCTATGCCGGCATGGACCTTCGGAAGGACTATTGAGATGGCGAGAACAACACCCCCCGTCGCGCTCTCAAGCGCGAAGGCGGCATGGTCGAAGTTTGCACGACCGGCCCTTTACTGGGTAGGCCTCATCCCCGCCGGCTGGGCCTTCTACCAGGGCTTCACCGATCAGCTCGGCGCCGAGCCGATCAAGACGCTTGAGCAGATCCTGGGGCTATGGGCGCTCCGCTTTCTGGTGCTCGGGCTGACGATCACGCCTTTGCGGCAGATCGCCAAGGTAAACCTTCTGCGCTACCGCCGCGCCCTCGGTCTTCTCGCATTCTTCTACGCTGCCATGCATCTCGGGGTGTATGTGCTGCTCGATCAGAGCCTCGATCTCGGTGCGATCTGGGCTGACATCGTCAAACGCCCCTACATCACCGTCGGCATGTTCGCCTTCCTCGTCCTCGTGCCCCTTGCGATCACATCCAATAACACGATGATCCGCCGGATGGGTGGGGCCGCGTGGGCGAAGCTGCACAAACTGGTCTATGTCGCGGTGCCGGCGGTCGCGATCCACTTCATCATGGTGGTCAAGGCATGGCCCCTGGAGCCTCTGGTCTATGCCGCTTTGATAGCCGCGCTGCTGGGCTACCGCGTCGTTCGTTATTTCCAGGCAAAAAGTCCGAGCCTGCAAAAGCAGGCGCGCGGCGCTACCGTACAGGCTGGACTTTAAAGTGCTCGGCTGCAGCTCACGATTGCCATCTAAGAGTCCTCTCTGATTGGGGTCGTTGAGGTCAAGCTGCTCGTTCTGCTCTCCCTGTCTTGGCTTCTCCGGCTCGTGTCGCCCCATGGGTCACACGCTTCTCTTCGCGGTCGGCGCTGGGCCGCCGCATGATGGGGTCAGGAGGGCGAGGCGTCTCAATCTGTTTCACGCCCTTGGGGTTTTTGCGCCAGGTTCTGGACTGTCAACGTGATCGCCTTGCCCATCGTCCCCACGGGAACGATCCGGTTCACCCTTTCCAGATCATGTGTGGTGTTTGGTCCTCCCGTTTCGGCCCTGCGGCGTCATGCTGCAGCCATGGCGCCATTAGCTTCCAAGTTGGCGCGACTGCCTGAGGCGGTTCAGAACGGCGTAAGATATAGCTCCCGGACAAGTCATAATCGCAACGAGGATACGGCCAACAGCGCAGCTGCCGTTCCAATGACGACTCCACCAACACCGAACCAGATTTGCCGCCGCCAGTGAGCTTGCTTTGTCAACGCCTCGCCGACAATCCCCGCCAGATGCATCCGCTCGCGTTTGAGCGCATCGGCCTCATCCCGCATCAGCCGCGCTGCCTCGGCGAACGCATCCGCCCCGGCCCGCCCGATCGCCCGGCCGTGCTGCTCGGGCGTCATCTTCAACGCTGGATGGTCCTGGATCGCAACGATACGGGCCTCGACCTGGGTCAGCACCTTGACGACGGCTCCCAGCGTCGGCGTGTAGTCGGTCACCCGCGTCGCCCCCTCGACGATCGCCGGTAACGCTTCGACCGCCTGGCGCAGGGTTGCGACCTCAGCTTGCAGCGTGGCGAACGCCTGCGCCGCATCATCCTCACCGGGCTCATTTCGATCGTCGTCCGTCACGCTCACCGCTCCATACCCTTGTCGCGCTCGCGGACGTGCATCTCGGCCTCGGGCTCGCGCGCCGCCTTACCCTGACCTGTCTTGCCAGGGCCAGCTTCCAAGCCCCGCGCGGCAGCCTCTCGCTGAACCCGGCGCTGCCGCTCGCGATCCATGCCGGCGACGAGCTGCGCGGCACGCGCCGGCCCACTCATCTCAGCCATGGCGCGCTGGCTCAGGCTCTCATGCTTGAGCACTGAGGCCATCTCCAGCGTGGATCCCGGCCTGGCCTTGTCCATGGCGGTCCCGGCTGTCCGCAGCGCCAGTTTCTGATGCTCGAGCACTGGCAGATCGGCGGCGCGCATGCGGGCGGCGTCTTGATACGCGCGGGCATAGCCCTCGACGGCCGCCAGAAGCTGCACGCGCGCCGCGGCAGAGCCCGACGATGGGGCGCCTATGCTCGAACCACCCGACCGCTCCGGCGCCGCGCTAGCCCGCTCCTGCGACTCGCCACGACCCGCTCCGAGTTTGAGGCCGGCGAACATGCTGCGCTTCGCCGCCGGCGCCTCTGACGCCCCGCCAGCCGGCTGATCCCCTTGCCGGCCGGCAGAGCGGTCCTGCGCCTCGCCGCGATCACCACGCCGATCGGCAGCCGGCACGTTTGCACCGGATTCCCGCGCAAGATCCCCGCGCGGTTTTTCGCCGCCCGGCCGCTGCCGCCCCTGCCCGTCGCCGCGCTCGACCTCGATCTCGATCTCGCTCTTCACCCCGAACCGCTCGGCGATGCCCCGCCGCTCGGCAAAGCTCTGCGCATAATCCAGCGTGGTCTCCTTCGACCCGTCGCGGCCGAGCCGAGCCGCAAGCGACTCCATCCCGCCTTTGAACTCGTCCTTGCCGGCATAGAGCGTCGCCTGATCGCGATGACGCGTCATGGACACGTAGGTCAGATGCCGGTCCATCGTGCCCGACGCCATGACGAAGGCGCGATCGACCGTCGCGCCTTGCGTCTTGTGGATCGTGGTTGCGTAGCCGTGATCGAACGCGGCATAGTTGCTCGTCGAGAGCAACACCGCGCGTTGTTCCCCCAGATCGCGCGCGGGTCCGTCGAGCCGGGCCGTGATGCGGCCCGGCTCGACGGACGACACGGTCCCGAGCATGCCGTTCTTGACGCCAAGCTCGCGGTTGTTCTCCAGGAACACGATGCGATCGCCGGGAGCGAAGGAGCGCTTGCCGTCATTGGTTTCAAACACCTGCTCGCGCCCAAGGCGACCGTGCTCCCCCTCCCCGCGCGCCAGGTCGCCGCGCTCCTGCCGCGCCGCACGGATATCGGCATTTAGCGCCCGGACATCGACACGCCGATGCGCTATCGCGACGCGCGAATCCTCGGGCCGCTCAGTGGCATCGGCCATGTAGTCGGCGACGATCGCCGCCCGCGCCGTGTCGCGCGTCTCGCTGAACTGGATGCCACCGCGCTCGGCGTAAGCAGCCAATCCCTCGCCCGTCCGGTGCCGGGCAAAATCGCCTGACGCTTCGCGCTGCCAGCCCTCGCGCTGTCGGCGAATGTCCTGCAGCTCGGCGAACCCGACCCGTTGCGCGATCGCGCGGAACGGCGCGCCGGCGCCGATCGCCTGCAACTGTTCCTGGTCCCCGACCATGACGAGCTTCGCACCCGTGCGCTCGGCTTCCGCCACGAACCGCGCAAGCTGACGCGATCCGACCATGCCGGCCTCGTCGATCACCATGACGTCTTTGGGACCAAGCTCGCCGCGCCCGGCCCTCCAGCCATGCTCCCACGACGCCAGCGTCCGCGAGCTGATCCCCGACGCCTCCTCCAGGCCCTCAGCCGCCTTGCCCGACAAGGCCGCGCCATGAACCGCATAGCCCTGCCGCTCCCAGGCATCTCGCGCGGCGGCCAGCATCGTGCTCTTGCCGGCGCCGGCCAGCCCGACCACGACCGCGATCTGCTCGCCGCCGGTGACATGCTCCACCGCCCGGCGCTGCTCGTCGCTCAGACCTGCACCGTCGATCGCAACATCCCGATCGGATTCCGACAGGACGCCGCGCGCCACCTGGCCGGCCGTGTCAGCCGTTACCCCACGCCGAATCGCGCCATCCTGCACGGCAAGCGCCGCATCGACATGAGCGCCATCGACACCATGCGAACGGGCCTCGTTCATCCGCATCGCCCCGTCCGCCATCCCACGCTCGAGCGCCACCATCTCCTTTGTCGAGTAGCGCGCCAGCGTGATCTCGCCGTTCTGATCGACCCGCTCCGCCTGAAGCTCGACCAGGGCGTCTGACGCCATCACCTTGGCGAACGCCGCCTGGAACGCGTCAGGCTGATCAATCGACCGATGCAACGCCCGCGCCACATCATGCCGGTCGAACACGCTCTTCTCGCCCGTGATCAGCGTCAGAACCTGCTCGGGCTTCTCGGCGATCAGATCGGCATTGCGCCGCGCCGCATCCCCATCGAGTCGGGTCCGCGATACCTCCACCCCGCGCCGTTCCATCTGGGTGGCAAACACCCCCATATGCTCGGTCGGCTCGATCTCCAGCCCGCGCTCCTGATGCGAGCGATGATCGATCCGGACATCCAACCCCGCCGCCGCCAGCCGCTCGTTGGCGACCTGCTCCCAGGACTGTCGGATTTCTCGCATCTGCATCGAGGAGGTCGGCAGCCCCTGCGACAGAAGCCACTTGTTCTCCCGCTCGATCGAGGTCTTGTCCAAGAACCCGTCCGAGCCGACAGCCCGCACCGTCATCAACAGATGCGCATGGTGATTGCGCACATCCGTCTCACCATGCGGAGAATGGATCGCGACATCGACCGCCGTCCCATACCGATCGGCCAATCCCTGCGCGAACGACCTCGTCGCCTCCAGCCGCTCTTCCGCACTCAGCTCATGCGGCAAGGCGATCTCGAACTCCCGCGCAACGCGAGCATCCTTTCGCCCCTCGGCCGCCTCGGCCGCATTCCACAATGTCGCCCGATCTTTCGCCCATTCAGCATCCGACCCGCGCGGTAACACGATCTCCGAATGCTCCACCCCGCCCCGCCTGGTAAAATCATGCGTGACGCCATCGCGCTCGTTGGTCAGCCGTTCGCCTGCGCGATAAGCCGCAGCCGCGACCGCGCTGCGGCCGGCACCACGGCTGATCGGCTTCATGCTGAGATGGTAGATCGCCAATTCGCGGATTCCAGTTCGCGATCACGGTATCAGGCGCTGAGTTGTGCAACAACTCGTAAGTGCGCACTTAAAGCATCATCCGCTACGCTCCTGACGCTTCTCGTGGTCCGCTTGCGGCACGCTTTGTGCTAGAGCGATCGGTGGCGGGATTGGCATGTCGTGTCGTGTTAGCTTGGCTCGAACCGTTCCAATCTTTGCGCGCGGGGTTGGCTCGCCTCAGTGTCGCCGTTAGAATCGAGCGCTCACTCTGACGGAGACACGCCGATGGCGAGACGATCGATCGAGGAGCGGCTGGCCCAGCTCGACGCCCAGCGCAAAA
>LSIB01000051.1 GCA_001556025.1 Rhizobiales bacterium CCH3-A5
GCGCAAGCTGACGCGATCCGACCATGCCGGCCTCGTCGATCACCATGACGTCTTTCTGACCAAGCTCGCCGCGACCTGCCTTCCAGCCATGCTCCCATGACGCCAGCGTCCGCGACGATATTCCGGACGCCTCCTCCAGCCCCTCGGCAGCCTTCCCCGACAACGCCGCGCCATGGACTGCATAACCCTGGCGCTCCCAGGCATCGCGCGCCGCCGCCAGCATCGTGCTCTTGCCGGCGCCGGCCAACCCGACCACAGCCGCGATCTGCTCCCCGCCGGTGACATGCTCCACCGCCCGGCGCTGCTCGTCGCTCAGACCAGCCCGGTCGATCGCAACATCCCGATCGGATTCCGACAAAGCCCCCCGAGCCACCTGGCCCGCCGTATCCGCCGCGACCCCTCGCCGGATCGCGCCATCCTGCACGGCGATCGCCGCATCGACATGCGCGCCATCGACCTCATGCGAGCGCGCCTCGCTCATCCGCATCGCCCCATCCGCCATGGCGCGCTCGAGCGCCACCATCTCCTTCGTCGAGTATTTCGCCAGGGTAATCTCGCCGTTCTGATCGACCCGCTCCGCCTGAAGCTCGACCAGAGCGTCTGACGCCATCACCTTGGCGAACGCCGCCTGGAACGCGTCCGCCCCGTCGATCGACCGATGCAGCGCTCTCGCGACATCGTGCCGATCGAACACGCTCTTCTCAGCCGTGATCAGCGCCAGCACCTGTTCCGGCTTCTCGGCGATCAGCTCGGCATTGCGCCGCGCCGCATCCCCGTCGAGCCGGGTCCGCGACACCTCGACCCCGCGCCGCTCCATCTGGGTGGCGAACACCCCCATATGTTCGGTCGGCTCGATCTCCAGCCCGCGCTCCTGATGCGAGCGATGATCGATCCGCACGTCCAACCCCGCGGCCGCAAGCCGCTCATTGGCGACCTGCTCCCAGGACTGACGGATCTCGCGCATCTGCATCGACGAGGTCGGCAGCCCCTGCGACAAAAGCCACTTGTTCTCCCGCTCGATCGAGGTCTTGTCCAAGAACCCCTCCGACCCGACAGCCCGCACCGTCATCAGAAGATGAGCGTGGTGATTGCGCACATCCGTCTCGCCATGCGGCGAGTGGATCGCAAAGTCGACCGCCGTCCCATAGCGATCAGCCAATCCTTGCGCGAACGCCCTCGTAGCCTCCAGCCGCTCCTCGGCATTCAGTTCATGCGGCAAGGCAATCTCGAACTCCCGCGCCACCCGGGCGTCCTTGCGGGTCTCGGCCGCCTCGGCGGCATTCCACAATGTCGCCCGATCTCTCGCCCATTCCGCATCCGACCCGCGCGGCAGCACGATCTCGGAATGCTCCACCCCGCCACGCCGGGTAAAATCATGCGTGACGCCATCGCGCTCGTTGGTCAGACGTTTCCCGGCGCGATAGGCCGCAGCCGCGACCGCGCTGCGGCCCGAACCACGGCTGATCGGCTTCATGCTGAGATGGTAGATCGCCAATTCGCGCCGTCCCCTTCGCGATCACGATATCAAACGCTGAGTTGTGCAACAACTCGTAAGTGCGCATTTAAAGCATCATCCGCTCCGCTTCTGCCGCTTCTCGTGGTCCGATCGCGGCACAGTTTGTGCTAAGGCGGTCGGCGATGAGATTGGCATGTCGGGCCGTGCTGCGCTGGATCGCATCGTTCAATCTTCGCGCTTAGGGTTGGCTAGCCAGACCTGCGTCGTTAGAATCGGGCGCTCACTCTGATGGAGACGCCCCATGGCGAGACGATCGATCGAGGAGCGGCTGGCCCAGCTCGACGCCCAGCGCAAAA
>LSIB01000052.1 GCA_001556025.1 Rhizobiales bacterium CCH3-A5
CCCGCGCCGGCGACGCCGGATGGGAAGAGTTCTGAGAAAAACTCAGGCGCCGGCCGGAAACTGAACCCGGCCGAGCCGCTGGCCCTGTCGCCTAGTTCCGTTTCGGCCAGCTCGCATCGTCGAGCCGGCCGGCGCGGGGCTCCGGAACGACACCGTCGCCAAAAATGCGTTCGAGCTGGGCCGCCGCTTCGCCGCGTCCGCGCGCATCCGTGATCGAGGCCAGCAGCGCCTGTTCGCCCACCGGCGGCTGGCCGGTCAGCGGCAGGATCGGCCCCGCCAGCGGCTTGACCTGCAGCGCGCTCGGCAGGCCAAGCGTCAGGGGCGCGCTGCTGACCATCAGGTCGATCAGCCGCTCGATGCCGCCGGCCTGCAATTCGGGATTGACCGGCGCGCCGGTGTCGGGCGAGACGGGCAGCGCGATCACGCCCTGCGCCGGCTGGCTCTCGACCAGGCGGCGGATCAACACATCGACGAAATGCGCCGCCTTGCGTGCGCCCGCCGAGGTGAAATGGATGCCGTCGCCGAGCCGCAACCGCATGGTCCGGCCCGACACATCGGGGCCCATCGCTGTGTAGCGGTTCTCGGCGTCGACGAAGGCGTTCCAGAGATCGACATATTGCCCGCCCGCGCGCTCGACCCGCTGGCGATAGAGTTCGTTGAACGTCGCGAGATCGACCGAGAGCCGCCCGTTCTGCACCGGCGGCGCGCCGACCCAGATCAGCGGAATGCGCTTGGCTGCGAAGGCGGCGGCGACCGCATCGATGCGGTCGCGATAGAGTTCGAGCCAGCGCGGGCTCGCCGGCTCATGCACAATCTCGCCCTCGCGCAACGCCTGCCGGTCGTTGAGCCCAAGCAGGATAACGCCGACGGTGATCTTCTGGTCGCTCGCCAGCAGCTCGGCGGCCACCTTCGGCCAGTCATGGAAATCGGCGCGGACCAGCCCCGAATCGGGCTTCGCCTTCGCGATCACCGCGACGTCGGACCGATCGTTGAGCGCGTCCTCCAGCCCGTCGGCCAGCAGGCTTCCCAGCGAATCGCCCATCACCAGGACATGATGGCTGACGTCGACCTTCGGGATGACGGGATCGTCCCGGACCACGACGGCGGGCGCGCGCCTCGGTTGCGCCGGCGCGACGCGCTGGCGGCGCGGCTCGGCGATGGGTCGCTGCTGCTGGCCGAAAAACCAGCCGCCGCGGCCGGGATTGACCGGGCGCGTCAGGAAGGCGTCGCCCTCCGCAAGCGAGGACGGCCCGCCCGTGACCAGCACGAGGCAGGCGGCGCTCAGCACCATGAAGACGGAACGCGACCGCATCGGGCTCTCGATCCTGCGCCGGCAGCGGCGCTCGACGAGAATGATAGCGCGCAAATATGGCGAAGTCAGCGCTCTCCGCGCAGCCTCGCCAGCAAGGCCGGGGTCGGGTAGCCGTCCGGGATTTCGCCGACGCCGATCTGATACTGCCGCACCGCCTCGCGCGTGCCGGTGCCGATGCGCCCGTCGGCATCGTGGTTGTAGAGCCCCCGCGCCTTCAGCCGGCGCTGCAGATCCTGCGTGCCGGCCTTGTCGAGCCGCGGCGCCTGGACGGGCCAGTCGGCCTGGATCGCGGCCCGACCCATGATCCGGTCGCCGAGATGGCCGACCGCGAGCGCATAGGCGTCCGACGAGTTGTACTTCTTGATGACGTCGAAATTCTCGGTCAGCAGCAGCACCGGCCCGCGATGGCCGGCCGGATAGAACAGCCGCCCTTCGCCGGAGGAGGGCAGCGCCCGTCCGTCGGCGCGCCGCACGCCCGCCGACGAGAACGCCGAAAAGCTCGCCTTGTTGCGCTTGTGGTCGAAGCCCTCGGGCAGCGTCACCTCCAGCCCCCAGGGTAGCCCTGAGACCCAGCCATAGCCCTTGAGATAATTCGCCGTCGAGGCCAGCGCGTCGGCGGTCGAGGACCAGATGTCGGCATGGCCATCCCCCGTCCAGTCGACGGCGTATGTCTTGTAGCTCGACGGCATGAACTGGGTGTGGCCCATGGCGCCGGCCCAGGAGCCGCGCAGTTCGCGCCGCTCGACATGGCCCTTTTCCATCAGCTCCAGCGCGATCAAAAGCTCGTCGCGGAAGAAGTCGCCGCGATAGCGCACGCTCGCGAGCGTCGCCAGGGAGCGAATGACGTCCTTGTCGCCCTTGAACGAGCCGTAATTCGTCTCCATGCCCCAGACGCCGAGCACGATCTCCTTGGGCACGCCGTATTTCGCCTCGATCTGGCTGAGCACGCCTGCATTGTCGGCCGCGGCGTCCCGCCCGCGCGGAATCCGCGTGCCGCCGACGGCGCTGTTGAGATAACCCCAGATCGGCGCGGTGAATTCAGACTGCTTCTTCGTCAGCGCCACGATCGACGGGTCGGGCGTAACCCCGCGAAAGGCGAGGTCGAAGGTCGCGCGCGAAACGCCGCGCTGCTGCGCCAGCGGCCAAAGGCCCTTCAGGAAGGCGTCGAAGGGGGTGCTCGCCGGCTTGGCCGCTGAGGCTGCCGGCTTGGCGCTGGCGTTGATCGAGCCGGTGGTCTGGGCAAGCGCCGGCGCAAGGCTGAACAGCGCCGCTGCGGCGATGACGGACAGGCGCATGGAAGACCTCGTGCGGCGTTTCGGGATATGCCATTGCCCCGAGACAGCCTGAACAGGTTTAACCAAAGGTGAACGGAGCGCAATCACACCGCATTTCGCGTCTTCAGCTTCTCCTCCCAGGCCAGGGCCTGCCGCACGATCTGTTCGAGGTTGTCGTGCTCCGGCCGCCAGCCCAGTTCCGCCCGGATGCGATCGGCCTTCGCCACGAGCGAGGCCGGATCGCCAGCGCGGCGCGGCGAGCGCTTGACCGGGAAATCGGCGCCGGAGACCCGCTTCACCACCTCGACGACCTCGGCGACCGAATAGCCCCGGCCATAGCCGCAGTTCAGCGTCAGGCTCGCCCCGCCGCCGCGCAGATGGTCGAGCGCCGAAAGATGGGCCCGTGCGAGGTCGGTGACATGGATGTAGTCGCGCACGCAGGTGCCGTCCTGCGTCGCGTAATCCGTCCCGAAGATCTCCAGACCGGCGCGCTGGCCGAGCGCCGCCTGGCTCGCGACCTTGATCAGATGGGTCGCGTTGGGCGAGGACTGGCCGGAGCGCCCGCGCGGATCGGCCCCCGCCACGTTGAAGTAGCGCAGCGCGACATAGGCCAGCCCATGCGCCCTGGCGACGTCGGCCAGCATCCACTCGCTCATCAGCTTGGAGCGGCCATAGGGGTTGATCGGAGCGAGCGCGATGTCTTCGGGCACCGGCGAGACCGCAGGCTCGCCATAGACCGCCGCTGTCGAGGAGAAGATGACGTGCTTCACCCCGCCGCGCACGGCGCTTTCCAGAAGCGCGCGCGTCTTCACCGTGTTGTTGAGATAATAGCCGAGCGGATCGGAGACGGAATCGGGCACGACGATGCGGGCGGCGAAATGCGCGATCTCGGTCACGTCATGCTCGGCGATGACGCGCTCGACCAGGCTCTGGTCGCCCATGTCGCCCTGGACGAACACCGCCTCCTGCGGCACCGCCCACCAGAAACCGGTCGAGAGATCGTCGAGGACCACGACTTTTTCGCCGCGGTCGACCAGCTCCAGCACCATGTGGCTGCCGATATAGCCGGCCCCGCCGGACACGAGTATCGCCATCGCTCTATCCTTGGGCCTCGGTTCAGCCAATCGCTCTAAGGAAAAAACATTGACGAGCCATCAAGCTCGTTCTGCTATTCCAGCGCAACGACCGTTTCCGACAGGGGCCGGCCGAACCCGCCTCCCGCCCCGACCGGCCTGACCGCTCCCGGACTAGCCGAGCCATATGGACCTTTCATGCTGAAGAAAATCCGCAAGGCCGTCCTCCCCGTCGCGGGACTGGGCACGCGCTTCCTGCCCGCCACCAAGGCCATTCCCAAGGAGATGCTGACCATCGTCGACCGGCCGGTCGTCCAGCACGTCGTCGACGAGGCGCGCGCCGCCGGCATCGAACATTTCGTCTTCGTCACCGGGCGCAACAAGGCCGTGATCGAGGATCACTTCGACCTCGCCTACGAGCTCGACGACACGCTGCGCAAGCGCAACAAGGTCAAGGAACTCGAAGGCCTGCTCGCCGATCTGCCGGCCGCCGGCGCGACCAGCTTCACCCGCCAGCAGGCTCCGCTGGGTCTGGGCCACGCGGTCTGGTGCGCGCGCGACCTGATCGGCGACGACGAGCCCTTCGCGCTGCTGCTGCCCGACATGCTGCACCACAGCCACGGCAAGGGCTGCCTCGCCCAGATGGTCGACGCCTATGAGAAGCATGGCGGCAACCACATCGCCGTCGCCCCCGTGCCCGACGACCAGACCCATCAATACGGCATCGTCGGCGTCGAGAATCGGGAAGCCAAGGTCTCGAAGGTGACGAAGATGGTCGAGAAGCCGGCCAAAGGCACCGCGCCCTCCAATCTCCACATCACCGGCCGCTACATCCTGCAGCCGACGATCTTCAACCTGCTCGCCAATCAGGAGCCGGGCGCCGGCGGCGAGATCCAGCTCACCGATTCGATGATCGCATTGTCGCGGCTGGAGCCCTTCCACGCCGTACGCTTCGACGGCGACATCTATGATTGCGGCTCCAAGATCGGCTTCCTCACCGCCAACATCGCCTATGCGCTCGACCGGAGCGATCTCGGGCCGGAGCTGCGCCGCGAGATCGAGCGCCTGCTCGAAAGCTGAGCCGAGCCGATAGGGCCCGACCGCATGAGCGACAACCCGCTCGTCTTCGACCGTAGCCTCGCAAGGCTGCGGCTGAAGCGGGCGCTTGCCGCCGGTTATCCCGACTTCCTGCTGGCGCGCGCAACCGAGGACCTCGACGAACGCCTCGCCGCCGTGCTGCGGCGCTTCGAGCGCGCGGCCGACCTCGGCACGGCCCTGCCCGTGGCTCGTGCGGCTCTCCTCGCCCGCAGCGAAACGCTCGTTCGCATGGCCGAAACGCGAGATGCGAGCGCCGATCTCGTCGGCGATCTTGAAGCGCTTCCATTCGCTCCGGCGTCGCTCGATCTCTCCTGCTCCTTGCTGGCGCTTCACGGCGTCAACGATCTGCCGGGCGCGCTGGTCCAGATCAGGCAGGCGCTAAAGCCCGACGGGCTCTTCATCGGCTGCCTGCTCGGCGGGCGCAGTCTGACCGAGTTGCGGCAGGCGCTGCTTGAAGCCGAAATCGCCGCCACCGGCGGGGCGAGCCCGCGCGTCGCCCCCTTCGCCGACCTGCGCGATCTGGGCACGCTACTCCAGCGCGCCGGCTTCGCCCTGCCCGTCGTCGACAGCGAACTCGTCACCGTGCGCTATGGCGATATGCTCGGCCTGCTGCGCGATCTGCGCGCGCTCGGCTGGACCAACGCGCTGATCGACCGCAAGCCGGGCGCGTTGCGGCGCGACACGCTGCTGCATGCCGCTCAAATCTACGCCGAACGCTTCGCCGATGCGGACGGCCGCCTGCGCGCTACCTTCGAGATCGTCTGGCTTTCGGGCTGGGCTCCGCATGAGAGCCAGCAGAAGCCGCTCAGGCCGGGCTCGGCCAAGGCAAGACTGGCGGATGCGCTCGGCGTGCCGGAGCGGGGCGCGGGTTCATGACTGCTCGGAGATCGCAATGAGCAACCGCAAGCCGCGCCTTAGCCGCGCCGACTTCAGGCTGTTCCGGCCAATCCCCACCCGCTGGCACGACAATGACGTCTTCGGCCACGTCAACAATGTCGTCTATTACTCCTGGTTCGACACAGCCGTCTGCGCCTGGCTGGTCGAAAACGGCCATCTCGACATCACCGGCAGCGACATCGTCGGCCTCGTGGTCGAGACCACCTGCACCTACTTCGAGAGCACGGCCTTTCCGGAGACGATCGAGGCTGGACTGGCGGTCGAGCGGCTGGGCACAAGTTCCGTGACCTACCGCCTTGGCATCTTCCGGACAGGTAGCAAACAGGCCGCAGCTCAAGGCCTGTTCACCCATGTCTATGTTGAGCGCGAAAGCCAGCGGCCCGTGCCGATTCCGGATCGTATCCGCGCCGCGCTCTGCGCCCTCAGCTCGTCAGACGGACCTGGCTGATCTGACGGGCGATCTCCTCGATGACGGGGCCGATGCCGGCCGCGTCCTTCACGTCGTAGAACATGTCGGCCTTGGTGGCGCAGTTGCGCAGCAGGTTGGCGTTCCCGGCCACGACCCTCACCGTGTAGACCTGCGCGCCGGTCGCCTTTGCCGCCGTGCAGGCGTCGCGGGTCTTTGCGTCGATCCTGGCCTGATTGGTGGTGTAGCGGTTCTGCGTATTGTCGCCGTCGGTCAGGACGATCATGTAGCGCGTCAGCCCGGCGGCGTTCGGTTGCGCCTCGGTCAGCGGCGCGCTGTTGCTGAGCGCGGCCATGCCCCAGGCCACGCCGATCGCGACATTGGTGTTGCCGCCCGCCGTCATCGCGTCGACCGTGTCGTTCAGATCTTTCCAGGAGTCGGTCAGCGGCCGGATCGTGGCGAGACCGCCCTCGCTGGATTTGCAGGCGACTGCCGGATGACGCGTCTCGGGCCCGCCGGACGCGGCGGCGTCTCCGGTGTCGTACGGCTCGTCGCGATCCATGATGCAGCCCTTCCAGTCCTTCTTCTTGGGGCTGGCGGCGTCGAAGCGAAGCCAATCGGCGTTGCGGTTGCCTTCGTCCATGCGCACCTGCGTGGCGAAGGGCACGATCGAGACCCGGATCTGGCCAGCCTCGGTCGATGCCTTCTGCATGTCCCGGATCAGCGCCTTGGTCGCTTTCTTCAGCTCGACCATCTTGCCGAGCTCTCCCATCGAGCCGGTATTGTCCAGCACCAGCGCCAGTTCGATGCGGTTCGTGCCCCAACCGGCCTGCGCCACGGACGACACCGGCATCGTCTCGACGCCGAGGATGCGGGTCACGCTGGTCTGGACCTCGGCTTGAGCCGACACGCTGACGCGGCGGGCGGGCCGATCGACGCTGACCGAGAAGCTGCCGAAAGCCGCATCCGCATTGCCGGCGATATTGGCGCGGATCAGCGCTTCGGCGCGGCGTCGCAGTTCGGAGTCGCTGAGGCGCGACGCTTCGCGCGCCACCATCAGGGCGGCTGAATCGACCGCGGCGTCGAGCGTCGCCCTGGCCGTGCTGGCGCGGGCGTAATCGAGCGCCGCGCCTGCGAGGCCCAGCACGGGCACGAGCGCAAGCCCGAACAGCATCGCGACATTGCCGGACCGGTCTTTGCCGAAACGTGCCAAAAGCGACATGATCTGTATCTCCCTGACACACCCGCCTGCGTGTCGGGGCGTTCCGCGCAGATCGCGTGCCAGCGCGGCCGGAAGGCGGTATCCGGGAGCCGTAATGCGTTGTCTCGCGGCCCCACACGCGCTATGCCCCGCCCATTCTCAGGACGGCCGCAGGGCCGGATCGTCAGGAAGCCTCGCGCCGTGATCCCCAACGCCATCGCCATCACCCCGCAGCTTGTCGCCGAGCACGGCCTCAAGCCCGACGAATACCAGCGCTTCCTGCACCTGATCGGCCGCGAGCCGACGATCACCGAACTCGGCATCGTCTCGGCGATGTGGAACGAGCACTGCTCCTACAAATCCTCGAAGATCCATTTGAAGACGCTGCCGACCAAGGCCCCATGGGTGATCCAGGGGCCTGGCGAGAACGCCGGCGTGATCGACATCGGCGACGGTCTGGCGATCGTCTTCAAGATGGAGAGCCACAACCACCCCTCCTTCATCGAGCCCTATCAGGGTGCGACCACGGGCGTCGGCGGCATCCTGCGCGACGTGTTCACCATGGGCGCGCGGCCGATCGCGGTGCTCGACGCGCTGCGCTTCGGCTCGCCGGACCATCCGCGCACGCGCCATCTCGTCTCGGGCGTGGTGGCGGGCATCGGCGGCTACGGCAATTCCTTCGGCGTGCCCAATGTCGGCGGCGCGACCGGCTTCCACAGCCGCTATGACGGCAACATCCTGGTCAACGCCATGGCGGTCGGCATCGCCCGCGCGGACGAGATTTTTTACGCCAAGGCATCGGGCGTCGGGAAAGCCATCGTCTATCTCGGTTCCAAGACCGGCCGCGACGGCATCCATGGCGCGACCATGGCCTCGGCCGCCTTCGGCGAGGGCGCCGAGGAGAAGCGCCCGACCGTGCAGGTCGGCGACCCCTTCGCGGAAAAACTGCTGCTGGAGGCCTGCCTCGAGATCATGGCGGCGGGCCATGTCGACGCGATCCAGGACATGGGCGCGGCCGGCCTGACCTGCTCGGCCGTCGAGATGGGGGCGAAGGGCGATCTCGGCGTCGAATTGAACCTCGACGCCGTGCCCTGCCGCGAGGACGGCATGAGCGCCTATGAGATGATGCTGTCTGAAAGCCAGGAGCGCATGCTCATGGTGATCAAGCCTGGCCATGAGGGGCCGGCCGAGGCGATCTTCCGCAAATGGGGGCTCGACTTCGCCATCGTCGGCCACACCACGGACACGCTGCGCTTCGTCGTGAAGCACCAAAGCGAGACCATGGCCGATCTCCCTATCAAGGAACTCGGCGACGAGGCGCCCGAATACGACCGGCCCTGGGTCGAGACGCCCAAGCGACAGCGCATCGCGCCCGAGAGCGTCGTCCCGCCGATGTCGAACGCGGACGCCCTGCTGAAGCTGATCGCGTCGCCCGATCTCTGCTCGAAGCGCTGGATCACCGAGCAATACGACACGCTGATCCTCGGCAATTCGGTGATCGTGCCGGGCGGCGATGCCGGGCTCATCCGCATCGAGGACGGGCCCAAGGGGCTCGCCATGTGCGCCGACGTGACGCCACGCTATTGCGAGGCCGACCCGTTCGAGGGCGGCAAGCAGGCGGTGGCGGAGGCTTATCGCAACCTGACAGCTGTGGGCGCGACACCGCTCGCCGTCACCGACAACCTGAACTTCGGCAACCCGGAGCGTCCGGAGGTGATGGGCCAGCTCGTCGGCTGCATCAAGGGCATCGGCGAGGCCTGCCGCGCGCTCGATTTCCCCGTCGTCTCCGGCAACGTCTCGCTCTACAACGAGACCAACGGCGTCTCGATCCTGCCGACCCCTACGATCGGCGGCGTCGGCGTTCTGGCGGACGTGACGAAGCATGCCACCATCGCCTTCAAGTCCGAAGGCGAGACGATTCTACTCATCGGCGACACGCATGGCTGGCTAGGGCAAAGCGCTTATCTCGCGACCATCTGCGGCCGCGAGGAGGGCGCGCCGCCGCCGGTCGATCTCGCGGTCGAGCGCAGGAACGGCGATTTCATCCGGAGCCTGATCACGACCGGCCACGTCACCGCCTGCCACGATCTGTCGGATGGCGGCATTGCCGTCGCGCTCGCCGAGATGGCGATGGCGCGCAGCATTGGCGCGACGATCTCGGCGCTCCCTGCCGGCGTGAACCATGCTGCGCTCTTCGGCGAAGATCAGGCGCGCTATCTCGTGACGGTGCCGATGGCGTCAGCCGACGCCGTGATGGCCGAAGCAAGGGCAGCCGGCGTCCCGGCGCTGGCGATCGGCACGACCGGCGGCGCCACACTTGCCCTGCCCGGCGAGACGCCGCTCGCCATCGCCTCCCTGAAGAGCGCCCATGAATCCTGGCTGCCAGACTACATGTCCGGCAAGGCCGCCTGAGGAGTTTTGCCATGCCGATGGACGCACACGATATCGAGACGATGATCAAGGCCGCGCTGCCCGACGCGATCGTCGAGATCAAGGACCTTGCCGGCGACGGCGACCACTACGCCGCGACCGTCACCTCCGCCGCCTTCGCCGGCAAGAGCCGGGTGCAGCAGCACCAGATGGTCTATGCCGCGCTCAAGGGAAACATGGGCGGCGTGCTGCACGCACTTGCGCTGACGACAGCGGTTCCCCAGAATTAGAGCAGTACAATTCCAGCGGGCCTTGAACCCGCCGCAGGAGATCAAACCATGACCGACATCAACGCCCGCATCGACGCCGAGGTGAAGTCCGCCGACATCGTCGTCTTCATGAAGGGCACGCCGCAATTCCCGATGTGCGGCTTCTCCGGCCAGGTTTCGCAGATCCTCGGCTATCTCGGCGTGCCGTGGAAGGGCGTCAACGTGCTCGAGGACATGGAGATCCGCGAGGGCATCAAGGCCTATTCCAATTGGCCGACGATCCCGCAGCTCTACGTCAAGGGCGAGTTCATCGGCGGCTGCGACATCACCCGCGAGATGTTCCAGGCCGGCGAACTGCAGGCGCTCTTCGAGGAGAAGGGCATCTCGGTCAAGCAGGCGAGCTGAGCGCGTCCAGCGCCCCTGAAACAAAACGGCTTTCGTGCTAAAGCTCGCGCATGGGTCCCTATCTCACCTTGCGCGAGCGGCATGACTGCAAGCTCGCCGCCTATCGCACTGGCGTCAAAGCTCTGAAGCCGTTGCTTGCAGCCTATGCTCGCGAGCATGGCGGGCGCTTCATCCTGTTTGGCTCGGCCGCACGTGGCACACCGCACGACCAGAGCGACGTCGACATCATCGCCGATTTTCCCGAACGCGGTTCGACCGCGGCCTGCAGTTTCGCCGATGAGCGCTGCTGGGCGCTCGGCCTGACACCAGATTGCCGGCCGATCGAGTGGACTTCGGACAAGGAGGTGGCGCGGGCGCTGGATGAAGGCGTCGCGCTGGGAGAGACGCCATGATGGCCGAACGCTGGCGCGACATCGGCGATGATCTTGCTTCATCGACGCGGCATCTGACCGAAGCGGCGGCACTATTCCGGCGGTCTGCCGGCCGCATGTCGTTGGAAGAAAGCTAACTGGAGGTGATGGCGTTCCAGCATGCCATGCAGGCAGGATACACACCTCATTCGAATCGGCCCTGAGAAGGCTGTTGGCCTTTCTCGACGAGGGTCTGCCGCAAGGCTCGGACTGGCATGCCATTCTCTTGCGACGTGTGGCTGAACCGCTCGATGGCTTGCGCCCCGCAATACTCAGCAAGCCGTTGGCCGATGCAGCGGACGAGCTCCTGCGCTTCCGCCATGTCGCGATCCGTTCATATGATCGATTCAGCGAACGTAAGGCCGAAATCGCGGTTGATGCCGCCGAAACGTTCTTGTCGCTGATCGACGCAGAACTCGCCGCCTTCCGCGCAGCAATCGATCCGGACTGATCCGCAGCCGGCCAGTCTGCGTTCAGCCTCCCGCCTCGATCTCGCGCTGCGTCCTGATGAAGTCCGCTCCGCATGACAGCTTGGCGGCAAGTGCGCCGCCGGGCTCGATTACCCGCCAGAACGGGGTCACATCAGCCGGCGGGCGGCCGGATCCGATCTGTTCGCAAGCGCGCTCCGCGACAATGCGCAGGAAAATCCCGGTCGAGGCCGGGCAGGTCGCGTCGGCTCCGTTGCGAGCGGCCATGGTCCGACGAAGCTCGGCGACGGATTGTGTCCGGCCGGAAGGGATCGACGAGATCCAGTCGGCGAGCGAGGCGGGATCGGCGATGAAGAGACGTCCGCCTGCCGGCACGCCCGCGAAGGGCGATCTCAGGACGCTGACATGCGCCGCTTTCGCGCCGTCGAACCTCTCCTGCCAGCTCTTCGTCCGGCCCATGTCGCATACTCCGACCCGCTGGGTGAAATGTCGCCCGGAGGAGTGTCAGCCGCTGGCAGTAGCCTTTACTTCACCAGCAACCAGTCCTCTACCACCAGCACATCCAGCCCCGACGTATAGAACATCAGGATCGCGTCCTCGGCCGTATGCAGGATAGGCTTGCCCATGATGTTGAAGGAGGTGTTCAGCACCACCGGCACGCCCGTCAGGGTGTGGAACGCCGAGATCAGCGCGTGGTAGCGCGGGTTGCGCTGCGCGGTGACGCTTTGAAGCCTCCCGGTGAAATCCTCATGCACCACAGCCGGCACACGGCTTCGCACCGCTTCCTTCCAGACCAGCGTTCGTTCCATATAGGGCGCGTCCTGATAGGCCTCGAACCAGTCGGGTCCTTGCTCCGCCAGGATCGACGGCGCAAACGGGCGAAAAGCCTCGCGGTATTTCACCTTGGCGTTGAGGATGTCCTTGGCGTCGGCGGGACGCGGATCGGCCAGGATCGAGCGGTTGCCGAGCGCGCGCGGGCCGAACTCGGCTTTGCCCTGCACCCAGCCGACGAGCTTGCCCTCGGTCAGCAGCTGCGCCGTCACGGGCGCAACCTCGTCGGGCGAAAGCCTGCGCAGCCGCGGCTCCCAGGCCTGCATGCGCTCCAAAGGCTCCGTCGAGACCGTCGAGCCGAGATAGGGCGAAGCCGGGCCCTTCGGAGCGCGCCAGCCCGGATTGGCCTGCTTGTGGCTGAGCCAAGCCGCGCCGACGGCGTTGCCGTCATCGGCAGGAGCCGAGGGCACGAAGACGTTCAAAAAGCCATGCCGTCCGACGATCTTGCCGTTGAAGGACGAGTTCAGCGCGCAGCCGCCGGCCAGCACGAGGTTTTCCGAGGGAACCAGCGCCGCCGTCTCGGCCAGCAGGGCTTCCATCATCTCGGCGAAGACGTCCTGACCGCAGCGCGCGAGATCGGCCCAGCCTTTGTCGAGCGCGTCCGCGGGACGCAGGCTGAGGATTTCGGCCGCGACGCCGCGCACGACATCCGCCTTGGCGAAAGTGAGCTTGTGTCCCTCGATCCGGTAGAGCTTGCGCAGCAGCCCCATCAGCCGCTCATCGGTCCGGCCATAAGGCGCGAGCCCCATGATCTTCCATTCCTCGCCCTTGGCCTGGTCGAAGCCGGCGAGATCGGTGACGAGCCCAAAATAGAAGCCGATCGATTCGCGCCCCCGATTGCGCTTCACCTCGGTGATCTCGCCATCCTTCAGCGCAAAGATCGCCGACGCCCCGGTCTCGCCCATGCCGTCGACGACGAGGCAGGCGGCGTCACTGAAGGGCGAGGACCAGCAGGCATAGGCCGCATGGCTGAGATGGTGGCCATGGCGCGTCAGGCCGGTGACATTGGCCGCGCCAAAGGCGCGATCGAGCCCCAGCAGCGTGCCGATGCCGGCGCGTTGCTGGGCGAGATGCAGCGAGGCGATGAAGGCGCGCTCGCTGCGCTCGGGCACCAGCGAGCGGTTGAGCTCGGGCGAGAGCTTGAGCAGCGCGTCGAGCGTAAACGAGCCGGCGCGATCCATCTGGTCGAGGAAGCCGGTGAACTCCTGTCCCCAGCTCGCGGCGATCCGGATCTCGGCTCCCTGAGGAATGTAGCGCTTCAGCAGCCCCTCCATGCGGGGCGCGGAATCCGGCTCGCAATTGGGCGCGCGCTTGTATTGCAGGTAGCGCTCGGTTGCCTCGGCGAAGAGCACCTCGCCATCGGGGCCGATGATGGCGATGGCGGGATCGTGGAACGTAGTGGCGAGGCCGATCGTGTAGGTCATGGCCGGGAGCGTATGGCGCAGGGCATGAGAGCAGGCAACCACCGGCTGCCATTCCTGGGCTCGCGAAACGAGAACCCGGAATGACGGTTGAGGGTGCTAGCGCCGCAGTGCAGCCCCGACCAGCGCCTTGGCGTCGGCGCTCGCCCAGTCGGCCGGGCCTTGCAGGATCGCCAGTTCGCAGCCTTCGCGATCGATCAGCAGGCTGACCGGCATGCCCTCGACCTTGCGCGCCGCGCGCAGCTGCTGGAACACCTTCGCCTGCGGATCGGCGTAATAGGCGAGCTTTTCGATCCTGTTGTCGGCCAGCCACGCCTTCGGCTTGTCGAGGTTGCGCGTGTCGATGTTGACCGCGACCACCGCGAAATCGGGCCCGCCGAGCGCGCCTTGCAGCGCGTCGAGCGCCGGCATCTCCTTCAGACACGGCGCGCACCAGGTCGCCCAGAGATTGACCAGTACGACGCGGCCCCTGAACGAAGCCAGGCTCGTCGGCTGGCCGTCGGGGCCGCTGAAGGCGAGATCGGGCGCGAGCTGTGGCGCCTCCGCGACCTGAACGGCTGCGACCTCGCCGCGGGCCAGCGGCGCGATCGCTGCCGCCGTTTTTCGCGCCGCGCCGCACGATGCGGAATTGCCCGCATTGCCCGCGACGGAGTAGAAGGCCGCGACGCCGCCCAATGCGGCAACCGACAGCACACCCAGACCCAGCCATTTTTTCGTCAAAGACGCCATTGCCGTCCTCAAAGCAGGAAACATCGTCGTGAGCAATCGCATGTGGGGTGGGCGTTTTGCCTCGGGTCCCGACGCCATCATGGAGGAGATCAACGCCTCCATCGATTTCGACAAGCGCCTCTGGCGGCAGGACATCCGGGGCTCGCTGGCCCATGCCGCCATGCTCGCCGAGACTGGTATCCTGACGCCTGAGGATGTGGCCGCGATCAGCGCCGGGCTCAAGCAGGTGCAGGACGAAATCGAGGCCGGGACCTTCACGTTCTCGCGCGCGCTCGAGGACGTCCACATGAATGTCGAGAGCAACCTTAAGGACAAAATCGGGCTGGCCGCCGGCCGGCTGCACACTGCCCGCTCGCGCAACGACCAGGTCGCGACCGATATGCGGCTCTGGGTCCGCGACACGCTCGACGAGATCGACGGCCAGATGGCCGATCTGCAATTGGCGCTGGCTGAGAAGGCTGACGCCCATGCAGGCTCTGTGATGCCGGGCTTCACCCATCTCCAATCGGCCCAGCCCGTCACCTTCGGCCACCATCTTCTGGCCTATGTCGAGATGCTCTCGCGCGACCGCGGCCGCATCCGCGACGCGCGCGAGCGGCTGAACGAATGCCCGCTCGGCGCGGCCGCGCTCGCGGGCACCTCCTTCCCGATCGACCGCCACATGACAGCGCATGCGCTCGGCTTCGACCGGCCGACCGCCAACTCGCTCGATTCGGTCTCGGACCGCGATTTCGTGCTGGAGACGCTTGCCGCCGCGAGCATTTGCGCCATGCACCTCTCGCGGCTGGCCGAGGAGATCGTGCTCTGGGCGACGCCGCAATTCGGCTTCGTGCGGCTCTCCGACAAATTCTCGACCGGCTCCTCGATCATGCCGCAGAAGCGCAATCCCGACGCCGCCGAACTGGTGCGCGGCAAGGCCGGCCGCATCTTCGGGGCGCTGCAGGCGATGCTGACGATGATGAAGGGCCTGCCGCTGACCTATTCCAAGGACATGCAGGAGGACAAGGAAGGCACCTTCGACGCGCTGCAGACGCTTTCGCTCTGCCTCGCGGCCATGGCCGGCATGGTCCGCGACATGGAGCCCGACCTCAAGGCGATGAAGAAGGCGGCCGGCCTCGGCTACGCCACCGCGACAGACCTCGCCGACTGGCTGGTGCGCGTGCTGAAGATGCCATTCCGCGACGCCCACCACGTCACCGCCCGTCTCGTCGGCGTCGCCTCCGAGAAGAAGGTCGGGCTGGAGAAGCTCTCGCTTGCGCAGATGCAGGCGGTCGAGCCGCAGATAACCGAGGCCGTCTTCGCAGTGCTCGGCGTCGAACAGTCGGTGAAGAGCCGCACCAGTTATGGTGGCACCGCGCCCGCCAATGTCCGCCGCCAGGCGAAGCGCTGGCTTCGGCAACTGGCGAAGGACCGAGGCTGACGGTTTCCGTCATTGCGAGCGCAGCGAAGCAATCCAAGGGGACGTGGAGCGCGCGCCTCTCGATTGCTTCGTCGCTGCGCTCCTCGCAATGACGGTCTCGCAAAGCCTCGCCTCCCGCCCGCGCTTTCGCTACAGTCTCCGCCATGCTTCGTCCAAGGGTTTGCTTTCGTGCCGTATGACCGCCTGAAACTGGGTCGCGCCGTTCTCGTCATCGGCCTGCTTGGCCTGTCGCTCGCCGCCTGCGGGCGCAAGGGGCCGCTGGAAGCGCCGCCCAACGCCACCAATGCCGTTGCGCTGCCCGACAGCCAGATCGGCGGCGTCGAGGAGCAGGTCGGCTCGACGACGCAGGCCTCGCCTTTCGGCCGGCCGGCCAGAGCGAACCGCAACTTTACGGTCCCCGAGAGCCGCTTCGTGCTCGATCCGCTGCTCTGAGCACCCGATGCATCATTTCAGCTATCGCGACGGCCTGCTTTTCGCCGAGGACGTTTCGCTAACCGCGATCGCGGAAGCGGTCGGCACGCCGGTCTATGTCTATTCAGCGGCCACGATCGAGCGGCACTACCGGCTGTTCGAGGCCGCTCTGACGCCAGCAGCGCCGGCAGGCAAGGCGCATGTCTTCTACGCGATGAAGGCCAACGGCAATCTCGGCGTGCTGAAGACTCTTGCCCAGCTCGGAGCCGGCGCGGACACGGTATCCGAGGGCGAGATCCGAAAGGCGCTGCTGGCCGGCTTTCCGCCCGAGAAGATCGTCTTCTCCGGCGTCGGCAAGAGCGAGAGCGAACTGCGCTACGCGGTCGAGGCCGGCATCTACCAGGTCAACATCGAGACAGAGGGCGAGCTCGACGCGCTCTCGCGCATCGCGGCTTCGCTCGGCAAGCGGCAGGAGGCCGTGTTCCGGGTCAACCCCGACATCGGCGCGGGCGGCCACGCCAAGATCACCACCGGCTCGGCCGAGAACAAGTTCGGCGTCTCCTTCGACGAGGTCGGCCGGCTCTATGCCCGCGCCGCCAATCTGCCCGGCGTCCGCATCATGGGGCTGGCGCTGCATATCGGCAGCCAGATCCGCCGGACCGAGGCGTTCGAGGCGGCCTATGCCAAGATGGCGGCGCTGGTCGGAGCCTTGCGTGGAGAAGGCCACCGCGTCGACCGGCTCGATCTCGGTGGCGGGCTGGGCATCCCCTACGACATCCCGAAAGCCTTCAACGATACCGATCACGACCAGGGAACCTCGCTGGTCGAGGCCTATGCCGCCATGGTCGCCCGCCTCACCACAGGTCTCGACGTCGAGCTCGGCTTCGAGCCCGGCCGCCTGATCGTCGGCAATGCCGGCCTCCTGCTGACGCGGGTGTTGCACCTCAATCCGCGCCCGACCAAGCAGTTTTTGGTCGTCGATGCCGCCATGAATGACCTCGTCCGGCCGGCGATGTACGAGGCCTATCACGAGATCTGGCCGGTCGCGGAGCCTGCGGCCGATGCGCGCGCCACGGCCTATGACGTGGTCGGGCCGATCTGCGAATCGGGCGATACCTTTGCGACAGGCCGCGAACTGGCCGAACTGAAGCCCGGCGACCTGATCGCCTTCATGACGGCCGGAGCCTATGGCGCCAGCATGTCCTCGACCTACAATCAGCGGCCGCTCGTCGCCGAAGTGCTTGTAAAAGGCTCGCAATTCGCCGTGACGCGGCCCCGGCAGACCTACGAGGATCTGCTTGGCACGGATCGTGCTCCGCCCTGGCTGCCCTGAGACCGCTTCACGAAACGCTGAGGCTGTTGTGGGCTGAGGCTCTTCGCTCTGGTCTTGCCGCATTCGCGTGTTAGCGTGTGCATCATGGCAAAGGCGGTCAAGGCGCGGGGGCGGCTCGGAGCGACGGCATGAATGAGGCGCAGCGCCCCAGGGCGCTTGATCCGATCGAACTCATCCGGCGGCGGCTCGGCCGTCTTGCGGCAGCGTCCCGCCTCTCGCTGGGCTGGGAGCGGCTCTGGCCACGCCTCTGGATCCCGGCCGCGATCGCGCTGACCTTCCTCGCCTTGTCGTGGTTCGGTCTCTGGACCGCGCTTCCCTGGCAGGGCCGCGCGCTCGGCGTCACGCTCTTCGCGCTCGCGCTCGCCGCCAGCCTCGTTCACATCGCCCGCATGGCCCTGCCGACGCGGCGCGACGCGCTGAACCGGCTCGACCACTCGCTCGAAGGCGCGCACCGCCCGGCCTCGGCGCTGGAGGACAGCCTCGCCGTCGGCACGGGCGATCCCGTCTCCCAGGCGCTCTGGAAGCTGCATGTCGAGCGCCAGGGCGCGCAAGTCGCCGGCCTCAAGGTCGCCGCGCCCCGCCCGCTGATGGCCGGCCGCGACCGCTTCGCCCTGCGCGCCGTGCCGGTGCTCGCCGCCGTCGCGGCGTTTTTCGTCGCCGGCCACGAGGCCGGCCCACGCCTGTCGGCCGCCTTCGACTGGCGCGGCCCGCAGGCTCCCGCTCCGGCCGTGCGCATCGACGCCTGGATCGACCCGCCGGGCTATACGCGCCTGCCGCCGATCCTGATCGACTTCGCCCGCCTGCAGAGCCCGACGCTCAGCGCGCCGGAAAAATCCACCATCGTGGTGCGCATCGCCGGCAAGACCAGCATGGACGTCGCCACCACCGGCCGGCTCGACGTCTACGTCGCCCCCGAAGACAAGGTCGCCGGCGCCACGGCGAACGCTCCCAAGCCTGCGACGCCCGCCGCGACGGCTGCGCCCGCCGTGCTGGAAAAGCGCTTCACCCTGACCGGCAGCGGCACGCTGCGCATCACCGGCGCGGGCGCGCCGGACCAGACGCTGACGCTGACGGCCATCGCCGACCAGCCGCCGCAAATCAGCTTCACAGAACCGCCCAAGCCCGTCACCGGCCCGCAGGCCGGCGGCCTGACGCTGAGCTACACCGGCAAGGACGATTACGGCATCAGCGCCGCCGAGGTGCTGGTCTCGCGAACTGGGCCGCCCTCGACCGGGCGCTCGCTGGTCGAGCCGCCGAAACAGTCGCTCAGCGTGCCGTCCTCGCCGACCGGCGAGGAGGAGATGAAGAGCACCGTCGATTTCTCGTCCCATCCCTGGGCCGGCGCGAAGGTCCGCATGACGCTGGTCGCGCGCGACGAGGCTGGGCAGGAAGGCCGCAGCGAGCCCGTCGATGTCACCCTGCCGCAGCGCACCTTCACCAAGCCGCTCGCCAAGGCGCTGGTCGAGCAGCGCCGGAAGCTCGTCATGGATGTCGAGGACCGGCGCAAGGTCCAGCTCGCCATGGATGCGCTGCTGATCGAGCCCGAACTCTTCATGAAGGAGACCGGCGTCTATCTCGGCATGCGCATGATCAACGAGCGCCTGCGCCGCTCGACCTCCGACGATCAGCTCCGCGAGGTCGCCGAGTTGATGTGGGCGATGGCGCTGCAGCTCGAGGATGGCGACCTCTCCGACGCCGAGAAGGCGCTGCGCGCCGCGCAGGAGAATTTGCAGCAGGCGCTGGAGCGCGGCGCCTCGGAAGACGAGATCAAGAAGCTCACCGACGAGATGCGCAAGGCGCTCGACAATTTCATGCGCCAGCTCGCCGAGCAGATGCAGCGCCAGCAGCAGAACGGCGACCAGCAGAACCAAGCGCAACTGCCGGAGAACTTCAGGAGCGTCACGCCGCGCGACCTGCAGAACATGCTCAACCGCATCGAGGAGCTCTCCCGGCGCGGCGACATGGCCGAAGCCCAGCGCCTGATGGAGCAGCTCAACCAGATGCTCAACAACCTGCAGATGGCCCGCCCCGGCCAGCAGGACCCGCGCCAGCGCGAGATGAACCAGGCGCTGTCGGACCTCGACCGCATGACCCGCGAGCAGCAGCAGCTGCGCGACGAGACCTTCCAGCAGGAGCAGCAGCGCCAGAACCGGGCGCAGCGCCAGCGGCCCGGCCAGCAGCAGGCACGGCCCGGCCAGCAGGGGCAGCGCCAGCAGGGGCAGCAGGGCCAGCGCCAGCGCGGCCAGCAGCCGGGCCAGCAGCCCGGCGAAGAGGGCGAGGACGGCGAGGAGGGCGAAGGCCAGCAGGGCCAGAACGGTCAGGGGCAGGGCCAGAGCCTCGCCGAGCGCCAGCAGGCTCTGCGCGAGCGCCTGCAGGAGCTCCAGCGCCGCATGCGCGGCATGGGCGCGCCCGAGCAGGGCGAACTCGGCGAGGCCGAGGACGCGATGGGCGAGGCGCAAGGCCAGCTCGGCCAGGGCCAGGGCGAAGGCGCGCTGGGCTCGCAGGGCCGCGCGCTCGAAGCCCTGCGCAAGGGCGGCCAGAACCTTGCCCAGCAGATGCAGCCCGGCCAGCCGGGCGAACCCGGAGACGGCACCGAGGGCGCGTTCGGCGAGCCCGACGGGCAGCCGGCGGGCCGCCCCTCGGCCCAGCAGCGCGGCCGCGAGGACCCGCTCGGCCGCCCGCAGCGCCAGCGCGACTGGGCCGACGGGCGCGTCCGCGTGCCCGGCGCCGACGAAAGCGCGACCCAGCGCGCGCGGCGCATCCTCGACGAACTCCGCCGCCGGCTGGGCGATCCCAGCCGCCCGATGGAGGAGCTCGACTATCTGGAGCGGTTGTTGAGAAGGAATTGATTGACAAGTCAGCAGGATAAAGCGCGAGGAACCCCTCTCCCGAAGGGAGAGGGGCTGGGGTGAGGGGTCGGCCCTTTAACCAGTCAGGTATCATCCTATGCGCACCTCCGTTCATGCCAATCCCGAAACGTCCGTCACCTCACCCCTGCCCCTCTCCTTACAGGAGAGGG
>LSIB01000053.1 GCA_001556025.1 Rhizobiales bacterium CCH3-A5
TGATCGGCCCGACCGGCGCGGTCCGCGTCATGATCGCGACAAAGCCGGTCGACTTCCGCAAGGGCGCGGAGGGCCTGGCCGCGCTGGTGCGCGAGAGCATGGGCGCCGATCCGTTCTCGGGCGCGGTGTACGTGTTCCGGGCGCGGCGCGCCGACCGGATCAAGCTAGTCTACTTCGATGGGACGGGCGTCTGCCTGTTCTCGAAGAGGCTGGAAGATGGCAAGTTCCAGTGGCCCGCGATCGCCGACGGCGTCGTGCGGCTGACAGCGGCGCAGCTTCAGGCGTTGCTCGAAGGCCTCGACTGGCGGCGCGTGCATGAGCGGCGCGAGACACGGGTCCCCGTCGCGGCAAGTTGATCGCCTTTTCTCTGGCAAGCCACTGTAATCCATGATTGAATCGGCTTCGTGAGCAACGCGGCCAACCCACTGACCA
>LSIB01000054.1 GCA_001556025.1 Rhizobiales bacterium CCH3-A5
TCCTTCAGCATCGCCTCTACTGCTTGGGGCGAGACCTGCAGCCGCGCCGCCGCCAGTTGCACGGTGACCAGCGGCAACGACACGAACAGATCGACCAGATCCGCCAGTTTCGAATTCCCCCGCCTCCCCTCACACCTCCGCATCATCAGCGTCCGCGCCAGCGAAAGCCGATCGAGATCGACCTGCCCGAACGCGGCCGCTTCACCAAACGCGCCGAGCAGCCCCGCTATACGGACGTCGAGCGCCTGATGCGGGCTCCATCGAAACCGCCCTCTCCTTAACCCCAGCCCGACGGTCGGCAGATGTGCTACGGCCACCCCCCGCTGCCGCAACAGGGTCGCTGCAAACGCAAACCCGAGCTCGCCGGAGCGTTCGGAGGGCTCGAGCCAAAGCCAGGCATCGAGCGCGAGGGCGGCGGCGAGGGTCGCCGGCAGTCCCCTGCCCTCTCCCAGGATGTTGAGCCAGCACTCGAACCGTCCGGCGGCGTCATAGGCCGGATTGCGCAGGGTCAGACTTTTGCGGCCCTCGTCGGAGGAAAAATCGTTCCAGGCATCGAGCTTTTTTCGCGTCCGCACCAGCAGCGCGTCGATTTTTGCGAAAGCCGGATCGGCGTGATCGGGCTCGTCCTCCTGATCCAGGTCATCTTCATCAACCGGGTCCTCATCGTCGTCATCCCGTCCAATCCGATCCCATGGTGCCGCGACCTGTCTCGCGGCCCCCGATAGGGTCGTCACCCTGTCAGGCCGACCCGGTTGCGGTGCTTCCTCAATCCCGAGCCGCAGCCGCAGGGCAGTCGGGCTCAAGATTTCGGCTGTCTCACGCCGGGCCAGGCGCCGGCGCTCGTCCAGGATGGTCGCGGCGCGGGCAATTTCGCGCGTCGGGCTGCGCACATCCATGCCGGCGTCGTGCAGGACGAGATCCTCGAGCGGACACAGCCCGCCGCTGAGCCCGATCAGCGCCTGGGCCTCAAAGGCATGGCCGCGCTGGCGAACCCCCTCGGCCAGGACGGGCTCCGCGCGGAGCAGACGCTCGTCAAAACGGGCAAGCGCGATCGCCGCGGCCTCGGAGGTTCTGGCGCAGTCCGAAACCAGGGCCTGGCTTTCGCCGCGCGAAAAATCATAGGGGATTGAATTCACAACTCTTACATTATCATATCCAACTCAACTAGCAATTTGATTGTTTCACATCGACACCTATTGGTGTATGCATATCACTATCGATAATTACCTCTTATCGATA
>LSIB01000055.1 GCA_001556025.1 Rhizobiales bacterium CCH3-A5
GCAGCCGGATCGGCACCATAGCGCCGCCGTTGGGCGGGGGCGTCCACATCATCAAGCTCCGAAACAGGAGCTTGGCGATGGGACGCTACGAACTCAGCGATTTCGAATGGACGGCGATTGACCTGCCACTGGTTTGTCAGCCAGCGGCGATTAGAGCCTCGGCCGGTTTTACGCCGTGTGGCGCGGGGCTAGCAACGGGCGATCGGCGGAGCTGGTCTGGGTTGCGCAGCCGATCGTTCGTTGCGGTGAAGTTGGCGGCGTAGGCCGCGGGCGTCAGGTAGCCCAGCGACGAATGCGGACGCTGGTCATTGTAGTCGGCAATCCAAACCGCGATCTTCGCGCGGGCGTCGTCGAGGTCGAAGAACAGCGTCTCATTGAGAAGCTCGTCGCGCATGCGACCGTTGATGGGGTGGACGGCCCCTGCACCCGGCATCAGCGTGGCATCGTGGCTGTCGTGGCAGTCAAACTCAAAAAGGAGCCGTCCCATGCAGATCAGTGTCGTCGTGACGTTGCCCCCTGAAGCGCCCTCGGTTTGAATTGGACTGTGTTTCGGCGTGCAAGTTTGGGTCTGACTCAGTTTCGCTGCAGGTTGGGGCTGTTCTGACGCTGGTTTCCAGAAGGAATCAGCATGATGAAGCAGCGATTTCGACCGGCCAGCTTGGTTCCAGCAGGTCTTGTCGTCGACGGCATCGCGATCGAAGGCGATCGGGTTGTTGTCCGAGCCCGGTCCGCCGTCAGAGCCTGCCCATGTCCTGACTGCGGGGCGTTCTCGCAGCGGATCCAGAGCCGGTATTTCCGGCGAGCAAAGGATCTGCCGCTGAGCGGCCGACGCGTCGAACTCTACGTTCTCGTCCGGCGCTTTCGGTGCGATGCGGTCCTATGCGGCCGCCAGATCTTCGCGGAGCGCTTTGGTGACCGCATCCTCGCGCCACGAGCACGCCGAACCGATCGTCTCGATCATATCGTCCAGCATCTCGGCCTCGCCCTGGACGGCCGGCCTGGCGCGAGTTTTGCCGCTAGGATGATGCTGCCGGTCAGCAACGATACGCTGCTGCGTGTGGTAAGGCAGCGCGCAAGGGTGCCGAGCGAGCCGCTACGCGTGATCGGCATCGATGATTTCGCCTGGCGGCGCAATCACCGCTACGGCACGATCGTCTGCGATCTTGAGCGCCGCCGACCGGTCGTTTTGCTTCCGGATCGGGAGCCAGCGACGTCCGAGGCTTGGCTCAGGCACCAGCCAATTGTCCATACTGTCGCCCGGGACCGCGGCGGTGGGTACGGAGAGGCGGTGGCGCGAGCCCTGCCGCATGCCGTTCAGGTCGCCGATCGCTGGCACCTGATGGAGAACGCCAGCCGTGCGTTCCTCGACGCCGTGCGCAAGTCGATGCGCCAGATCCGCAGCGCCATCGGCGCCACGGTCGTCAACCCCTCGCTTCTGACGGCGGCGGAGAGGCTGCAATACGAAGGGTATCTGCGGCGCGAGGAGACAAACGCAGCGGTTCTTGCCCTCTGCAAGGAAGGCGTGCCGATCAAACAGATCGTCAGGCGCACGGGCCAGCACCGCCAGACCGTGAGGCGCATAGTCAGAGGCGAGAGAAACGACGTCTTCCGCCCTCGCCAGAGTTCTCTGGAAGCTCATCTACCCTGGCTCGATGCGCAATGGGACGCTGGCGTCCGCAATGCATCCGCCCTCTGGCGATCGATACGGAAAAGCGGCTTCCGGGGAAGCCTCAGGGTCGTCTCCGAATGGGCAACACGCCGACGGCGTGCGGAGTGTCCAGCGACATTCGGAACTGCCCCCTTTCCGTCATGAAGAACTGACCCCCATG
>LSIB01000056.1 GCA_001556025.1 Rhizobiales bacterium CCH3-A5
GCCCCGCACCGCCTGCCGTCGCGGCGGCGACGGAGCCGCGCACGCCGACCGAGCGGATCGAACGCTACATCGTCAATTACGATGGCGGGCGCTGCTTCTTCCTGTGGCCGCTGGAACTGGCTGAGAAGAAGGCGAACCTCGAGGGTTTCGGCAGCGGGGCCGAGCCGTTCGTCGCCTTCGACGCGGCCTTCAAGGCGGCGCAGGGCTTCGAGGCGCAGATCAACCTCCGGCCCGTCACCGCGCAGCAATGCCCGATGGTCGAGTTCCTGCGCCAGAGCAGCGCCGGACTCGACCGCATGACGGGCCTGCAGATCAACACCTTCAACCTGAAAAGCGGCGACGCGCTGAACGGTTCGATCGAGAGCCCGGCGAAAGAGGTCGCCCTGCTTCTCGTCGGCGATGACGGCCTCGTCCACAATCTGTCGAGCTTCACGCGGCGGGAGGGCGCGCGCGCGCGTTTTGCCCTCAAGCTCGAATCGACCGGCCCGGCGATGCGCCCGCAGACCGTGCTTGCGCTGGCGAGCCAGACCCCGCTGCCGGTGCTGTCCGGCCCCAACCCCGCGCCCGCGACCGAATTCTTTCCCAACCTCGCCCGCGACATCGCGGCCGCGGGCGGCAGGGTCGGGCTCGGCATCCGGTATTTCAGGATCTACTGACGCGGGCGAAGCAGACGGTTGTCGTCAGGCGTCCTCCTCGCGGTAGAGCGCGCCCCACTCGGCCTGCCAGAGGCCCCCGGCATCGACCACCACGACCGGCGCCTGGATCTCGTTGGCGAGGCGGATCGCCTGCCGGAACGCATCGACCGGAGCCATCGGGTCGCTCTCGAAATCATTGACCAGATGCCCGCCCGCCAAAGCCGCCGGGCAGGAAATCGTGCCGGTCGGCCCGGCTTCGCCCTGGGCGAGGCTGAGCGTGATGGCGTCGTCGGGGGTCTCGTCGACCTGTTCGAACCGGTTTGCGGCCATTCTTCACTCCTTCGTCATCACCCGCCGGGCCCCACGGCCCGCACCGGCGCACCCCTGTCTGATCCGTCTACTTCTTCGTCGCGTTCTGCCCGGCGAGCCGGCGGACGCTGCCATAGCGGTCCAGCCGCAGCTTGATCATGGCGTCGAACTTGGCGTGGACTTCGGCGACGGTCAGCGTCTTCGTCTCGCCGCCGGCCTCGGCATAGAAAATCGGCCGGTTGGCCTCGGCCGGGCGCGGCAACAGTTCGGCCGCCTTCGCGGTTGGCGTCTGTTCCATCGTCGCCATGAAGGACTGGGCGGCGTCGGGCCCGAGGAAATGGATCAGATAGACCTCGCCGCCGGTGAGATGGCGGCCCATCTGCTTTTCCAGCCTCAGTGTGTCGCGCTTCAGCATCTCGGCCGCCAGCAGCGCCGAGAGATAGGGCTCGCGCCTGAGATCGAGGATGCGCTGGCGCTCGGTGGCATCGGCGACCACGAACTGGCGGCCGGCCCGGGTGATGGTCTGCGCTTCGGCGGCCAGCCCATGGCGCGCGCCGAACTCGTCGACGACGCCGAGCCAGGTCTGCTCGATGAACTGGAACAGGCCGGTCGCCGAGGAGGTCTTGGCCTGAACGGCGGTGGCGAAGGACGATTCCTTGTCGGCGACCGCCATCAGCAGCGTCGGGTCCGCACCGACGATGCGGCCGGCGCGTACGATCGTATCGACCAGATGGCGGCGAATGCGGATCGGCCCGAAGGTCAGGATCTGCTCGGGGTCGCCGTTCCCGGCGACGACCGGAGCCTGCGGACGCTGACCCGTTTGCGCCGGCAGGCGCGGCGGCACGAGCAGGATGTTGCTCGGTGGCGGCGGCAGAGCCTGCGGTGAAGAGGCGGCTGTGGCATCGGGTCCCTGAGGCCGGATCGCCGCCAGAGCGGGGTTTGCCGTCAGCGCGAACTGAGTCGCTTGCCGCGCCGCTTCGAGGTCGCTTTCCACCGAGGAGAGCACGAGCGAAGGTTTGGCCGGCCCGCTTCTGAGGTCAGGCAGATCGGGTTCGGCCAGTTGAAGCGTCTCGGGCTGCGGCTGGCGCGAGGCGATGGCGAAGCCGGCCAGCGCCACGGCCGACAGGATCGCGGCCGCGACGGCCATGACCGGACGCAGGAAGCCTCGCGCGGCGGACGTGGCGGGCGGTGGCGCGGCTGCGGCGCCGGCGCTCATGGCGGGCAAAGGCGCATCGTCTGGCATGCTCGCGGGAACCGGAGCGGGAGCAGGGGCGGCCACCACGTCGCGAAGCTTGGCGAACCAGCCGGCGCGCCCGGCCTGCGCCTCCCCCGAGAGCGCCGCCACATCCTGCGCCATGCGCTGCGCCAGCGGCTGCGTCACGCCGGTTTCGCGCTGGAGCGTCGCGATCGTCGCGGCCTGCTTGCCTTCGGTCCCCAATGCGATCGCGTAGAACCAGCCCGACAGGCTGGCGCGCCGGTTCTCCAGCGGCGTCCCGACCGCCGGGTAGACCAGGTAGTTGCAGGCCTCGCAGGCCAGCGCCCGCAGACGCGGCCGGGGCGCGAAGACGCCGGTGCGGCCGCAGGCGGCGCAGGGCAGCGTCGTCGCGCCATGGCGCGCCGCCATCAGCACCGACAGGCAGCGCTCTTCCGGGAAAGCGGCCTGAAAGCTCTTGAAGCGTTGGCTCATGCTGCTGACCGCCGTATCACGGCCGGGTTGCCATCGTGGTCTCTGCTCCCGTTGGGGAAGGCTACTCCGGAAGCGGCCGGGTCACAATCATCAGGCGTGCAGCAGGCCAAGACGTCCGAGGCTGCCCAGATGCATCGCGATATCCTCGGGCTTCACGGCTTTCGGCAGGGGCGGCGCGTCGCCGGCCGGTCGGGGCGCCGTTTCGAGATAGGCGTTCATTGCAGCCAGCAGCGCCGCAGCGTCGCGCGTGCCGTCGAGCAGGCTGAGGAAATGGCGCACGAGATCGTCGTCCAGCGCCACCGTGCGGTGCCTGAGATCGGTCACCTCGCGCCCGCTCTTCGCCTGCCAGCGGGCATAGGCGCTGGCAACCGGGCGTTCGCCCGCAGTGACGCCGAGCGCCGGCGGATCGAGATGGATCTCCAGCAGGGCGGCCCGGAACATCGCCATCAGCGCCTCGTCGAGACGGGCCGTCTCGCGCGCGGCGTCCGGCCCCGGCGCGATACCTGCCTCGGCCAGCGAAAGCGCGACGAGGTCGCCATAAGCGATCGCGGCCGGCCAGCACCCTGCGAGCCGCCGCAGCGCCGCCTTCGCGACCGGCAGGTCGATCACCAGCTTGACGCCGCCGGCGAAGGCGAAGCCGACCGCGCCGGGGCGGGATGCGGACGCCTCGTCGGGCGCCTCGCTGACATCGGCGGCAAGATGGTACGCCGCCAGCGACATCCCATCCTCCGGCCTGCCCAGAGTGAGCCCGGCGCGGCAAAGCAGCGTCTGGCGGAAGAAGCGACCGACGATCAGGTCGAGCGCCTGCTGGCGCAGTACCGGCGGGTGAGGCGAGATGTTGGCGAGAATGTCGCGCGCTGGCCCGCGTACGGCCTCGAACCGGTTCGGGAAGGATTCGTCGGCGAGATATCGCAGGCCGTGGCGCTCCGCCGCCGTCACCACCTCGGTCAGGCTGAAGGCGCGCGAGATCGGGTTGAGGTCGTCATGGTAGAGGACGTCGTCGGACAAGGCGTCGATCTGTTCGGACCGCGCCCGCAGCGCCGCGCCATAGAAGGACTTCGGATCGGTCGCTTCGGCGATGGTTTTCAGCGCGACGCGCGCCTGACGGATCTGCGCCGCGGGCTCCGCGATGTTGCGGATGGCGAAAAGCATGACGTCGCGCGCCATGTCGCGCATCCGGCAACCCGGCAGCGCGTTGTAGCTGACATAGGCGACGCCATGGGGCGCGAGCATCGTCCCGAAGATCGAAAGGATATGGTCCCGCACCGGGTCCGGCACCCAGGAATAGACGCCATGCGCGATGATGTAGTCGAACTCGCCGAGGTCCGCCGCCACCGCCATGATGTCGGCATGGACGAAATCGATATTCGCGAGTCCAAGCTCGGTCGCACGCCGTTTCGCCGCGGCGATGGCGCTGCCTGACAGATCGACCCCGACGAACCGGCCCTCCGGGCTGGCGAAGGCGAGCGGCAGCAGATTGCCGCCGGAGCCGCAGCCGAGCTCGAGCACGCGCGCCCGTGCGCAGGAGGCCGGCTGCAGCCCATGCGCATGCGCGATGGTGGCGAGCCGGGCGGGCTGCGTCTGCGGGAAGGCATGGCCGCTATAGGCCATCGCATCATAGGGATTGACGCGCTGGCCGGCGCTGTCCGAAACCGGGGCTGTGTTGGTCATCAGCAGTCGAGCACCTTGAACTCCACGCGCCGGTCCAGCGCGTCGCTGGCGTCGTCCTTGCCGGTCCCGATCAGGTTCTCGCGAAAGCCCATGCCGGTCGCGATCAGGCTGGCCCCGCCCGTCGGAGCGCCTGTCTTCAGCAGCTCCATGACGAAATTGGCGCGCAGCACCGACAGCCGCTCGTTGAGCGTGGCCGGCCCGGTGCGCGAGGTATGCCCGACGATTTCGAGGCAGGCCTTCTTCTGGCGTGTCCGCGTCGCGATCTGGCTGAGCCACATCGGATAGGGCTCGGTGATCTTGGCATCGTCGACGAACTGCGTCGAACCCGGCCTGAAGAGAAGCTTGACGAGGAGCTTGCGCGACTCCAGCCCCGCATCGACGAGCGCGGCGAAGGCATCGACAGCCTCCTCGCGCCGGCCGAGTTTCTCGCTGGCGAGATAGGTGCCGATCCGCACCCGGTGCTGGTCGCCGCCCGGCAACCGGCCCGCCGAACGGTAGTAAGCGAGCGCCTCGCGATAGCGCTGGGCCTCATATTCGAGGATGCCGTCATTGATCAGCGCGCCGGCCGTGAGCCGCTCGACATAAGCGGGGTCGAGCGCGTCGCCGAGCTTCGTGCCCTGGCAGGTCTTGATGTAGGCGTCGGTCGCCGGATCCTGCCCCCAGACCGGCGCGTCGCGATAATAGGCGGTCGGCGTCACGTCCACGCCCTCGGGCCGGGCGCGCGCGACGCCCTTCGAGACCACCGTCCGCGAGGCGAGATCAGCCATGGTGAAGCAGATGCGGAAGGCGTCGCGCGGCCCCTGGACGTCGCCGAGACTGTTGATCGCGGTGAAGGTGCCGACCAGCACCACGGGCTTGCGCGCCAGCGACTCCGAATTGAAGGGCAGCAACGTAAAACGCGGATGCGCCGTCCGGACGAGTTCGGCAAGCGTCTCCTGCATCGCCCGCGTCGCCGTCGACTGCGCCCCCGAGACCCCGTCGATCAGCGGGTCGATCACTAGTTCGACCGGACCGGGCGGCAGGTTCGCCTTCCCGAACAGATCGTCGGCGGCGCGGCGCACCGCGTCTGGATAGGGGATCGGCGCCGGCGGAGCGGGCTGCGCCAGCACGGGCAACGTCAGGCCGAGCAACAGGGCGAGGCCGGGAGCGTGGCGGGCGGCGCGGGCGATCAACAGCATGATGGCGACGCTCCTGTTCTCGTGACGAAAGCGCAAGACGGCGCGCCCGTGATCGGCCGACGCGTCTGCAGCCTCAGCGGCATTGTCTCAGCACATCCCGGATCTGGTCCGAAAACTCGCCGAGCTGCGCGCGCGCCAGCGCGCTGGCGCAGGCGGCTTGTGTCGGGCGCGCGACCGGCGTGGCAGCCACCGTCTCGCCGAGGCGGCGATCGACCGGCGCCGGGCGTGGCGGGGTGGAGAGTTGCACCGGCGGCTCGGCAGGTCCCAGCGTCAACGTTCCCAGCCGGGCGGCCATGGCCTGCTCCTGCATGAAGCGCTCCTCATCGAGGCGGCGACGCTCGGTTTCGAGCGAGGCCAGTTCGGCGTCCTTGCGGGCGAGTTCCGAGGCGAGACGCTCTTTCTCGACCCGTTCGGCGGCGGCCCGGTCCGGCCGGGCGGGCTGAACGGGCGCGGGGGCGATCGTCGGAGCCGTGGCGACGCCCTCCATGGCGCGGCGCGCCAGCGTCTCGGCCGCCTGCTGGCGCTCGCGCTCGGCCTGCTTCAGCCGCTCCAGCAGCGCTCGCTCGCGCTCGCTGAACTCGCGCGCGAGCCTGTCGCGGTCGCGCTCCTCGACCGCGCGCCGCTCGATCAGGTCGAGCTTGGTGCGGGCGTCGATCGCGAAGAAGCTGGTCGGGAACCGCTTGATGAAACCGTTCAGCACGGAAGGATCGTCGCTGGCGCGGATGGCGCGCCAGACATCGGCGTCGGTCTCCTCGCGGTTGAGGTAGAAATCGCCCAGCAGCGACAGCGACAGCTCCGGCGTCTGCCGCCCGCCGGTCGCGTCGTGGACGACCTTCTGGACGCGGCGGAACATGCTGGCGATCTCGAGGCCCGGCGTCTGGATCTCCTGAACGAGCGCGGCCGTGAACGGGCTGTTGCGGCCAGCGCCGTCGGCGGCGACGTCGTTGGCCTGCGTGGCATAGGCCACGACCATGCCCTGCGCCCGCGCGATCGGAGCCAGGCCGTTGCCGACCGCGAAACTCCGTGTCGCCTGCTTGCTCGCGAGCTGGCGCACGAACGGGTTGTTGCGGCAGGCGTCCAGCACCATGATCTTGACGCCCCTGGCGAAGCCGAGCGCGGTGATGACGTCGTTGAGCCGCGTCGTCTCGTACTGGACGCTGACCTCGTCCTCGACGCGGGCCTCGACCGGCACCAAATAGTTCTCGCCGTTGAACTGCAGCCCGTGACCGGCATAGTAGAACAGCACCGCGTCGGCATCGCGCGCCAGCCGGGCGAAGCGCGTCACCGCCTGGTCCATGCCGCGTTTGTCGAGGTCGAGCCCGTCCACCACTTCGAAGCCGACCTTGCGCAGCGCGCCGGTCATGTCGCGCGCGTCGTTCAGCGTGTTGGGCAGCGGCTGCGCGTTGCGATAGCTCGAATTGCCGATGACGAGCGCGACCCGCCGCTCCTCGGCCAAAGCCGGCAGCGCGAGGATCTGGAGCACCAGGGCCAGCAGCAGGGCAAGCCTTTGCATCGGCGACAGTCTTGGCATCGGGGACATCATCGGATTCCTGTGGGGAAGCTACCGGACGCAGGCGTCGGAATCCAGTCGAATCCGACTGATCCGGATCGCCCGCAAAGTCTCTGCCTTCAAGAGGTTGCCGATTTCTTGCCCTGACGCCGGCAGGCTGTTAGCATTCGCGTCCTGGCGAGAATGGAGAGACGCGGATGTGCTTCGTCCGGCCTGGCCGGTTCCTCTGCGTCGCGGCATTCCTGACGGCGCTGGCGTTGATGTTCGCGCCGGCTGCGCGGGCGCAGCAGCGCAGCCCGGCCCCGTCCGGCGTGACGCTGAAGTTCTTGGGCCTGCAGAACGGCGCGCGCGTCGTCGGTCCCAAGCTCACGGTCCGCTTCGAGATCAGCGGCATGGAGGTCGTTCCGGCCGGCACCGCGCGACGCCATGCCGGCCATCACCACCTGCTGATCGACACGCCGCTGCCGGCGCTCGACCGGCCGATCCCGGCCGATTTCAACCATCTGCATTTCGGCGGCGGCCAGACCGAGACCGAGATTTCGCTGCCTCCGGGCCGGCACCGGCTGCAACTCCTCTTCGCCGACCATGATCACGTCCCGCATAATCCGCCGGTGATGTCGGAGGCGATCGAGATCGAGGTCGTGGCCGGGGTGGAGGAAAAGCCGCGCACGGCCGCTGCGCCCGGCGCGCGCGTGTTCTTCCGCGATCTCGCCGACGGCGCGACGATCCCGCCCCGCGCGACGATCCGCTTCGGCGTCGAGAACATCGCAATCTCGCCGGCGGGGACGCCGCATGCCAGCGGCGGCCACCATCATCTCCTGATCGATACGGAAACTCCGGCGCTCGACCGCGAAATCCCCAGTGATTTCAACCATGTCCATTTCGGCCGGGGCCAGACCGAATACGAACTCAACCTGCCGCCCGGCGAGCATACGCTGCAATTGCTGATGGGCGACCACGACCATGTCCCGCATGATCCGCCGGTCATGTCGCAGCGCATCCGGGTCAGGGTCGTCGAGGGGGCGGCGGCACCGGCAGCGGCCTCAGTGGCCGCGCCGACATCCGGCCGCAAGCCCTCGCCGCCGGACGCTGTGGTCTATTTCATCTATCCGCGCGACGGCGAGACGATCTACCCCCGTTCGACCATCCGCTTCGGCCTGCGGAACATGGGCGTCGCGCCCGCGGGCGTCGACAAACCCGACACCGGCCATCACCACCTGATCATCGACGCGCCGACGCCGCCTCTCGACGTCGCGATCCCGGCCGATCTCAACCATCTGCACTTCGGCGGCGGCCAGGTCGAGAAAGTGGTCACGCTCAAGCCGGGCTGGCACACGCTCCAGCTCATCCTCGCCGACGACCAGCATGTGCCGCATGATCCGCCCGTCATGTCGGAGCGGATCAGGGTCTTCGTCGGCAATCCCCGCAAGACGGCGCGCAGGCGATGACCAGAACGATCTTGCGACGGATGACCATGATCGCCGGGCTCGGCCTGCTTGCCGCCGCGTGGCCGGCAGCGCAGCCGGCCGCGCAGCACGCAGGCCACCAGAACCATGGGCAGCCCGCGCAGACCGCCAAGCGCCAGCCCGCGCCGCGCGGCGCGCAGGTCTATTTCCATTACCCGCTCGACGGCATCAGCGTGTCCGAGCGCTTCACCGTCCGCATCGGCCTGAAGGAAATGGGCGTCGCGCCCGCCGGCGTCACCACGCCGGCGACCGGGCATCACCATCTGCTGATCGATGTCGACAGCATCGTGCCCGACCAGCCGATCCCGGCCGACTATAACCATATCCATCTCGGCAACGGCCAGACGGAGGTCGTGGTCACCTTGCCCAAGGGTCGCCATACGCTGCAATTGCTGCTGGGCGACCACGCCCATGTGCCGCATGACCCGCCGGTGATGTCCCAGAAGATCAGGATCAATGTCCGCTAGACCACGACACCCCGCGCCGGAGGCCCGTTCCCGCCCGCTGTCTCGCCTGATGCGGGCGATGCTGGCCTCGACGCTCGCAGCTCTCGCGCTCTGCTGGGTCGCTCTGCCCACGCCGGCCGTGGCGCAGCCCGCCGCCGGCGAGCCGGCCCGCGTCGCGCTCGTCATCGGCAATGCGCGCTACGGGACCGCCGCGCCGCTGCCCGTGGCCGATCAGGCGCGCGCCGCCGCCGAGATTCTGCGCGCGGGCGGCTTCGATGTCGTCTTCGCCGAGGACACCACGCGCACCGAGCTGGCGCTCGCCATCGCCGAGTTCTCGTCGCGGCTGAAGCGGGACGGGCTCGCGGTTGTGTTCTACGCCGGTCAGGCGGTGCAGGCGCGCGGCCGCAACCTGCTCGTGCCCGTCGATACGCCCACCCGCTCGGCGCAGGAGGTGCGCGACCGCGCCTTCGATCTCGACGTCCTGATCGACGCGCTGATCGTCTCGCGCCCGCGCAGCGCGCTGATCCTGCTCGATGCCAGCCGCGAGAGCCCGTGGCAGGAGGCGATCGACGACAAGCTCAAGGGGCTCGCCGCGATCGAGAAGATGCAGACGATCGCCGTCGCAGCGACCGCGCCGCCGGGCGCCACCATACGCGGCAACGCCAGGCCCGAGACGGGCGCCGTCGCGGAATGGCTGAAAGCGATCGCAACCGTCAATCTCGACATGACGGCCGCGCTGACCCGGGCGCGTACCGCCGCTGCCAGGGACCGGGCGCATCAGCCCTTCTGGCTGTCCTCGGCCCCTCCCGCCGGACTTGTCGTGACGCTTCCGCCACGCCCGCCGCAGGTGGCGCAGACGACGCGCGCCGTGATCTCGCCAGTCGATCCGCCGGGGACCTCGGGCCAGCCCGACAGCTACGAACTCTCCTTCTGGGAATCGATCCGCTCAAGCGAGAACGCAGCCGAGTACCGCGCCTATCTCGACGCCTATCCCAATGGCCGCTTCGCGGCGCTGGCACGGGCGCGCGAGCAGTCCTACCGGGCGCGCAACGCCCCCGCCGTCGCCAGCGCCACGCCGCCGCCACCACCACCACCCCCCGCATTGTCGCGCCAGCCACCGAGCCCGGCCGCGCCTCCAGCCGCGCCGCCCGCGCCCGCAGCCCCTGTCGCGGCGACGCCCCCGGCCCCGGTCTCCACGGCCCGGACGCTGCGCGACTGCGCCGACTGCCCGGAGATGGCGCTGGTGCCGGCCGGCAGTTTCGAGATGGGCTCGAACGAGATGTTCGAGTTCGAGAAGCCCGTCCATCCGGTGACGCTGAGATCGGCCTTCTACATCGGCGTCAACGAGGTCACTTTCGCGCAATGGGACGCCTGCGTCGATCAGGGCGGCTGCCAGCACCGGCCCAATGATCGCGGGGCCGGCCGCGGCGAGCGCCCGGTCACCGACATCCACTGGGACGACGCCAACGCCTATGCCGCCTGGCTCTCGGTCAGGACCGGGAAGCGCTACCGGCTGCCGACCGAAAGCGAATGGGAATTCGCCGCCCGCGCCGGCACGACCACGAGCTATTCCTGGGGCCGCGCCGTCGAGGTCGACAAGGCCAATTGCAATGGCTGCAATCCGCAGCCGCGACGGCAGACCACCCCTGTCGGACAGTTTCCGCCCAACGCGCTGGGACTGCACGACATGGCCGGCAACGCCGCCGAATGGGTCGCCGATTGCTGGGCCGACAATTACCGCGCCAAACCGCGCGACGGCTCGGCCTTCGCCACGCCCGGCTGCCGCGAGCGCGTGCTGCGCGGCGGCTCCTTCAACAACGACCCGCGCTATCTGCGCTCGGCGGCGCGCTTCAAATACGAATCGAATGTGCGCTTCTACACCAACGGGCTGCGCGTGGTCCGCGAGCCCTGACCGGGCCGAGCGGCGAAGCCGTTTGCGGCTCCTCAGTTCTGCGCGACTTTCGATCCCTTGATGGTGACGTTGCCGCTCGCCTTCGCGTTGATGACCCCGCTGGCGGTGATCGAGACGTCCTTGCCCTTGATGGCGATCGTGCCGTCCTTCTTCATGGCCAGGGAGCCGCTGCCGCTCTGGATCGTCACCGAGTCCGTGGCTGCGAGGGTGATCGAGCGGCTGGCGACTTCGGCGGCCGCCGTGGTCTTGAGCTTCAAGCCGCGCGCCTCGATGCTCATGTCCTGAGCCGCAATCACATTGAGGTTGCGGCCGGCGCGCAGGCTGACATCGATGCCGACGTTCAGCGCGAGCCGGTTGCCCACATTCACGGCCATCGCAGAGCCGGCCGAGACGGCAAGGTTCGCCCCGCTCAGAATCGACAGCACGCCGCCGACCGTGATGTCGGCCGTCGCTCCCGCCACCAGATTCAATTGGCCCGATGCGGTGATGGTGGTCTGGCTGCTGTTGATGGCGAGCGCGCCGCCCGAGCGGATTTCGGCGCGGTTGCCCGAGACGAGCAGGTTGCCGTCGGCCGTGACCGTCAGGCTCCCGCGGGACGCCACCGTCATCTGGCCCTGCGCCGCGAGGACGAGCGAGCCCGGCGTGTTGATGGTGATCCCGCCGGCATTGATGGTGATGGCGTCGGCCAAAGCCTTGAGGGACGCTTCGAGCGCGGCCACCCGGCGCGTCAGCGCCGTGACATCTTCCGCCATGGTCTCCTCCAATGCGTGGCTTGGTGACGCAACGAAACACCTCCGGTGGCCGGATCGCAAGCGCGCGGCGCGCCCGCATCAGTCGGATGCCAGCTTCACCCTTCGTGCGAGACGTGGTTCGATGCGAAACCGAAACCGCTCCGCAACCGCGAGAGGGAACGCAGACCGCCGTGGATCAGTTCAGCACGCCCAGGCAGGGCGACATCCTGACGCTCGCCCGCGCTCAGGGTAAGGTCGGCGTCGACGATCTCGCCGCCCATTTCGAGGTGAGCCCACAGACGATCCGCAAGGATCTGAACGAGCTCTGCGAGCGGCGGCTGATGACCCGCGTCCATGGCGGGGCGATCATCGCGTCGGGCGTCGAAAATGTCGCCTATGAGGCGCGCCGCTTCATCGCCCAGGCTGAAAAGCGCGCGATCGGCGAGGCGGCGGCGCGGCTGATCCCCAACAACGCCTCGCTCTTCATCAATATCGGCACCACCACCGAAGAGGTGGCGCGCGCCCTGATGCAGCATGAGGGGCTGCTGGTCATCACCAACAACCTCAATGTCGCGACCTTGCTCTACCGCCAGCCCAAGATCGAGGTGATCGTCGCAGGCGGGCCGGTGCGGCGCTCGGACGGCGCGCTGATCGGCTCGACGGCGGTCGATTTCATCAAGCAGTTCAAGGTCGACTATGCCGTGATCGGCGCATCCGCCATCGACGAGGACGGCGCGCTGCTCGATTTCGACATTCGCGAGGTCCGGGTTTCGCGGGCGATCATCGACAATGCCCGCCAGGTCATGCTGGTCGCCGACCAGCTCAAACTGACGCGGGCTGCGCCGATCCGGATCGGAGACCTCGCCGATGTCGATGTCTTCGTGACCGATGCGCTGGCCTCGCCCGCCTTGCGCACCCTCTGCAAGAACGAGGCGATCCAGCTCGTCGAGGTTGGCGGGCCGGGCTGAAGGCGGAGACAGCCGCGGGCGCGCCGCGCAGCGATCGATCGATTTTCGGATTCCGTCTCTTGCTTTCGGTTTTTCGCCGATCTAGCCTTCAAACATAAACCAAACGAAATCGGCGCGCGGGTGCGACGCCGCTATGGGAAGCGTCCTTGAGCAGCGTCGGTCACAGCATCACCATGCCCTTCGACCTCGCCATCATCGGCGGCGGCGTCAATGGCTGCGGCATTGCCCGCGACGCGGCCGGGCGCGGCGCTTCCGTCGCGCTGTTCGAGCAGAACGACCTCGCCAGCGCGACCTCCTCGGCCTCGACCAAGCTGATCCATGGCGGGTTGCGCTATCTCGAGCATTACGAGTTCCGGCTGGTGCGCGAGGCGCTGATGGAGCGCGAGGTGCTCTGGGCGATGGCGCCGCACATCGTCTGGCCGCTGCGCTTCGTGCTGCCCCATCACAAGGGCCTGCGCCCGGCCTGGCTGCTGCGGCTCGGCCTGTTCCTCTACGACCATATCGGCGGCCGCAAGCTGCTCCCCGCCACCCGCACGCTAGACCTGAGCCAGGACGCCGCCGGCAAGCCGCTCAAGGGACAGGATACGACAGCGTTCGAATACTCCGATTGCTGGGTCGAGGATTCGCGCCTCGTCGTCCTCAACGCCGCCGACGCCGCGGCGCGCGGCGCGCAGGTCCGGACCCGAACCAAAGTCGTCGCTGCCGACCGTGTCGATGGGCTCTGGCGCGTGACGACCGAAGACGCGGCCGGGCGCGGCATGATCACGGCGAAGGCGCTGATCAACGCCGCCGGCCCCTGGGTCGGCGATGTGCTCGGCGGCGTCGTCCGCTCGAACACGAAGGCCGCCGTCCGCATGGTCCAGGGCAGCCATATCGTGGTTCGGAAACTCTTCGAGCACGAGCGCTGCTACATCTTCCAGAACGCCGACGGCCGCATCGTCTTCGCCATTCCCTATGAGCGCGACTTCACCCTGATCGGCACGACCGACCGCGACTATCACGGCGACCCGGCCAAGGCGGCCGCCACCCAGGACGAGATCGCCTATCTCTGCGCGGCCGCGAGCGAATATTTCCGCGAGCCGATTTTGCCCGACCATGTCGTCTGGACCTATTCCGGCGTGCGCCCGCTCTATGACGACGGCGCCTCGAAGGCGCAGGAGGCGACGCGCGACTATGTCCTGACGCTGGATGCGCCCTCGGGCGAAGCGCCGTTGCTTTCGGTCTTCGGCGGCAAGATCACGACCTATCGCCGGCTCGCCGAGGCCGCGATCGAGAAACTCTCCCCCCATGCCGGCTGGGCGAAGCAGCCGGACTGGACGAAGAACGGTACGCTGCCCGGCGGCGATTTCCCGGTGACCGGCTTCGAGGCGCTGGTCGGCGAGATCGCCTCCGCCTACCCTTGGCTCGCGCGCAAGACAGCGACCCGGCTGGTACGGGCCTATGGCACGAAGGTTCGCAAATTGCTGGCCGGCGCGCAAAGCGCCGCCGATCTCGGCCGCCATTTCGGGGCTGATCTCTACGAGCGCGAGGTCGCCTATCTGATCGCGTCGGAATGGGCGCGCCACGCCGACGACGTGCTCTGGCGACGAAGCAAGCTCGGGCTCCGGCTCACCGTCGAGGAGCGGCAGAGCGTCGACGACTTCATGCTGGCGCAGGCCGCGCCGGCCGCCATGCAAAGCGCCTGAGGGAGGACGCGATGGGTCTCGTTCTCGATAGGGTCAGGCGCGATGTCGGGGCCGTCACCCATATCCACGAGACGAGTCTCAGGCTCGAGCCCGGCACGATGACCGTGCTGCTCGGCGCGACGCTCGCCGGCAAGACCTCGCTGATGCGGCTGATGGCAGGGCTCGACCGGCCGAGTTCCGGCCGCGTGCTGGCGACAAAAGGGACCGACGAAACCGATGTCACGGGCATGGCGGTGCGCGAGCGCTCCGTCGCCATGGTCTATCAGCAGTTCATCAACTACCCGAACATGACCGTGTTCGAGAACATCGCCTCGCCGCTGCGGGTCAAAGGGCTGCCGAAGGCGGAGATCGCGGCCAAAGTCGCCGCCATGGCGGCCGTGATGAAGCTCGAACCCTATCTCGAGCGGCTGCCGCTCACCTTGTCGGGCGGCCAGCAGCAGCGCACCGCCATGGCGCGCGCCTTGATCAAGGGGGCCGATCTCGTCCTGCTCGACGAGCCGCTGGCCAACCTCGACTATAAACTGCGCGAGGAACTGCGCGAGGAGTTGCCCCGGATCGTGCGCGGCTCGAACGCGGCTGTGGTCTACGCCACGACCGAGCCGCAGGAGGCGCTGCTGCTCGGCGACTACACGGCGACGCTCTGGCAGGGCCGCGTGACGCAGTTTGGCCGCAGCGCCGAGGTCTACCGCCGCCCGCACGACCTGAACACGGCGCGCATCTTCTCCGATCCGCCGCTCAACCTCCTGCCGGTCGCCAAGCGCGGCGCCATGATCCTGCTGCCCGGCGGCGAGAGTGCGCCGGCGACGGGGGCACTCGCAGGCCTCGCCGACGGCGACTACCAACTCGGCTTTCGCGCCCATCATCTCGCGCTGCGGCCGGTCTCGCCTGCGAGCCTGCCCTTCGAGGGGACAGTCACGGTCTCCGAGATCACCGGTTCGGAGAGCTTCGTCCATGTCGCCTGCGGCGACGCGAACTGGGTCGCGCTGGTGCAGGGCGTCCATGAGCTCGCGCCGGGTTCGGCCGTCACGGTGCATGTCGATCCGGCACGCGTCTTCGTCTTCGAGGCAGACGGCGCGCTGGCGCATGCGCCAGCCTTCCTGTCGGCGGCGTGAGGAGAAGGCAGATGGCCCGCATCGAACTCGCAGACCTTGCCCACTCCTACAAGCCAGAGGCGAGCGCCCCGGCCGACTTCGCGCTCAAGCCGATGACCCTGACCTGGCGGCAGGGCGGCGCCTATGCGCTGCTCGGCCCGTCGGGTTGCGGCAAGACCACGCTGCTCAACATCATCTCGGGCCTGCTGATCCCGTCGCATGGCCGCGTCGCCTTCGACGGCCGCGACGTCACGCATCTGTCGACCGAACGACGCAACATCGCCCAGGTCTTCCAGTTCCCGGTCGTCTACGACACGATGACGGTCTACGAGAACCTCGCCTTTCCGCTGCGCAACCGCGGCATGGAGGGCAAGGCCGTTGAGGCCCGGGTCCGCGAGATCGCGAGCCTGCTGGAGCTGACCTCCTCCCTCGGCCGCAAGGCGCGGGGCCTCACCGCCGACGCCAAGCAGAAGATCTCGCTCGGGCGCGGGCTGGTGCGGCCCGACGTCGCCGCGATCCTGTTCGACGAGCCGTTGACCGTAATCGATCCGGCGTTGAAATGGGAGTTGCGCTCGAAGCTGAAGGCGCTGCACCGCCAGCTCGACGTCACGATGATCTACGTCACCCACGACCAGACGGAGGCGCTGACCTTCGCCGACACGGTCGTCGTGATGCATGACGGGCGCGTCGTGCAGGCCGGCCAGCCCGACGAGTTGTTCGAACGTCCGGCGCATACCTTCGTCGGCTATTTCATCGGCTCGCCGGGCATGAACGTCGTGCCCGCGACGGTCGAGGGCAACCGCGCGCGCGTCGCAGGCCAGACCATAGACCTTCCGCTGAGCTACGACCCGCCGGCCGGCCAGCGCATCGAGATCGGCGTCAGGCCGGAATTCGCCACACTCGCGCCGGCCGGCGAGGGCCTCCCCGTCAGGGTCGAGCGCATCGACGATCTCGGCCGCGCTCGGCTCGCCCGCCTGCGTCTCGGCGACCACGCTTTCGCCGCCGGCGTGCCCGATGCGCTGGACGGCATCGGCGATCACGCCGGGCTGATCCTCCAACCCGGCCATATCCATGTCTATGCCGACGGCCAGCGCCTGAGCGGGAGGGCCTGATGGATCGCCCCTATGACAACCGCGCCTGGCTCCTGGTGCTGCCGGTGCTGGCGATCGTCGCCTTCTCGGCGGTGATCCCGCTGATGACGGTGGTGAACTATTCGGTCCAGGACACCTTCGGCAACAACCAGTTCTTCTGGAACGGGACCGGCTGGTTCAAGGAGCTGCTCGACCCCTCGACCGATCTCGGCGGGCGCGTTCTATCCTCGCTCGGCCGCAACCTCGCCTTCTCCGGCATCATCCTGGCGATCGAGGTGCCGCTCGGCATCGCGGTGGCGCTCGCCATGCCGCGCGAGGGCTGGAAGGTCGCAGCCACGCTGGTGCTGATGGCGATGCCGCTGCTCGTGCCGTGGAACGTGGTCGGCACGATCTGGCAGGTGTTTGCGCGCGGCGACATCGGCCTGCTCGGCTACACGGTCAACAAGCTCGGCATCCCCTACAACTACGTCTCGGACCCGATCGCCGCCTGGGTGACGATCGTGGCGATGGATGTCTGGCACTGGACCTCGCTCGTCGCGCTGCTCTGCTATGCCGGGCTGAAATCCATCCCCGACGCCTATTATCAGGCCGCGCGCATCGACGGCGCGAGCCGGTGGGCGGTGTTCCGCTTCATCCAGCTCCCCAAGATGCGGCGCGTGCTGATCATCGCCGTGCTGCTGCGCTTCATGGACTCGTTCATGATCTACACCGAGCCCTTCGTCGTCACCGGCGGCGGACCGGGCAATTCGACGACCTTCCTCTCGATCGAGCTGGTCAAACTCGCGCTTGGCCAGTTCGACCTCGGCAAGGCCGCCGCCATGTCGATCGCCTACAACCTCGTCATCCTGGCGGTGTGCTGGGTGTTCTACACGGTGATGACCAATCTCGACGTCGAGCGGCATAAAGAGGGAGCCGCGCCATGAGCGCCGGGATGATCTCGACCGCGACATCCGCCGCCGCGATGCCGCGCGCCCGCTCCGGCTTCCGCATCAATGGCCGCGCGGTCACGCTTGCGCTCTACCTGCTGTTCCTGATGCTGCCGATCTACTGGCTCGTCGTCATGAGCCTGAAGACCAATGCCGAGATCACCTCGGGCATGACGCTCTGGCCGCAGCAGATCACCTTCGCCAATTACCGCACGATCTTCACCGACGCGTCCTGGTACATGGGCTACGTCAACTCGCTGACCTATGTCGCGATCAACACCGTGCTGTCGATTTGCCTCGCGCTGCCGGCGGCCTATGCCTTCTCGCGCTACCGCTTCCTCGGCGACAAGCACCTGTTCTTCTGGCTGCTCTCGAACCGGATGGCCCCGCCGGCGATCTTCGCCCTGCCTTTTTTCAATCTCTATTCGGCGATCGGACTGTTCGACACGCCCTGGGCCGTGGCGCTGGCGCATTGCCTGTTCAACGTGCCGCTCGCGGTCTGGATCCTCGAAGGCTTCATGTCGGGAGTGCCGCGCGAAATCGACGAGACGGCCTATCTCGACGGCTACTCCTTCCCGCGCTTCTTCGCGAAGATCTTCATGCCGATCATCGCCAACGGCATCGGCGTCACGGCGTTCTTTTGCTTCATGTTCTCATGGGTCGAGCTTTTGCTCGCCCGCACGCTGACCACCGTCAACGCCAAGCCGATCGCCGCCACGATGACGCGCACCGTCTCGGCGGCAGGCATGGATTGGGGCCTGCTCGCGGCCGCCGGCGTGCTGACATTGGTACCGGGCGTGCTCGTGATCTGGTTCGTCCGCAACTACATCGCCAAGGGCTTCGCCCTGGGGAGGGTCTGACGATGGCCGATCTCGCCGCGAATTTCGCCTGGATGGCCTGGACGCCGCAGACCGGGCTGTTCTTCGCCGGAATCCTGAGCCTGCTCCTGCTGATGACGGGGCTGGCCATCTGGCGGCCCGAAATCGAGCGCGTCGGCGTGCTCGGCATCCCGACCACCCGCGGCGACCGGCTGTTCCTCAGCCTGCTCGGTTCAGCCTTCATCCACCTCGCCTGGCTCGGCCTCACCGGGGCCGATCTCTGGTGGGGCTCGGGCCTCTCTCTCCTCTACGCGGCGGCGGTGTTCCGCTTCGTCTGAGTTCGTCCCCGGGGAGCGCGACCACGCCCCCGCAAGAAGAGGCCGCCAAGGCCCGGCAATGATGCTCATCACCCCGGAGGAAACGATGAAAAAAACACGCATGCTTGCCGCCACCGCGCTCGGCCTCGTGCTTTGCGCCGCGCCCGCCTTCGCCGACATCAACGCCGCCAGGCGCTGGATCGACAGCGAATTCCAGCCCTCGACGCTCTCCAAGGAAGAGCAGCTCAAGGAGATGGAATGGCTGATCAGGGCCGCCGAACCCTTCCGCGGCATGGAGATCAACATCGTCTCGGAGACGATCACCACCCATGAATACGAGGCCAACACGCTGGCCAAGGCCTTTTCCGAGATCACCGGCATCAAGCTCAAGCACGATCTGATCCAGGAAGGCGACGTGGTCGAGAAGCTGCAGACGCAGATGCAGTCCGGCCGCAATGTCTACGACGGCTGGATCAACGATTCCGACCTGATCGGCACGCATTTCCGCTACAAGCAGGCGACCAATCTGACCGACTGGATGGCGGGCGAGGGCAAGGCCGTGACCTTCCCCGGCCTCGATCTCGACGACTTCATCGGAAAATCCTTCGGTACGGCGCCGGACGGCAAGCTCTATCAGCTCCCGGTCCAGCAATTCGCGAACCTCTATTGGTTCCGCTACGACTGGTTCCAGCGCGCCGATCTGAAGGAGAAGTTCAAGGCGAAATACGGCTACGACCTCGGCGTGCCGGTGAACTGGTCGGCCTATGAGGACATCGCCGAGTTCTTCACCAACGACGTCAAGGAGATCGACGGGACCAAGGTCTATGGCCACATGGACTACGGCAAGAAAGATCCCTCGCTCGGCTGGCGCTTCACCGACGCCTGGCTCTCCATGGCCGGGAACGGCGACAGGGGCATCCCCAACGGCAAGCCGGTCGACGAATGGGGCCTGCGCATGGAGGGCTGCCGCACCACCGGCTCCTCGGTCGAGCGCGGCGGCGACACCAATGGCGCGGCCGCGGTCTACTCGATCACCAAATATGTCGACTGGCTGAAGAAATTCGCCCCGCCGCAGGCGCAAGGCATGACCTTCGGCGAATCCGGCCCGGTGCCGGCGCAAGGCGCGATCGCCCAGCAGATGTTCTGGTACACCGCCTTCACCGCCGACATGGTCAAGCCCAACCTGCCGATCACCACGGCGGACGGCCAGCCGAAATGGCGCATGGCCCCTTCGCCCAAGGGCGCCTACTGGAAGGACGGCATGAAGCTCGGCTACCAGGACGCCGGTTCCGCGACGCTGCTGAACTCGACCCCGGTCGAGAAACGCAAGGCGGCCTGGCTCTATCTCCAGTTCATCGTCTCCAAGACGGTGAGCCTGAAGAAGAGCCATGTCGGCCTCACCTTCGTGCGCGAAAGCGATATCTGGGACAAGAGCTTCACCGAGCGCGCGCCCAAGCTCGGCGGGCTGATCGAGTTCTACCGCTCGCCGGCGCGCGTGCAGTGGACCCCGACCGGCAACAACGTCCCGGACTATCCGCGCCTTGCGCAGCTCTGGTGGCAGAACATCGGCGACGCCTCCTCGGGCGCGAAAACCCCGCAGGCGGCGATGGATTCCCTCGCCGCGGCGCAGGACGCCGTGCTGGAGCGGCTCGAGCGCTCCGGCGTGCAGGGCGATTGCGGGCCGAAGCTCAACCCCAGGACGACCGCGCAGGCCTGGATCGACAAGGCCAAGGCCGACGGCAACATCGCGCCGCAGGCCAAGCTCGCCAATGAGAAGCCCAAGGGCGAGACGATCGACTACGACACGCTGATCAAGTCCTGGCCGGCGAGCCCGCCGAAGAAGAACTGAGGCTCAGCTTCGTAGACAAAATGACGGCGGGTCGCGCGAGCGGCCCGCCTTTTTTATCGTGCTGTCATCAGGCGCGCTTGGCCGCGGCCTGTGCCTTCCAGAGATCCCATGGCCGCTTGATCTGGCCCTCGATGCTGACCATGGTCGCAGCGCTCTCGCCCTCTGTGAGATATGTGATATCGCCCATCCGCATCGCCTCGGTCTGATAGCGCGCATTCAGCTCGGCATAGATCGCCCGGTAGACCGCGCGCGGCACGCTGTCGGCGACGACCGTCGAGCCATGGCCGCGCATCAGCACGATGGTGCCGTCGCCCAGCGTGTCGGCCAGCGCGCGCCCCAGCGCATCACTCGAGATCAGCAGGTCGGTCGCGTCGCCGGCCGTATCGCGGATCTCGAAGACCGGCGCGCACTGGCCGATGAAGCCGGCCATGTGGAAGACCGCGCGCAGTCGCGTCTGCTTGGAGACGCTGAGCGGCACGATGGCGTGCGAGTGGCTGTGGATCACCGCCATGACGTCAGGCCGCGCCCGGTAGATCGAGCCATGGATGAAGCGTTCGAGATAGACCCGCCGCCCCTTCGCATCGAGCGGGTCGCCGTCATGGGTGAAGGTGACGATGTCCTCGGCCGTCACCTGCCCCGGCGCCATGTTGCGCGCCAGCAGGAACAGGTCCGGATCGGCATCATGCCGCGCGCTGACATGGCCGAAGCCGTCGACCACGCCCTGGTCGAACAGGATCTGGTTGGCGACGACGAGATCGGCGATCAGCTCGGGACTGGCCGCCGGGCAGGCCCGGCTGCTATCGGAGGCGGCGACCGAAACCGAGGCTGCCTCGCTGTCTGACTGGGCGCACATGGCGATGATCCTCTCTCGTTTCAGGCCGCGAGCCCGGTTCCGCCATAGAGCCAGGCCAAAGTCTCGTAGAACTCGGCCGAACTCTTGGACCGCATGATCTCGTTACGGACGAGCGCATGTGCGCCGGCCGGATGGTAGATGTGCTCGCCGATCTGGCGCGACTGGAGCTGGACGCGGGCCGTGCGCACCACGCGCTGCGAGCGGTAGCGCTCCAACGCGGCGTCGATATCGTTCATCGTCGAGAGATGGTGCGACAGGCAGACCGCGTCCTCCAGCGCCATGCAGGCGCCCTGCGCGAAATACTGCATCATCGGATGTGCGGCATCGCCGAGCAGGACGATCCGGCCATCGACCCAGTTCTCGACCGGGTCGCGGTCGCACAGCACCCAGAGCTTCCAGTCGCGGCCATGGCCGATGATCGAGCGGGCGCGCTCATGCACATGCTCGAAGCCTTTGCGGACCTCGTCCTCGGAGACGGGTTTTCCGGCGACGGGATCTGGCGCATCATTGTGACAGGTCACGACGAGGTTGAACGTTTTCCAGCCCGAGAGCGGGTAATGCACGATATGGCACTTCGGGCCGGCCCAGAGGGTGGCCGCGTTCCAGCGCAGGTCTTCGGGCATCTGTTCGGTGGGGATCACCGAGCGATAGGTGGTGTGGCCCGAGACGCGCGGCGGCCCATCGCCCACCACCTGCCTGCGCAAGTTCGACCAGAGCCCGTCGGCCGCGATCAGCAGCGAGCCGGAGACGCGCTCGCCCGACGCCAGCACCGCCTCGATCGATGCGCCGTCCTGCTCGGCCTGCATCACCTCGGCCGAGGTGCGCAGGCTGATCGCCGGATGCTCGATACAGGCGCGCAGGAAGACGCCATGCAGGTCGCCGCGATGCACGACCGCATAAGGGTTGCCGAAGCGGGTGCGAAAAGCCTCGCCGAGATCGATATGCGTGATCTCATCGGCGGTCAGCGCATCCATCAGCCGGAGCTGGTCGATGTAGACCGCCATGCCTCGCGCCTGCTCGCCGACGCCGAGCTGGTCGAAGGCGTGGAAGGCGTTGGGGCCGAGCTGGATGCCGGCCCCGATCTCGCCCAGCGCCGGGGCCTTTTCCAGCACGGTGACGCGAAAGCCCTTTCGCGCCAGGCCGAGCGCGGCGGCGAGTCCGCCAATGCCGCCGCCGGCGATCAGGATCGGCAGATCGCGCGCCAGCGTCCGGGGCGAGGCTTCGCTCATGGCTGACTCGCCACCAGCCGCAGGGGCACGCGCGAACTTTCGTTGTTGAGCTCGACGAGCTGGCCGAGCAGCGACATCAGCGTGGCCTGATCGACCGGGGCTAGCGGCGCGAGGATGCGCGCCTGCGCCCGTTCCACGGCGGGCTCCACCGCCGTCAGAAGCTCCTGCCCGACTTGCGTCAACGCCAGTGCCTTGACCCGACGGTCCTCCTTGCCGGCCCGGCGTTTCACCACGCCCTTGGTCTCCAGCCGCTCCAGCACATTGCCGAGCGTCGAGCGGTCGAAGGCGACCAGCGCCGAAAGCCGCGTCGCATCGATGCCGGGGTTCTCGCGGATCGCCACAAGCGCCGCGTACTGCACGGGCGTGATGTCAAAGGCGGCGCATTCCTCGATGAAGATCGCCACCGCGATCTGCTGCGCCCGGCGGATCAAATGGCCCGGCTTGCCATAGACCTGTTTCATCGACATGGCGTCATTCCGCATCAGGCTGCCGCTCGGGCGCGGCATCCGCAAAGGCCGGCAGCGCCTTGCAGGCGGCCTCGGCCGCGAGCAGGCGCGGATAGGCTGAGACATCGACCTTGAAGCGGCGCGCATTGCCGAGCTGCGGCACGAGGCAGATGTCGGCAAGCCCCGGCCTGTCGCCGAAGCAGAACGGCCCGGGATTGCCAGCGACCAGCGCCTCGCAGGCGGCAAGCCCCTCGGCATTGACCTCGCCGGCCCACCTTGTCACGGCATCCTCGGACAGGCCGAGACCGCGCAACCGGTTGAGCACCTTCAGATTCTGGACCGGATGCGTGTCGCAGGCCAACGCCTGCGCGAAAGCGCGCACCTTCGCCCGCGCGAGCGGATCGGCCGGCAGCAGCGCCGGCTCGGGATGCGTCTCGTCGAGCCATTCGACGATGGCGAGCGACTGGGTCAGCACCGATCCGTCGTCGAGTTCCAGCGCCGGCACCAGCCCCTGCGGATTGAGCGCGAGATAGGCCGGCGCGCGCTGCTCGCCCAGCCGCAGGTGATGCGGCACATGCGCGATGGTGAGGCCCTTCAGATTGAGCGCGATCCGGACGCGGTAGGCCGCCGCGCTGCGGAAATAGCCATGGAGCTTCATCGCCTCGGTCCCATCCCTGTGGCGGCTGCGGTTGCCCCGCTGCTCTTGTCGCATTTGACGGGTGCCAGACAGGCTGTATGCTGTCAATAAGCATACGGTCTAATCGGTCGCAGAACCGAAAGCGGGCGCGGCCAGCGCCTCGTCAGGGAGAACATCCGATGGAGCACGCGGTCCAGCAGACGCCGGAGCGTCAGGCCTTCTACGAGAAGATCGACGGTGAGAACCTCACCGCGCTCTGGACGGTGATGGGCGCGCTGATCACGCCCGAACCGAAGAGCCCATGCCGCCCGGCGGCGTGGAAATTCGACGCGATCCGGACCTACATGCTCGAGGCCGGCGGCCTGATCACCGCCAAGGAGGCCGAGCGCCGCGTCCTGATCCTGGAGAATCCGGGCCTGCGCGGCCAGTCGAAGATTACGACCTCGCTCTATTGCGGCGTCCAGCTCGTCCTGCCGGGCGAGGTGGCGCCCGCCCACCGCCATTCGCAATCGGCGCTGCGTTTCGTCATGGAGGGCAAGGGCGCCCACACCGCCGTCGACGGCGAGCGCACCATGATGGAGCCGGGCGATTTCGTCACCACCCCGGCCATGGCCTGGCACGACCACGGCAACGAGTCGTCGGAGCCGATGTTCTGGATGGACGGGCTCGACATCCCCGTGGTGCAGTTCCTCGACGCCTCCTTTGCCGAGGGCCTGAAGCAGGACGAACAGGCGGTGACGCGGCCTGAGGGCGATTCCTTCGCCCGCTATGGCCACAACCTGCTGCCGGTCGACATGAAGCGCGCCAGCAAATCATCGCCGATCTTCAACTACCCCTATCGCGCGACGCGCGAGGCGCTGGACACGATGAAGCGCCAGGCCGAGTGGGACGCCTGCCACGGCCTGAAGCTGCGCTACACCAATCCGGTGACCGGCGATTACGCCATGCCGACCATCGGCACCTTCATCCAGCTTCTGCCGAAGGGCTTCAAGACCTCGCGCTATCGTTCGACGGACGCCACCGTTTTCACGCCGGTCGAAGGGCGCGGCCGCTCGCGCATCGGCGACACGGTGCTGGAATGGGGGCCCAAGGACGTCTTCGTCGTGCCGAGCTGGCAATGGGTCGAGCATGAGGCCGATGAGGAGGCTGTGCTGTTCTCCTATTCCGACCGCCCGATCCAGGAAAAGCTTGACCTGTTCCGGCAGGATCGCGGCAACGCCTGAGCTGCCGGCCTACCGCGACCACACGAACCGAGAGCCGCCGGCAAGGCGGCCGAACCGGAGGGAAACCGATATGATGCTCACCAGACGAACGCTCGCGCTCGGCCTTACCGCCACCGCGCTCGCGCCCCGCGCCGCCTTCGCGCAGAAGAAAATCGTCAAGCTGATCGTCCCGGCCGCGCCCGGCGGCGCGATCGACGTGATCGGGCGGCTCTACGCCCAGCGCATCGCGCCCGCGCTCGACGAATCCTGGGTTGTCGAGAACAAGGCCGGCGCCAGCAACACGCTGGGCGCGGCCGAGGTGGCGAAGGCCGCGCCCGACGGCGCGACCTATCTGACCAATGCCGACATTCACATCATGGCCAAGCACGTCATGACCCATGTGCCCTACGATCCGCTTGCGGATTTCACGCCGGTCTCGCGCTTCGCCACCTCGCCCATGGTCCTGATCGGCTCTGCTTCCAAGACGCCCACGACGCTGCCCGAACTGATCGCGGCGATGAAGGCGCGGCCCGAGGCCTTTCCCTTCGCCAATTCCGCGCTCGGCAGCATGGGCCATCTCGCGACCGAGAGCTTCAAGCGCCGCACTGGCACCGCTACCGCGCTGGTCAATTATCGCGGCACCGCGCCTGCGATGACCGACGTGCTCGCCGGGCAGGTGCCGCTGATGGTCGCCCCGCTCGGCTCGGCGGTGTCCTACATCACCGACGGCACGATCCGCGCCTTTGCGATTATGGGGGCGCAGCGCAGCGCGCGGTTGCCCAATGTGCCGACAGCCGGCGAGCTCGGGCTTGCCAACCTCGACTTTACGCTCTGGTACGGGCTCTGGGGACCGAAGGGGCTTTCGGCCGACACGGTCCAGCGCGTCAACGCCGCCGTGCAGGCGGCCTCGAAAGAGCGCGAGATGATCGACAAGCTGACCGCGCTCGGGGCCGAGCCGGTGACCGAGGATGCAGCGAGCTTCGTCCGCTTCATCGAGGCCGAGCAGGAACGCGCCAACCGCGTCGTCGCGGAGGCCGGCATCAAGCCGAGCTGAACCGCGCCAGATCCAGCGTCTCGTCGGCGGTCGCCGCCAGCAGCGCCCGGTCATGGCCGATCAGGACGAGGCCGAGCCCACGATCGGCGACGATCTCTCGTAGCAGCGCCATGGTCTGGCGCTGGACCAGCGGATCGAGCCGCGAGGTGGGCTCGTCGGCGACGATCAGGTCGGGCTTCATCAGCAGGATGCGCGCCAGCGCCAGCCGCTGCGCCTCGCCGCCCGAGACTTCTCCCGACCGGCGCGCGAGCAGCCGCGCATCGAGATTGAGCCGTTCCAACAGCGGCGGCAGCTCGCGGTCCGGCGAAAGTCCCGCGACGACCTCCGCCAGATCGGCGAACTGCTGTCCGAGCGCCCGGCCGGGCAGGAAGACGCTGGCCGGATCCTGATGGAGCTTCTGGTAGCGCCGCCGCGCGGCCTTGGCGGCAGCGGCATCGCGATAGGGGTCGACGCCCTGCCAGGACACGGTTCCCCCCTGCGGCCTCTGGAGACCGAGCAGGATGTTGCCAAGCGTGGTCTTGCCGCAACCGCTCGGGCCGGTGACCGCCAGCACGCCGCCGCGCGGGACATGCAGGTCGAGACCATCGAACAAGGGCGGCCGGCCGCGAAAGCCGAAACGCAGGCTGTGCGCGGCGAGGACGGGCTCGTTCATGCCGCAGCAGCACAGATGCCGCCGCCAGCCGGCCGGGTCGGCATCGAGCCAGGCGCGGGTATAGGCATGGCGCGGCGTGGCGAACACATCCGCGCTCGCGCCGCTTTCGACGACCTGGCCGTCGTGCAGCACGGCAACCGCGCCGCCGAGCGCCCGCGCCAGCGCGATGTCATGCGTGATGACCAGCAGAGCCCGGCCGCTCTCGGTCAGCGAGGCGAGCAGCGCCCGCGTCTGGTCGAGGCGGGCGTCGTCCAGCCCCTTGGTCGGCTCGTCGGCGATCAAGAGCGGCGCGCGCCCGACCAAAGCGGCGGCGACCAGCACGCGCTGCGCCATGCCGCCCGAGAGCGCGATCGGATAGGCCTGCGCAGCCTGCTGCCCAAGCCCAACCGCGGCAAGTGCCTCCTGCGGAGCCATCATCGCGTCCCGGCTGGCGATCTGCCTTGCGATCCGCATGGTCGGATCGAGCGCGGCGCGCGGCTCCTGCGGCAGCAACATGGTCTCGCGCGACCAGAACAGCCGCAGCAGTCCCGCCTGCCCCGCCTCGACCGGCGCATGCCCGTTGACCGCGATGGTGCCGCTCGCCGAAAAACCCGCCGGCAGCAGGCCCATCACCGCCTGCGCGATCAGGCTCTTGCCGCTGCCGCTTTCGCCGATCAGCACGAGGGTGCCGGCAGTGGGAACGCTCAGATCGAGCGGGCCGACGACGGCGACGCCGGCTGGGTCGCGGATCGTCAGCCCGGAGAGAACCAGCGCCGGCGCCGTCATCGGATCGTCTCCTGGTGACGTGTTTCCGAGAGCGCTTGTCCCAGCAGCGTCGCGCCCAGCACTGAGACGAAGATCGCCAGGCACGGTGCGGCCATCTGCACAGGGGCCTCGGACATGGTCGGCAGCATCTCGCTGATCATCGCGCCCCATTCCGGCGTCGGCGGTTGCAGGCCGAGACCGAGGAAGCCAAGCGCCGAGATCGACATGATCGCGGCCCCCAAGCCCAAAGTCGCCAGCGTCGTGGTCTGGCGAGGCACGGCGGGCAGGACATGGCGGATCAGGATGGTGTGGGCTGGGAAGCCGGCGAGGCGGGCGGCCTCGACATGGGGTTGCGCCAGTTCGCCCAGCGCGATGGCGCGCGCCATCCGGGCAAATTGCGGCCACAGCGTCAGCTTGATGCCGATCAGCATCGGCAAGATGCCGCCGCCCATGAACCCGGCGATCAGCAGCGCGAGCAGAATGCCCGGAAAAGCCAGCATCAGGTCCGACAGCCGCATGATGGCGATGTCGGCCCAGCGTCCGGCATAAGCCGCGACGAGCCCGAGCAGCAGGCCGACACCGGTCGCCACCGTGACGCAGGACAGCGCCAGCCCGAGCGAGCGCGCCGCGCCATGGACAAGGCGGGCGGCGACGTCGCGGCCGACATGGTCGGTCCCGAGCAGGTGGTCGAGGCTCGGACCTTCGAGAGCGCGCATCAGATCCTGGGCGATCGGGTCGTGCGGGATAAGCACGGGACCGAGAATGGCGAGTGCGGCGACGAGCCCGAGCAGGATGAGCGGCAGCGCCAGTCGCGAGGATGGTTTTCGCAAGGGCAGATCGAGGATCACGCTCATGCCGCACGCCTCGCATCGTGGCGCGGGTCGAGCGCGACGCAGGCAAGATCGGCGCTCAGATTGACGGCGGCGTAGAGCAGCCCGATCACGAGGCCGGCCCCCATGATCACCGGCACGTCGCGGGCGACCAGCGCCTTGACCAAGAGTTCGCCCAGCCCCGGATAGGCGAACAGCGTCTCGACCACGACGAAGCCATCGACCAGATAGGCGAACTGCAGGGCGGCGAACGTCGCGACCGGGATCGCGGCGTTGCGCACCCCGTGATGCGCGAAGGCCTGTCCGGCCGAGCGGCCCCTGATCTGCGCGAATGTCATGTAGAAAGCGCTTCGCACCTCGACGACCGCGTTGCGGATGATCCGCACAGAGAAGGCGGCCAGCCCCAGCGCCAGCGTCAGCGCCGGCAAGACCATGTGCCCGGCCGTACGGAAACCCGCCGGCGGCAGCCAGCGAAGGCTGAGCGCGAAGACCGAGATCAGGCCGATGCCGACGAGGAAGCTCGGCATCGCCGCCAGCGCAACCGCCAGAGCGTTTGTGATCCGGTCCAGCCAGCCGCCGGGCCGGAAGCCGCAGGCGATCCCCAGCGGCAGCGCGATGAGATAGGACAACAGCCAGCCGAGCGCGCCGAGCGCCAACGTGAAGCGGCCGTGATAAGCGATCTCCTGCCAGACGGGCTTTCGCGTCACCAGCGAATGGCCGAGATCGCCGGTCGCGATACGGCGCAGCCATGTGCCGTATTGCTGAAGGAGCGGGCGATCGAGCCCCTCTTCGCGGCGGATCCGGTCGCCGAGCTCGGCCGTGACCCGATCGTCGCCGACTCGGGCGGCGGCGATCCGCAAGGCGGTGTCGCCCGGCAGCGCATGAACGAAGGCAAAGCACAGGCTCGCCAGTAGCCAGGCTGTCAATGCCGCCTGCGTCAGGCGCGGCCCCATAAGCGCGAGGACGGACCTCATGCGGCGGGCCTCGTGGCGCGCCCGAGCCATGGCCCGATCCTGTCGGCGAAGGCGACGAGCGCGGCCGCCGCCACGATCATCAACGCGCCGAGCAGGCCAAGCGGCTGCGGCATGACCGCAAAGATCGCGAGGTCGAAGAGCAGCGCCCAGAGCATCGCCGTATATTCGAACGGAGCCAGCACCGAGACCGGGGCGCGCGCCACGGCCTCCGTCATGGCGATATGCGCGAGCCCTCCGAACAGGCCCGAGCCGATCAAAGCGAGCAGGGCCTTTCCCTCGGCGGACACCCAGCCGAACGGCAGGCTGCAGAGCCCGGCCAGGGCGCAGACCAGCGCGAAATAGAAGGCGATCGCGCCCGGCTTTTCCGTGGCGGTCAGCGCCTTGATCTGGACCTTCGCGGCGGCCGTGGTCAGCGCCATGGCAAGCCCGGCGCCGACACCGATCAGCGTGCCGCGATCGAGCGTCGGTCCCTGCAGGGCCAGCGTGAGCATCAACCCGACACCGAGGAAGCCCAGCAGCGAGCCGCCGACGACAACAAAGCCCGGGCGCTCGCCGAGGGAGAGCACGGCGAGCGGCACGACCAGCAGCGGCGCTAGGAAGGAGAGCGCCGTCGCATTCGCCAGCGGCAGATGCGCCAGCGAGATGAAGGAGAACACCATGGCGACGCAGCCGAACAGGCTGCGCTTGAGATGGCCGAGCGGGCGCTGCGTGCGCAACGCACCGGGGAACTCGCCGCTCCATGCGAGATAGAGCACGATCGGAACGAGCGCGACCGCACTGCGCCAGAACACGATCTGCCCGACCGGCGCCTCGAACGACGCCAGCCTGACGCAGAGCGACATCAGGGCGAAGAGGCCCGTCGCCGCCAGCCGCAGGCCGATGCCTGCGGCTGGGCTTCGAACGGCAGGGTTCTTGGTTGAAAAGCTCACTTCCAGTCCATCCGCTCGATGAGATAGCGCATCTCGTAAGGGTCGATCGCCACGTTCCTGAGCCGGCTCGATACAGCGACCGTATGCTCGGTCCAGGACACCGGGACCGCCGGCATCTCCTCGTGCAGCATCCGCATCATCGCGCCGCGCAGCCGGTCCTTTTCCGCCTCGTCGAAGCTGACGAGATAGGCGTCGGTCGACGTCCTCATCGCATCGCGTCCGCTCCACCGAACGCTGCCCCAGTTCGAGCGTTCGCGGGTGAAGTCGGGAATGAGGGTCGCGATCGTCTCGGGTACGTTGACATAGGTGCGCGAGACTAGCGTGAACTGCATGGTGCCGTCCTTGATGGCGGCGGGCACGGAATTGCCGGGTCCGACCTCGATCGCGATGTCCATGCCGATCTGGCGTAGCTGCGCCTGGATCGCCGAGGCCATCACCGGCAGTTCGGGCCGGTTCGCCAACGTGATCAGCTTAGCCGCGAGGCGAACGCCATCTTTGGCGCGGATGCCGTCCGCGCCCGCAAGCCAGCCCGCCTGATCGAGCAGGGTCCGTGCGGCCGCGGGATCATAGGCGAGAACGGGCAGGTCGGCGCGATGCCAGCCCGTCATCACGGGCGGCAACAGTTGCGTCGCAGCCGATTCGGGATGGCGCAGGATCGCCCTGGCGATTCCGGCGCGATCGACCGCAAGAGCGATCGCGCGCCGGACGCGGACATCGGAGAATTGAGGCAGGCCGCTATCGAAGAACAGCACCCGCGAGCGCGGAATCGTCAGGCTTTCGACCTTCGTCTGCCTGGCCGCGTTGATGCGCGCGGCAGCCGTGGGCGCAAGCGTGTAGACGAGGTCGGCATCGCCCGCGATGGCGATGTTGGCGCGGGTATCGCCATTGACGACGGCCGTATAACGCGCCCTGGCGATAACCGGCTTCTGGCGCGCATAGCCCTCGAAGCGCTCCAGCTCCAGCGAAGTCTTGCCGTCGATCGAAACCAGCCTGTATGGCCCGGTCGCGACGATTTTTGCGACCTTGCCATCCGGGCCATAGGACGACGGCGCGAGGATGATCGAGGCATAGTCGCACAGGAAAGCCGGCAGCACGCTGAACGGCGTCCTGGTCCTGATCAGCACGTCGGAGCCATCGACCGAGACGCCGTCGAGCGGCACGGCCGACAGGCTCTCGCCGGCGAACGCCCGCTTCAGGCTCGCCGCGACCGCCTCGGCCGTGACCGGGCTGCCGTCATGGAAGGTCGCGGCCGGCCGCAGGGAAAAGCGCCAGGTCAGCCTGTCCTCGGAAACGGTCCAGTTCGCAGCGACGCCACCGACGAGCTGCCCTTCCGGTTCGACCTGAACCAGCGTCTCGCCGACGCCCATGCGGGTCAGGATGTAACCGGTGTCGGAGGGCTCGTTGGAGGTGTATTCCCATGGGGCGACCACGCGCAGCACGGGTTCGACCTGTTGAGCGCGGGCGGGAAGCGCCGTCAGCGGCGCGGCCAGCCCCATTGCCAGCACGAGACGGCGTGAGATCGACGAAAAGATCATGGGGGATGTCTCCGGGAACGAGAAGGTCAGAGCGGCTTGCGCGCCGAAAGGATGAAGGTGTGGTCGTAGGCCGCCAGCAGCCGCAGCCGCTCGCTCCATGACGCCGAGGCGAATTGTCGGCGCTTGACGCCGGTCAGCGGGCCGGCGCGCAGCCGCTCGAAGCCGGCATCTCTCAGCATCGCCTCGAGCGCGGGCGCGCTCAGCCCGTCGCGGAAATGGACCCCGCGCATGATCCGCCGGTGCGCCGCCTCGTCCCACAGCTTCGGCGCGCGCGTGATCTGGTCGACAAGTCTGGACAGGCGCTGGAAGACGCGCGCCTTCAGCGAGCGGTTGACCCAGTCGCCATCGACGATGACGAGCGCGCCGCCGGGCTTCAGGACGCGCCGCCAGTCGGCAAGCGCGCTCCGCGGATCGATCAGCGTCCAGACCAGATGCCGGCAGATCACGAGGTCATAGGCTGCGTCCGGCATCATCGTGTTCTCGGCGTCGCCGAGATGGAAGCGCACAGGCGCGCCCCGATGCTTGGCCCTGGCCCGGGCGATCATCGGTTCGCACAGGTCGATCGCGTCGATGCTGCAGCCGAAGCCGAGCAGCACGCGCGTCACCTCCCCGGTGCCCGAGGCGAGTTCCAGAACCCGATCGTCGGGGGCGACCGGAGCATGCGCGCCGATCAGCCGGGCCCAGGCATCGAACTCGCCCTGCGACCTGATCTTGTGGCCGTAGGACAGATCGAATGTTTCGGCGCGCTGGCTCCAATAGGCGCGGATTTCGTCCTTGAGGCCGAAATTCGCTACAGGGTGCGCTTCGCCTGCGTCTAGGGACAGTTCATTCGACATCCGTCACCGGTCTCCCGCATGGGGGAGGCGTCCGGTGCTGCGGCGCCGTTCGGTTCCGAAAGCGCGGAACAACCGCGCAAGAGAGCGACCGTCATCGAAACTCCTTCCGGGGCACCCCGCCCGGTTACATGACTTCACGATGTCGGCAGGTCTCCTGGCTCGCGGGTCGAGGCTTCGTTCGGCCTTCCCGGGCAAGCCCAGTGGCATAATCGAACGTCGCTCGCCGCTGACAGTTGCGGGGGCAGCTCCGGAATCGCACGCCTGCGCGCGCTCACCGGATTCCCTTTTGATCCCTCTCGGGAACCGACTCCCCGAAGGGAGCATGCGCGATGCTGCGGCGCAAGACAGAATGTCGCATCTCATTGGAGATTGGATCTCGCCTGCTACGATCCGGAGCGTGTCCGGCGCGGGCGACGCCGTCAGGCGCACCGCTCTATTTCGTTACAGTATAACATAACATACATGTCAAGCGTGTCGGGTCGGGCCGGGCGCGCTAGCTGCCTTGCCCGCTGGCCCAGAGGCCCAGAAACAGCGCCAGCCCCAGAACCGCGACGAAAGCGCCAGCGAGCAGTTCCCCGGCGGCGATGATCCGGGCCGACCGCAGTGAGCCGCCGCCGGCCAGCCTGAGCGCCAGGAATTTGAAGAAGACGGCCAGAGCAGCCAGCGCGCCCGTGGTCAGCGCCGTGCCCAGCGCCATCGCGAAAGTCGCGGCGATGCCGGCCCAGAGCAGGCCCTGCGAGGCGGAAAAGACGAGGATGATCAGCGCACCGGCGCAGGGCCGCAGCCCCGCCGCGACGACCACGCCCGCCATCTCGCGCCAGCCGGCGAGCCGCGCGATTGCCTCGGGGCCGGGCATGTGGACATGGTCGCAGGCCGCATCATGCGCCTGCGCGCCCCTGCCCAGAGCCAGCAGCCCTCCGGCCTTGCGCCAGACCACCCAGAGGCCCACCAGCGCCACAAGCGCGAAGCTCACCTGCTCGATCGTCCGCGTGGTTGCGCTCATCGTGCCGGCCGTGGCGTTCAAGGCGAGCCTCAGCGCAAGAACCACCGCGATGGCGACCAGCGCCTGCAACATCGCCGCCGCAAAACTCAAAACCAGCCCGCGCCACAGGCTGCGATCGTCGGCGACGATATAGGCCGAGATCACCGCCTTGCCGTGGCCGGGGCCGGCGGCATGGAAGACGCCGTAGCCGAAGCCGAGCAGCAGAAGCCCCCACAAAGCGGCCGGCGTCTGCGCGACCGCCTTCAGCGTCGCGGTCATCTCGCGGTAGAACTGAGACTGCCACGCCAGCAGCATACCTAAGAGGCCGGTCGTCACCGGCAAAGCCTCGCGCGGCAGCGCCCCGCCGAAGGGATTGCGAGGCGGCGGAGGCGGCGGCGGGCTCCAGATCGCGATCAGTGCGCCAAGCCCGGCGAGCAGCGCGGCTATGAACGCCAGGGCCAGCGCCGCGACGATCAGCCGGCGCGACAGCGACGGCCAGTGCAGTGCCGGCCCCGAGGCGCTCAGGGACATGCCACCAGCGCGCGGGTCGTGACCTGATAGCCGCTCATATCCGGCGTCGCGGTGATGTCCTCCTGCGCCAGCTTCTGCTGGACGTCGGCCGCGAGCTTGGGCGGTCGCTGCACCCGCACGATGCAGCCTTTCGGCGCGTCGCGCGCCATTACGGCATCTGGAGCATCGACGATGTCGAAGGCGACGAAATAGGTCGGATCGCCGATTTCCAGCCCGAAGGAGCGGTTGGCCTGGGCCGGGACCTTCAGCGGCAGCGTGTAGGTCAGCGTCAGGATCCTGTTCTCGAAGACCAGCCCGGCCTCGGTCGGCGTGGCGAATTCCTGCGGCCTGCCATTGGCCTTCGCCACGGTGAAGAAGCCGACCTCGGGCAGCGATTCCATGTTGACCCTGGCGAGTTCGGCCAGTTCGTCGCCTGACAGCTTGCCGTCGCCGTTCTTGTCGAGCCCCTGGGTGATGAAGGCCGAATAGGCTTCGTCGAAGCTCCAGACGTGCCGCAGCGCCCTGACCGCGCCGTCCGGTCCATAGAGAACTTCGGCCTTCGCCGAGACGAAGACGTGGGGATGGGCCTGCGCCGGGCCGGACAGGCACAGGCCCGCGGCGATCAACCCAAGCAGGGCCTGCAGGATGGCGCGTCGCGTCACGGTCGCATTCCTTTGCTGAGCGTGCAGGCTGGGAACAGCATGGTTAACACCGCGTAAATCCCGCGTCACAGGTGCGACGCCGCTCCCAAAGCCATCCTCTGCAAAGCAGGCCAAATCGCGGCACGGGTCGCTCATGCCGAACAGTCTGGAACGATGCCAGCCTGATTGACCAGCCACCTTAAATATGTCAGCAATACTGACATAAATCGCAATGAGCTTGGAGGCTGGATCAACCGGCCCCATATCTTGTGATCGGGACGATCGAGGGAGGTCGGCCATGGCCGAGAATCTGGACCATTCCAAATCTGAAGCGCATATGACTTCGGACGGGCAGCCCCGCCCCAACGGCCTGCGCGAGGTCGCGCTCGACGACAAATACGATCTCGGCAAACACCGCATCTTCCTCACCGGCACTCAGGCCATCACCCGCATGCTGATGGTGCAGAAGGAGCGCGACCGGCGCGCCGGCCTCAACACGGCGGGCTTCGTCTCGGGTTATCGCGGCTCCCCGCTCGGCGGGCTCGACCAGCAGCTCGCCCGCGCCACGAAGCACCTCAAGGGCTCCGACATCGTCTTCACGCCCGGCCTCAACGAGGACCTTGCGGCGACCGCCGTCTGGGGCACGCAGCAGGCCGAGCTTCAGGGCGAGGGCAAATATGACGGCGTATTCGCGCTCTGGTACGGCAAGGGCCCCGGCGTCGACCGCAGCGGCGACGTCTTCCGCCACGGCAACATGGCCGGCACCTCGCCCCATGGCGGCGTGATCTGCCTGATGGGCGACGACCACACCGCCGAGAGCTCGACCAACGCCCACCAGACCGAGTTCGTCTTCGTCGACCGGATGATGCCGATCCTGAACCCCGCCGGCGTGCAGGAGATCATGGATTATTCCCTGCACGGGCTGGCGCTGTCGCGCTTCGCCTCGGTCTGGGTCGGCATCAAATGCGTCAAGGACAACATCGAATCGACGGCGTCGGTCGACGGCGACCCCGAGCGGGTGAAGATCGTCGTCCCCGATGATTTCGAGATGCCGCCCGGCGGCCTGAGCATCCGCCGTGAACTCGATTTCCTCGAGCAGGAGAAGCGGCTGCACATCCACAAGCGCGCCGCCATGCTGGCCTATCTGCGCGCCAACAAGCTCAACCAGACCATCACCTCGGGCGGCAGGCAACCGCGCATCGGCATCATCACGGTCGGCAAATCCTATCTCGATGTGCGCCAGGCGTTTGAGGATCTCGGCATCGACGAGGTCCGCGCCAACGATCTTGGCATTCGCCTGTTCAAGGTCGCCTGCCCCTGGCCGATCGATCCCTCGGAGCTGAAGAGCTTCGTCGAAGGTCTCGACCTCGTCATGGTCGTCGAGGAAAAGCGCTCGCTGATCGAGGTGCAGGTTCGCGAGGAACTCTACGGCGCGGCCCAGCAGCCCATGGTGATCGGCAAGAAGGACGAAAACGGCGAGTGGCTGTTCCCGGTCCATGGCGCGCTCGATCCTAACGACGTCGCCATCGCGCTGGGCAGCAGGCTGCTGCAGTATCGGGACGACCCGGCGCTGCGGGCGCGGCTGGAGGAGATCGCGCGCGCGCAAGGCCGCCTCGCCGAGGCGCAGGAAGTCGCCAGGCGCACGCCCTATTACTGCTCGGGCTGCCCGCACAGCACCTCGACGGTGGTGCCCAAGGGCTCGCGCGCCTATGCCGGCATCGGCTGCCACTACATGGTGCAGTGGATGGACCGCGACACCACCGGCTTCACCCAGATGGGCGGCGAGGGCGCGAATTGGGTCGGCGAGGCGCCGTTCTCGACACGAAGGCACGTCTTCCAGAATCTCGGCGACGGCACCTACACGCATTCCGGCTCGCTCGCGATCCGCTGGGCGGTCGCGGCCGGCGTCAACATCACCTACAAGCTGCTCTATAACGACGCCGTCGCCATGACCGGCGGGCAGCAGGCCGAAGGGCATCTGACCCCGGACCAGATGGCCCGCCAGATCGCCGGAGAGGGCGTGCAGCGCATCGCCGTCGTCACCGACGAACCCGACAAATACCCCTCCGGCACGGTCTGGCCGCCCGGCACGACGATCCATCATCGCGACGATCTCGACGCCGTCCAGCGCGAGCTCCGCGATGTGCAGGGCGTCTCGCTCCTGCTCTACGACCAGACCTGCGCCACCGAGAAGCGCCGCCGCCGCAAGCGCGGAGCCTATCCCGACCCCGACAAGCGCGTCATCGTCAACGAACTCGTCTGCGAGGGCTGCGGCGATTGCGGCGTCAAATCGAACTGCGTCTCGGTGCAGCCGCTGGAGACCGAATTCGGCCGCAAGCGCCAGATCGACCAGTCGAACTGCAACAAGGATTTCTCCTGCATCAAGGGCTTCTGCCCCTCCTTCGTCACCGTGCATGGCGCGCGGCCGAAGAAGGCGGTTCCACGCCGGCTCGACGCCGGCGGCTTCGGATCGGGAGATCTGCCTGAGCCCGTCATCCCGGCGTTGACGAAGAGCTATGCCGTGATCGTCACCGGCGTCGGCGGAACCGGCGTCGTCACCATCGGCGCGATCCTCGGCATGGCCGCTCATCTCGAAGGCAAGGGCTGCGGCATGATCGACATGGCCGGCCTCGCCCAGAAGGGCGGCGCGGTCTTCAGCCACGTCAAGCTCGCGCCGACGCCGCAGGACATCCACGCCATTCGCGTCTCGGCCGGCCAGGCCGATCTCGTGCTCGGCTGCGACCTCACCGTCACCGGCTCGAAGAAGGTGCTGGGCGCGATCAAGCCCGCAGGCGCGACCGTCGTCGTCAACACCGCCGAAAGCCTCGGCGGCGACTTCACCCGCAACGCCGACCTGTCGCTGCCGGTCGAGCGGCTGAAGCGCGCCATTCTCTCGGCCGGCGGCCGCGAGCAGACGCATTTCGTCGATGCGACGGCAGCGGCCGTCGCCTTCACCGGCAACGCCATCGCCGCCAACATGTTCATGCTCGGCTACGCCTGGCAGTTCGGCGGCGTGCCCCTGTCGCGCGAGGCGCTTTTGCGCGCCATCGAGCTCAACGGCGAGGCCGTGGCGATGAACAGCCAAGCCTTCGAACTGGGCCGCCGCGCCGCGCATCAGCCGGAGGCGCTGGTCGCGGCGTTGGCGCAAGCCAAGGCGCCGACGCAGGCGCGCCACATATCGGAGACGCTCGACGAGATCATCGCGCGCCGCGTGACGTTCCTGACCGCCTATCAGAACGCGGCCTATGCGGCGCGCTACCGCCATCTCGTCGCCCGCGTGCAGGCGAAGGAAGCGGCCGTGCTGCCCGGCCAGACCGCGCTGTCGGAAGCCGTCGCGCGCTATCTCTTCAAGCTGATGGCCTACAAGGACGAGTACGAGGTCGCCCGTCTCTATGCCGACGGCTCGTTCCAGAAACAGGTCGAGGCGACGTTCGAAGCGACGAGCGCGTCGGGCGAAAAGCTGCGCTACGAGTTCAATCTCGCCCCGCCGCTGCTGGCGAAGGCGGACCCGGTCACCGGCGAGCCGCGCAAGATGACGTTTGGTCCCTGGATGATGTCGGCGTTCGGCTTGCTGGCGAAGCTCAAGGGCCTGCGCGGGACCGCCTTCGACGTGTTCGGCTACACCCATGAGCGCAAGACCGAACGGCAACTGATCGCCGATTACGAGGCGTTGCTGGGTGAGATCATCGCCAAGCTGACGCCGGAGACCCACGCGCTCTGCGTCGCGCTCGCCGCGATCCCCGAAAAGATCCGCGGCTTCGGCCACGTCAAGGAGCGCCATCTCAAGGCGGCCAAGGCCGAGGAGACGGAACTGTTGGCGAGGCTGCGCGATGGTTCGGAGGCGGCTCTGGCGATGCCGAAAGCAGCGGAGTAGGGAACACACTTCGCCATCGCGTCATGGTCGGGCTTGTCCCGACCATCACCATCTTCGCTCGTCGAGCCCTACGCCGAAGACGTGGATGCTCGTGTTGCCAATGGCCTTCTTTGAGTTTCCGGTCGCGCGCCTCATACTGGCCCGAAGACCCGCCCTCAGGACGCACCCTCACCTTGATCGCCCCCGACGAACTGCGCGCCATTGCCGCCTGGTCGCGCGACCTGACGCAGCCTGAGTTCGACGAGGCGCGGCGCGGCATCAGCCTGAAGACCTATGGCAAGGGCAGCAACATCTGCCATGTCGGGGACAGGCTGGAATCCTGGACCGGGGTCGCCGAGGGGCTGGTCAAGATGTCGACGACCTCGAAGACCGGAAAATCGGCGACGCTGGCGGGCATGCGCTCAGGCGCGTGGTTCGGCGAGGGGACGGTGATCAAGGCCGAGCCGCGCCGCTACGAACTCGTCGCGCTGCGCGAGACAAGGCTCGCTTTGATGCGGCGCTCGACCTTCATGTGGCTGTTCGAGCATTCAGCAGCCTTCAACCGCTTCCTCGTCCATCAGTTCAACGAGCGCCTGGCCCAGTTCATCGCCATCGCCGAGACCGACCGCACACTCGATGCGACGGCGCGGCTGGCGCGCAATCTCGCCTGGCTGTTCAACCCGACGCTCTATCCCGGCCAGGATCGCACGCTCGTCGTCTCGCAGGAAGAACTCGGACTGCTGGCGGGCATGTCGCGGCAGATGGCCAATCAGGGGCTGGCGAAGCTGGAGGCACTGGGCCTGCTCGAGGTCGGCCATGGCAGCGTGACGATCAGGGATCTGGAGCGGCTCGCGCGCTACGAGGGCTGAGCGCCTTGCCGTCTTGCGAGCGCAGCGAAGCAATCCAGAGGGTTGCGCGATACGCTGGATTGCTTCGCTGCGCTCGCAATGACGGGATTGGCATCGGCGCGGAGGGTGCGCCGGCCCAGTCACAATCGCGTGCAAAAACGCCCATGCAGACCTCTGCAAGACAATAGCGACCAAATGGCGAGTTGTCTGTCAAGTCCCCCCTTGCGAAGATGATGGGCGGCTGCAAGGCTTGCATGAAGAAAAGGGCCCGGAGCGGCCCGGATAATGACCGCGACAAAATCGCGGTCGGACAGGGTGGAGATCGAGGATCGTGGCAAGCGTCAGCGCCGGCCAGGCGGATACCTTTCCGAAGCTGCTGCTGCGCAATGCGCGCGAGCGCTGCGCGCGGCCTGCGTTCCGCCACAAGGATCTCGGCATCTGGCAGTCCTGGACCTGGGCGCAGGTCGCCGAGCAGGTCCGCTCCTATGCCAAGGGTCTTGCCGATCTCGGGCTGAAGCGCGGCGAGAAGGTCGCGATCATCGGCTACAACCGGCCCAGACTCTACTGGTCGATGGCCGCCGCCCAGTGGCTCGGCGCGATCCCGGTGCCGGTCTATGCCGACAGCGTCGCCGACGAGATGGCCTATGTGCTCGACCATGCCGAGGCGGTCTTCGCCTGCGTGCAGGACCAGGAGCAGGTCGACAAGATCCTCTCCATCGCCGACCGCCTGCCGAATCTGCGCCACATGCTCTATGACGAGCCCCGGGGCCTGCGCGACTACGACCACGGCAAGCTGCACGAGATCGGCAGCGTCATCGCGGCGGGCGCCGCCGCGCTGAAGGCGAGCCCGGAGGCGAGCGAGGCGCTGGAGCGCGAGATGCAGGCGGGCTCGGGCACCGACCTCGGCATCATCCTCTACACCTCGGGCACCACGGGCCGGCCCAAGGGCGTCATGCTCAGCCATTTCAACGTCATCACCGCCGCCGAGATCGGCTGCCAGTTCGACGGCCTGACCGAGCGCGACGAGATCATCGCCTATCTGCCGATCGCCTGGGTCGGCGATCATGTCTTCTCCTATGCCCAGGCCATCATCGCCGGCTTCTGCGTCAACTGCCCGGAAGGGCCGGAGACCGTCATCGACGACCGCCGCGAGGTCGGCACCACCTATGCCTTCGCGCCTCCGCGCGTCTTCGAGACCATGCTGACGCTGACCATGGTGCGGATGGAGGACGCCGGCCCGCTGATGCGCCGCCTGTTCCACTATTTCCTCGGCGTCGCCAAGACCCATGGCGAGAAGATCCTCAACGGCGAGAGCGTGCCGCTGGGCGCCCGCCTGCTCTACAAGCTCGGCGATCTCCTGATCTACGCGCCGCTGCGCAACCGGTTCGGCCTGAGCAACATCAAGGTCGGCTACACGGCGGGCGAGGCGATCGGGCCTGAGCTGTTCAGATTCTACCGTTCGATCGGCGTCAACCTGAAGCAGCTCTACGGCCAGACCGAAGCCGGCGTGTACGTCACCATGCAGCCCGATGGCGAGATCAAGGCCGACACGGTCGGCAAGCCCGCGCCGCTGGTCGAGATCCGGATCGACGACAATGGCGAGGTGCTCTACCGCTCGCCCTCGATCTTCGGCGGCTACTACAAGGACCCGGAAAAGACCGCCGAGACGATGACGGCCGACGGCTTCGTCCGCTCCGGCGACGCCGGCTTCTTCGACGAGACCGGCCACCTCAAGATCATCGACCGCGCCAAGGATGTCGGCAAGCTCTCGAACGGCGACCTGTTCCCGCCGAAATACATCGAGAACAAGCTGAAGTTTTATCCCAACATCAAGGAGGTCGTCGCCTTCGGCCAAGGCCGCGACTATGCGACCGTGGCGCTGAACATCGACCTGGCGGCCGTCGGCAACTGGGCCGAACGCAACAACGTCGTCTACGCCTCCTATCAGGAACTGGCCGGCCACGAACTCGTCTACGACATGATCGCCAGGCATGTCGACGAGGTGAACCGCTCGCTGGCGGCCGAGCCGCTGATGGGCGGGGCGCAGATCCGGCGCTTCCTCATCCTGCACAAGGAACTCGACGCCGACGACGGCGAGCTGACACGGACCCAGAAGGTCAGGCGCGGCTTCATCGCCGAGCGCTACGCGCCACTCGTGAACGCGCTCTATGACGGCTCGCAGATCGCCGCGATCTCGACCGAGGTCACTTTCGAGGATGGCCGCAAGGGCGTGATCTCGGCCAACGTCAAGGTGCGCGACGCCAAGACCTATCCGGCGACCGCGCCAACCCCGGCGAGGGCGGCATGAACGCGACAGCCATGAACCTGACCGGCGAACCGATCGCGCCCAAGGCCGAGACGAAGACGGGCGAGGTGCTGCTCGCCGTCGAGAATATCTCGCTGCGATTTGGCGGCGTGAAGGCTATCACGGATGTCTCCTTCGACATCCGCAAGGGCGAGGTGCGCGCCATCATCGGCCCCAACGGCGCCGGCAAGACCTCGATGCTGAACTGCATCAACGGCTTCTACCATCCGCAGGAAGGCCAGATCACCTATAAGGGCGTCCGCCGCCCGCGCGTGAAGCCGCATCAGGCGGCGGCAGACGGCATCGCTCGCACGTTCCAGAACGTCGCCTTGTTCAAAGGAATGTCGACGCTCGACAACATCATGACCGGCCGCACCCTGAAGATGCACAGGAACTTCTTCTGGCAGGCCCTGCGCCATGGCCCGGCGATGACGGAAGAGATCGAGCACCGCAAGGTCGTCGAGGACATCATCGACTTCCTGCAGATCCAGCACATCCGCAAGCTGCCTGTCGGCAAGCTGCCCTATGGCCTGCAGAAGCGGGTGGAACTCGGCCGCGCGCTCGCCATGGAGCCGGAACTCTTGCTGCTCGACGAGCCGATGGCGGGCATGAATCTCGAGGAGAAGGAGGATATGTGCCGCTTCATCCTCGACGTGAACAGCGAGTTCGGCACCACCATCGCCCTGATCGAGCACGACATGGGCGTGGTGATGGACCTCTCCGACCGCGTCGTCGTGCTCGAATACGGCCGCAAGATCGCCGACGGTACGCCCGCCGAGGTCAAGGCCGACCAGAAGGTCATCGACGCCTATCTGGGAGTGGCGCACTGATGGCTGTCGTTCAGAAACACACCACGGTGGCTCGGGCGGTGCTTGAAGGACAAGGCTCATGAGCGATGCCACCCTGCGTCCCGCCCCAAATCTCCTCGCCAATGGCTGGGTCAAGGCCGGCCTGATCCTGGCCGCGATCGTCGCGGCCGCCATGCTCGCCGCGCGGCTCGACGGCTCGGGCACCGCCTACAAGATCCTGATCGACCCCTTCGTCCAGATGGTCGAGCTGCCCGATCTGTTCGTGCAGACGATCTGGGAAGGGCTCGTCACCGGCGTGCTCTACGCGCTGATCGCGCTCGGTTTCGTGCTGATTTTCAAGGCGTCGGGCGTGTTCAATTTTGCCCAGGGCGTCATGGTGGTGTTCGCGGCGTTGACGCTTGTGGGCCTTCACGAGAAGGGCGTGCCGGCCTTCCTCGCCGTGATCCTGACGCTCGGCGTCATGTTCGTGCTGGCGGTGACGATCGAGCGCGTGGTGCTGCGCCCGCTGGTCAACCAGCCCGACATCATCCTGTTCATGGCGACCTTCGGGATCACCTATTTCCTGATCGGCTTCGGCGAATCCGTTTTTGGCGGCAACCCCAAGCAGATGATCGCGGAGCAACTCTATCTGCCCAGGGGTGCGATCGACCTGAACATTCTGGGCGGGCGCGTCTCGCTGCAGAAGATCGATATCGCGGCGGCGGTCATCGCCTCGATCATGATCGCCGCGCTCGCGCTCTTCTTCCAGTACACCCGCATCGGCAGGGCCTTGCGGGCGGTGGCCGACAGCCACAAGGCGGCGCTCTCGGTCGGCATCTCGCTGAACCAGATCTGGGTCATCGTCTGGTTTACCGCGGGCATCGTCGCGCTGATCACCGGCATCATGTGGGGCGCGCGCTCGGACGTGTCCTTCGCGCTCGAGATCGTGGCGCTGAAGGCGCTTCCGGTGCTGATCCTGGGCGGTTTCACCTCGATTCCCGGCGCCATCGTCGGCGGTCTGATCATCGGCATCGGCGAGAAAGTCGGCGAGTTCTACTGGGGCCCGCTGATCGGCGGCGGCATCGAGAGCTGGCTGGCCTATTTCATCGCCCTTGGTTTCCTGCTGTTCCGGCCGCAGGGCCTGTTCGGCGACAAGATCATCGAACGCATCTGAGAGGCTTGAGCCCGTGTTCTACCGCGAAGCCGGCCAATACAAGACGAGCTATTCCGCCGACATGGCGGTGTTCCCGATCTGGCAGGACCGGATCGGCATCGCCGTCATCCTCGCGCTCGCCTTCATCGGCGTGCCGCTGATCGGCAACGATTTCTTCACGACGACCGTGATGATCCCGTTCCTGGTGTTCTCGCTGGCCGCGATCGGGCTCAACATCCTGACCGGCTATACCGGGCTGATCTCGCTGGGCACGGCCGCCTTCATGGGCGTCGGAGCCTATGCCTGCTACAAGATGACGACAATCTTCCCCAACGTGAACATCATCGTCCTGATCCTGGTGTCGGGGCTGTTCTCGGCTGCCATCGGCGTGCTCTTCGGGCTGCCCTCGCTGCGCATCAAGGGCTTTTACCTCGCGGTCGCGACGCTGGCCGCGCAGTTCTTCCTGCAATGGGCCTTCGTGCGCGTGCCGTGGCTGTTCAATTACAACGCATCGGGCGCCATCGAGGTGCCGCTGCGCAGCGTCTTCGGTATCCCGATCACCGGCGCGACGGCCAGCCCGGAAACGCGCTACTTCGTCTGCCTCGTGCTCGTCGTGGTGTTGACCTGGTTTGCCTCCAACCTCGTCCACGGCAGGCTCGGCCGCTCCTGGATGGCGGTGCGCGACATGGACATCGCCGCCGAACTGATGGGCATCAAGCTGCTCAACGCCAAGCTGCTCGCCTTCGCGGTCTCGTCTTTCTATTGCGGCGTCGCCGGCGCGATGATGATTTTCCTCTGGTACGGCACCGCCGAGGCGGCCGACGTGTTCTCGATCCGGCTCTCCTTTAACATCCTGTTCATGATCATCATCGGGGGGCTCGGCTCGCTGATCGGCTCCTTCTTCGGCGCGGCGTTCATCGCCAGCCTGCCGACCATCATGAAGTTCGGACTGCCGGCGATCGGCATTCCGCTGGCGGGCGCGACCGCCGAGCATGTCACCTTCATGCTCGTTGGCGCGCTGATCATCGTCTTCCTGATCGTGGAGCCGCACGGCCTCGCGCGGCTCTGGCAGATCGGGAAGCAGAAGTTGCGGACTTGGCCCTTCCCCTATTGAGAGCGGCCCAACAAACGACCTGTCGCTGGCATTTGCAAAGCGGCGGGCAAGGGAGACGGAGCGACGGCTGCGCCGCACCGGAAAACAACCACGGAGGAAGCAAGATGAAGAAGACCACGATCATGAAGGGAGCGGCGCTGGGCGCGCTTCTCGCCGGCAGCGCGCTCGTCTCGCCCGCCATGGCGCAGGATTCGATCTATGTCGCCAACAACGCCTACAGGACCGGGCCCTTCTCTGGCTCCGGCACGCCGATCGGCGACGGCATGCGCGACTATTTCACCATGCTGAACGAGCGCGACGGCGGCATCGGCGGCGTGAAGATCAACTTCGAGGAATGCGAGACCGGCTACGACACCAAGAAGTCGATCGAGTGTTACGAACAGGCCAAGTCGAAGAACACGGTGATCTATTCGCCTTGGTCGACCGGCGCCACGCTCGCGGCGATTCCGCGCGCGCATATCGACAAGATCCCGATCCTGTCGATGGCCTATGGCCTCTCGGCCTCGGCCGATGGCGGCCAGTTTCCCTGGGTCTTCATCCCGCCGCTGACCTACTGGGACGGCGCCTCGATCATGGTCCGCCATATGGCCAACGAGCTCGGCGGCATGGACAAGCTCAAGGGCAAGAAGCTCGGCCTGATCCATCTCGACGCACCCTACGGCAAGGAGCCGATCCCGGTTCTGGAGGCGCTGGCCAAGAAATACGGCTTCGAGGTCAAGCTCTACCCCGTCGCCGCAGCCGACATGCAGAACCAGGGTTCGCTCTGGCTCTCGATCCGGCGCGATCGGCCCGATTATCTCTACAACCAGGGCTGGGGCGCGATGAACCCGACCGCGGTCAAGGAGGCGATCAAGAACGGCTTCCCGATCGCCAAGCTGGTCGGCGTCTGGTGGGCCGGCGGCGATGACGACGCGCGTGCCGGCGGACCGGAGGCCAAGGGCTACAAGTCGCTGAACTTCAACGCGGCCGGCTCGAACTTCCCCGTGATCCAGGACATCCTCAAGCATGTCGTGGACAAGGGTAAGAGCCTGGCCCCGAAGGAGAAGGTCGGCGAGAACCTCTACAACCGCGGCGTCTACAACTCGATGCTGGTGGCCGAGGCGATCGCCAATGCCCAAAAGATCAGCGGCAAGAAGGTCGTCACCGGCGAGGATGTCCGGCGCGGCCTCGAGACGCTGAACATCACCGAGGCGCGGCTCAAGGAACTCGGCATGGCCGGCTTCGCCAATGCGGTGAAGATCGCCTGCGCCGACCATTCCGGCCACAACAAGGCTTATGTCGCCGAGTGGGACGGGACGAAATGGACCCAGAAGGGCGACTGGATGGAGCCTCTCAAGGAGGAGGTCCGCCCGCTGATCGAGGCCGCTGCCAAGGACTATGCCGAGAAGAATACCGGCTGGCCCAAGCGCGCGGAAGCCTGCGAGAAGTCGTCCTGAGCTGAAGCAGTCGGCAATCGGCAGTAGGCAGTCGGAACCCCGGCTGCCTACCCGACTGCCGACTGCCCACTGCCACTGCCGGGAAAACGCCATGTCCACCGCGACCCTCGACAAGACTTCGACCACCGCGCCCGCCAGCGACAACATCCTGTCGCTGAACAACATCGAGGTGATCTACGATCACGTCATCCTCGTGCTGAAGGGCGTCTCGCTGCATGTTCCGCGCAAGGGCATCGTCGCGATTCTCGGGGCCAACGGCGCCGGCAAGACCACGACGCTGAAGGCGATCTCGAACCTGCTCAAGGCCGAGCGCGGCGAGGTCACCAAGGGCTCGATCGTGTTCGAGGGCGAGCGGGTCGACCGCATGTCGCCGAGCGAACTGGTGCGGCGCGGCTGCATCCAGGTGATGGAGGGGCGGCACTGTTTCGGCCATCTCTCGATCGAGGAAAACCTGCTGACCGGGGCCTTCACCCGCCGCGACGGCAACGCCGCCATCAAGCGCGATCTCGAAAAGATCTACGAGCTCTTTCCGCGTCTGAAACAGCGCCGCAATGCGCAGGCCGGCTACACATCGGGCGGCGAGCAGCAGATGTGCGCCGTCGGCCGCGCCATGATGTCGAAGCCCAAGATGATCCTGCTCGACGAGCCGTCCATGGGGCTCGCGCCGCAGATCGTCGAGGAAATTTTTGAGATCGTCCGCCGGCTCAACGCCGACGAGGACGTGTCTTTCCTCGTCGCCGAGCAGAACACCAACATGGCGCTGCGCTACGCCACATACGGCTACATCATGGAGACCGGCCGCATCGTCATGGACGGCGAGGCCTCGATGCTGCGCGAGAACGAGGACGTGAAGGAGTTCTATCTCGGCGTCTCCGACGGCGACAAGAAGTCGTTCCGCGAGGTCAAGAGCTACAAGCGCCGCAAGCGCTGGCTGTCCTGACGCCGCGCTTGGAGCAGGTCCGGTGCCGGTGCTGTTCTTCGCGATCGCGCTGCTGGCGATCCTGCTGATCTTCGGGCCGCAGGCCTGGGTCCGGCGCGAGATGGGCCGACATGCAGCGCCACGGCCCGATCTGCCCGGCACCGGCGGCGAACTGGCGCGCCACCTGCTCGACCGCTACCAGCTTCAGGCGGTGACGGTCGAGACGACCCCGGCCGGCGATCATTACGACCCGGACGCCCGCGCCGTGCGACTGTCGACGGAAAACCATGACGGCCGTTCGATCACGGCGGTCGCGGTCGCCGCCCATGAGGTGGCCCATGCGATCCAGCATGCGCAGGGCAGCGCATTGTTCGCCTGGCGCACCGCTCTGGCGCGCTTTCTGTCGGTCTTCGACAAGATCGCCATGGCGATCCTGCTGACCGCGCCGCTCGTCGCCATCGTCACGCGCGCGCCGATGGTCGGACTGGTCCAGTTCGGGCTCGCCATCGCGCTGCTCGGCATCGGCCTCGTCGTGCATCTGGTGACGCTGCCGCTGGAGCTCGACGCCAGCTTCGGCAAGGCGCTGCCGATCCTGGCCGGCGACGGCTATCTCGCGGAGACCGACCTGCCAGCCGCGCGCGGCGTGCTGCGCGCCGCCGCCTTCACCTATGTCGCCGGGGCCCTGATCGGGCTCCTGAACTTTTTGCGCATCCTGCGCATCATCCGCTGAAGCCGCCCCACCGCGGCGTCTCAAGGACAGGACAGATGAGCGAGCACCACGACGAGCGCGAAACCCTTTCGCCGCAGGCGCGCGAAACCGATCTGTTCACCCGCCTGCCGGCGGTGCTGGCCGCCGCACTGGCGACGCCGGGTTATGCCGCTCATCTCGGTGGCATCGATCCGGCCGCCATCATCGACCGCAAGGCGCTCGCGACGCTGCCGATCCTGCGCAAGGCCGACATGCCGGCGCTGCAGAAGCAGGCTTTGCCCTTCGGCGGCTTCGTCTCGGCATCGCTTGGCTCGTTCGGCCGGCTCTTCACCTCGCCCGGCCCGATCTTCGAGCCGGAAGGCACGGGCAGCGACCCCTGGGGCGCGGCGCGCGGGCTTTATGCCGCCGGCTTCCGCGCCGGGGACGTGGTGCTGAACACCTTCGGCTACCACCTGACTCCCGGCGGCTTTATCATGGATTCGGCCGCCCGCGCGCTCGGCTGCGCCGTCATTCCGGCCGGCCCCGGCAATACCGAGCAGCAGATGGAGGTGATCGCCGCCTATCGTCCCTCCTGCTATGCGGGCACGCCCGATTTCCTCAAGATTCTGATCGAGGCCGCGCAGGCGCGTGGCGTCGACATCTCCTGCATCAGGCGCGCGGTCGTCTCGGGCGCGGCCTTCCCCCCCTCGCTGCAGGCCTGGGTGCGCGAGCGCGGCGTCGACGCTTTCCAGCTCTATGCAACAGCCGATGTCGGCGTCATCGCCTATGAGACGTCGGCGCGCGAAGGGCTCGTCTTGAACGAGAACCTGATCGTCGAGATCGTCCGCCCTGGCACGGGCGATCCCGTCGCCGAGGGCGAGGTCGGCGAGATCGTCATCACCAATCTCGATCCGCACCATCCCCAGATCAGGCTCGCCGTCGGCGATCTCACCGCGATCATGCCGGGCCTCAGCGCCTGCGGGCGCACCAACAGCCGGATCAGGGGCTGGATGGGCCGCGCCGACCAGACCGCCAAGATCAAGGGCATGTTCGTGCGGCCCGAACAGGTCGCCGAGATCGCCCGCCGCCATGCCGAGATCGCCAAACTGCGGCTCGTCGTCGGCCGAGCGGACGAAGTCGACACCATGACCTTGCGCGCCGAGATCTATGCCGAACCGGCAGGCCTTATCGACGCGGTCTCGTCCACTTTGCAGCAGGTCACCAAGCTGAAGGGCCGGGTGGAAGTCCTGCCGCTCGGCGCGCTGCCCAATGACGGCAAGGTCATCGCCGACGAGCGGCCGGTGGGGTGAGAGCGGCCTATCCGAAGGGGGCACTGGAAGAACCCCTCTCCTTCAAGGAGGGGGGTTCCTCGTGCCGGACTCACCAGGCGATCTCCTCTTCACCCCTACCCGCCAACCACGCATTCGCTTTCGAAAACGGCTTCGACCCGAAAAATCCACGATGCGCCGAGAGCGGCGAGGGGTGCGGGCTCGAGATCACCAGATGCTTGCTCTCGTCGATCAGCGCCCGCTTCGCTTGAGCAGGATTGCCCCAGAGAATGAAGACGACATGGGGCCGGCTCCGTGAGACATGCGCGATCACCGCATCCGTCACCGCGCCCCAGCCCAGCCGCAGATGCGACCCGGCCTGGCTCGCCCCCTCGCGCACGGTCAGCGCGGTGTTGAGCAGCAGCACGCCATCGCGGGCCCAGTCCGACAGATCGCCATCGCGCAGGACTGGGCGGCCGAGATCGTCAGCCAGTTCGCGATAGATGTTGACCAGCGACTTTGGCAGGCGCGGCCCGCCGACATAGGAGAAGGCGAGCCCGTTGGCGTTGCCCGGCGTCGGATAGGGGTCCTGTCCCAGAATGACGACGCGGACGCTCTCCAGTGGCGTCAACGACAGCGCGGCAAAGGCTTGTTCGGGAGATGGCGCGACGACCGCGCCGCTTGCAGCATCGGCATCGACGGCGTCCGCCGCCCGCGCCGCCGCGCCGTCGGCGAAGACCCCAAGCTCGCGCCAGCCCGCAGCAGCCGGCGAGGCGAGGAAGGCCTCGAGCGCCTTCCGGTAGCGGCCGCCCACGCGCGGCGAGCCTTCACTTCAGCACGGCCCGCCCTTCGACCTTGGCATCGACCGTGCCGAGCTTGCGCAGATAGACCATGACCTCGTTGGCCATCAGCTTGCCGTCGGTCAGGCCGATCAGCGTCCTGCCGCGGCCGAGCGCGGTGTAGCCGTCGCCGCCCTCCAGCATGAAATTGTTCGAGGCGACGGTGTATTTGCCGGCCATGTCGATCGGCTTGCCATCGACCGTCACCGCCGTGACGCGCGAGCCCTGCGGCTGCTTCAGATCGGCCTCGAATGCGAGGCCGGAGACGACCGGGAAGCGCCCCGCGCCCTGCGGCGCGTCGCGCAGGCCGTTCTCGAGCGCGTCCTTGACGTCCTTGCCGGTGATCTCGACCATCACGGTCGCGTTGCCGAAGGGCAGTTCGCTCAGCACGTCGCGCCGCGTCAGCTTCTGGCCAGCGGCATATTGCTTGTTGGCGCGGATGCCGCCGGCATTGGTGATCGCAAGCTGCGCGCCCGTCGAGGCCCTGATCGCGTCGGCGATCAGGTTGCCGATCGCGCTCTCCTGAGTCCGGATCACGCCGGTGCGCGAATCGAGCGGTGCGGCCAGCGTCGCGACGTCGATGTCGAGTTCCTTGGAAAGCTCCGCCTCATAGCCCTTCACGATCGCGACAACCTCCGGATCGGGCGTCGCCGCTCTGGAATCATTGACGCGGAAGGTTGGCGTCCAGGCGACGCGACGGGCCGCTCCCTCGCCTGTCACAGTGACGGCGATATCGATCGCGGTGACGTAATTGCCCTCCTCGTTGGACTCCACCATCACCACCTTGCCGTCATAGGCGATGGCGAGGTCGTGGTCGTGGCCGGTCAGCAGGATGTCGACGACGCGCGAACGCACGATCTCGTTGTCGGTCGCGCGGTCGGCATGGACCACGGCGACAAGGATGTCTGCCCCTTGCGTCTTCAGCGCCCGCGCCTCGCGCCGCAGCGCCTCCATGGTCGAGGAGAATTTCAGGTCACCGGGATTGGAGAGCTGCGGCGTCGGGTCGAAGGTCGTGCCGATGACGCCGACCTTGACCGGACCCAGTTCGAAAATGGCCGAGTCCTTGTGACCGGGCAAAGGCTGGCCCGCGGCGTCGCGCAGATTGGCGGCGAAGGTCGGGTAGCTTTGCGCGGCGGTCAGCTTGAGATAGTTCGCCTTGCCGAAATCGAACTCGTGATTGCCCGGAACGAAGACGTCGATGCCCATCTTGTTCTGCATCGCGACAATATGCGCGCCCTGGTCGAAGCCCGACATCAGCGAGGGCGAGTAGCAGTCGCCGGCATGGCAAAACAGCAGCGGCACGCCCTTTGCGCGCTCTGCCTTCGCGATGCCGGCCGCGCGCGCGAAACCGCCTTTGCCCTTGTCGTCGCTCATCTTGTAGATGTCGTTGACCAGCAGCAGAGTGAAAGCCGGCGCCGGCGTCTGGGCGACCGCCACGGGTGCGGTGGCGGCGAGCGCGGCCGGCGCGGCGATGACGCCAAGCGCGTTTCGGCGTGTGAGCTTGCTCATCGGGCGAACCTTCTTTTCGAGAACCGCTACAGACTAGCAAGAGCCGTGCTGCGATGACCAGCCCGGAGCATGGCTGTTTGCGGCCCCGTCATGCGATGTCGCACCCCCGCCGCATGGGCGCGCAATGACTGGACGAAACCCGGAACTCGTCTAAATCACGAGGAAAGGAACCCTGACACCATGACAGTCGAGACCAAGCCGGCCACGGACATGCGCGCCGTGAAGCTGCCATCCGACCACCCGCCGGTCAGGGCCGGGCGCATCGGCGTTCTGCTGATGAATCTCGGCACGCCGGAGGGCACCTCATACTGGCCGATGCGCGCCTATCTCAAGGAGTTCCTGTCCGACCGCCGCGTCATCGAAACGTCGCGCTGGATCTGGTGGCCGTTGCTGAACCTCGTCATCCTGACACTGCGCCCGGGCAAGAAGGGCAAGGACTACGCCTCGATCTGGAACAATGAGCGCGACGAGGGCCCGCTCAAGACCATCACCCGCTCGCAGACCGAACAGCTCGAGGCGCGGCTTAAACCCCTGACCGGAGAGCGTGTCGTCTTCGACTGGGCGATGCGCTACGGCTTCCCCGACGTGAAGAGCCGGCTCGACGCACTGCTGGCGCAGGGCTGCGACCGCATCCTGCTCGTGCCGCTCTATCCGCAATATGCCGCGCCGACTTCGGCGACGGCCTGCGACCAGGCCTTTCGGGCGCTGATGGAGATGCGCTGGCAGCCTGCGGTGCGCGTCGCGCCGCCCTATCACGACGACCCGGTCTATATCCGGGCTCTGGCCGATTCGATGCGCGGCGAACTGGCGAAGCTCGATTTCGAACCCGAGGTGATCCTCTGCTCCTTCCACGGCATGCCGAAGGAATACCTGCTCAAGGGCGACCCCTATCACTGCCAGTGCGCCAAGACCTGGCGGTTGCTGCGCGAGGAACTCGGCCTGCCGCCGGAGCGCTTCAAGCTCACCTTCCAGTCGCGCTTCGGCCCGGCCGAATGGCTGCAGCCCTATACCGACGAGACCGTCAAGGCGCTGGCCGAGGCCGGCACGAAATCGCTCGCCATCGTCGCGCCCGGCTTCTCGGCCGACTGCCTTGAGACTCTGGAAGAGCTCGACGTGGAAAACCGCGAGATCTTCCTCGAACATGGCGGCGAGCACTTCGCCTATCTGCCCTGCCTGAACGACTCCGAGGAGGGCATGCGCGCCATCACCGAGGTGGTGCAGAGGGAACTGATGGGCTGGGTCTGAGCTGCCTGCTCACGTTCGATGAACTTAGCTTCACCGTCATTGCGAGCGAAGCGAAGCAATCCAGCAAGCGTAGAAATAAACGCTGGATTGCTTCGCTTATGCTCGCAATGACGAGAGGACGCGATCCATCGTCGCCGTTCTGATGAACTCAGCCGACAACAAAATCCGCCACCGCGCGGATCGCCGCCTTCCCCTGCAGGATGCGGCGGTGGCCGAGCCCGGCCAGCGTCTCCAGTCGGACGAAATCGCCCGCCGCCGCCAGGTCCTGCGCGTTCTCCAGCCCCAGTTCACGATCGTCCCGGCAATGCAGCACCAGTGTCGGCAGCCGCAGCGCAGCCAGTTGCGCGCGGCCCTCGAACGCCTCGACCGGCGCGCCTGCGACGACATGGATGCGGCGCTCCAGCGCCCGTTGGCCACGCGCGCCAAGCCCGATCGTGGAACCGAAGCGGCGCGTGACGCCTGCCATCGAGGACGGCGCGGCGATCATGGCGAGCTTGTCCGCCTTGACGCGCGACTGGCCCGGCACTGTGCCGGCGAGCGCGGCAAGCGCGATCGAACCGCCGAAGGAATGCGTCACCAGCGCATGAACCGGCGCGAAGGCCCGCGCGACCGCCGTCAGGCTCGCGACGCCGATCGGGATGTTGAGCTCGCTGCCGGTCGATTCTCCATGCGCGGGGAGGTCGAAGGCGACGACGCGAAAACCCGCCTCGACCAGCGGCGCCACGAAGGCGGTCATGTAGGCGGCTCGGCCGCTCCAGCCATGCACGAGGATGACGGTCCGTGTTTGCGCCGGCGGAACGGCTGGCGTCGCCGCCTCGAAGACATAGGCCGCGACCGAGCCGCAGGGAAACGGGATCGCGATGGGCCGCCCTCCCGCCAGTCGCGCTGAGGCGGACTTGACGGCAGGGTTGCGATTGGCGTTTTCCTGCTTTTGGCGCGGGGGCGTGCAGAAAGCCCTGAAGGCAAGGCGGCCGACGGGCCCCGGCGCAATCAGACTCGTGACCCCGACCAGCGGCCGGAACAGACGGAGTGCGGCACCAGACATGGCGAAACCTCGATTTCGTTCAATGCTGAACAAGTATGTTCAACCATGAACAAAAAGCAAGGGGCTGAATCGGCCACGCAGCCGCAGGCGCAGCGCCTGCCCTGGGACCTGCCGCGCTTCCACAACTGGATCGCGGTGGCGCGTGTCCACGCGCTTTGGAAGAAGGCCTTCACCGAGGCTCTGGCGCCGCTCGGCATCCAGCTTGCGCATTACGACGTGCTGGCCAACATCTTCCATGCGCCGGGGCTGACGCAGCAGGCGCTGGCGGAAAAGCTCTTCGTCGGCCGCAGCGCCATGAGCATGCTGCTGCCCGAGCTGGAGCGCCGCGAGCTGATCCTGCGCCAGGGCGACGAGACAGATCGCCGGGTCAGAAGGCTCTGGCTGACGCCCGACGGCGAGACTTTGACCCGCAAGGCCATGGCGATCCATGTCGCGCGGATCGAGGCGATGATGGAGGTGCTGAGCGACGCCGAATGTGATCTCGTCGGCGCGATGATGCGCCGCGTCGCCAAGGCGCTGGAAAGCTGAGGCGCGACGCTTCCGAAACGCGAAAGGGCCGCTCCGGAGAGCGGCCCTCGTCGATCGACGCGTGGAATGCCGCGCTTACTTCGGCGCGAAGATGCCGATGCTGCTCGCCGTGATGTCGAAGGTGCAGATTCCGACGCGACCGGCCGGGTAATCCAATAATTAACCGGCCACTGTTCC
>LSIB01000057.1 GCA_001556025.1 Rhizobiales bacterium CCH3-A5
CGAAAAGAAGGTCGGATTAGCCTAACCGACCGTCCACAGAACCGGCAGCAGGCCATGGCGTTTGACCTCGTCGCCATAGCGAACAAGTTGCCGGTGGCAGACTCAACCAGAAAAGGGAAGGAGACCGACGAGCAGCTATTGAATGACGAGATTGGGGAGCAAACGCTTAACTATCTCAAGAGGACAAAAAAGGTCATTCAATATGTATTATCAAATCAGGCTTTTTCTTTAGGTCTGCACCCTGCACTTTATTGCTATACGTCTAACGGTAATTTTCAATCTGCCGCGCTATTGAACATTGTAGCTTGGGCTCTGTCTCTAGAAACCACCGGACGACTAGACCGTTTCAGAAAGGTGCGTGGCGAGTTTGAAAGTATGATTCTTGAGCATCCCGATATAGTAAAACCTGCGGTCAACAAGCTGGGGACCGGAACACGCAACCGGCGGAAAGCTCTAAATATCCTAGACCGAACGGTTGATTTGCTGGCCGAGGGCAAGAGCCAGGCTTCATCGTGGGAAGTACTGAAAGGCGAATTTCCACGCCTCGCCGCCCCCGATGTGGAGCCGGAAGAAGACGAAGGTCTGGGCCGCAAGTTCAGTTCCAGCGCCAAAAACGCCGTCTCGCTTGACGATCTCAAACACGTCTCGCGTTGCCCGCTTTGCCGCGGTCTCCTTCACCCGAACGGCAAAGTTGTCGACCATAGCACAAAGAAAGCGGATGGCGGTTCATCCCACTCTAGGAACGGGCGTTGGGTTCACCCGATATGCAACAGCAATCGAGACAAAGACGGGGCCGCCGCCGCCCTTACTAGCTAGTCGGCTGGCGTGCTTTCAAAATTTTACCCACGGCCTCATCAAAAGCCTTCCCTGTTTCGTCTACGCCGAGCATCCGAGCGGTTTCAATGAACCGCTCGGATTGGGCCTTAGCGTCGTCTTTTGGCTTTGTAGCCTTTGGCTTTTGCTTTGATGGCATAGGGCTTTGGCCCCTCAGTTAATCGTTCGATAGGTGAGACGCTTGCCGACGATGCCGCGAATGGCCGCGTCGGTTCGGGCGATATCGTTCACGCCGAGCGCGACGCGGTTATTGTAGCGGAAATCGTACTCAGACAGGTAGCGGTGAAGGTGCTTCTCGGAGCAGTGCTGATAGATGCCCTTCATGCCGCGCTTGAAGACGCTGAAATAGCCCTCGACAGTGTTGGTGTTGACGTCGCCCCGGGCATATTCGCCGCTCGCGTGCCGCACGGCCTCATGTGAATCGACGTGGTCCAGAGCGCTGCCGTACAGCTTGCTCTCGTCGGTCATCAGGCGGCTCTCACGCGCGATGTTCGCGGATACGATGCTGGTTACGGTGTCCTTGTCAGCGCGCTCGACGAAGAAGGTGCGGGCGCTTCCGCCGCGCTCGACCAGAGCGATGATGGCGCGCTTGCCGCTAAGCCCGCTCTTGCCCTTCTTAGTGCGCTTGGTGACGTGTTCCTTGTCGCCAAAGTAGGTCTCGTCAGCCTCGACGATCGAGCCGGCCCCGCCCATCGGCTCGAAGCCGACAAGGCGCATAGCCTCGCGAACGCGGTGAGCCATGAACCATGCGGTTTTCAGAGTGACGCCAAGGGTGCGGTGGAGCTGGTTAGCGCTGATGCCCTTCTTGCTCGAAGATAGCAGGAACATCGCCTGGAGCCAAAGGTGCATCGGGACGTGGCTGGCCTCGAAAACGGTGCCGACCTTCACGGTGAAGGGCTTGCGGCACTGGTAGCACTTGTAGGTGCCGATCCGGGTGCTTTTGCCGCCCATCTTGCCGATTCGCTCGAAGCCGCCGCAGTGAGGGCAAACGGCACCTTCCGGCCAGATGCGGGCCTCGACGAAGGCGTAAGCGGCTTCTTCGTTGTGGAAGTGAGGCTCAGAAAGGATCGACGACATCGGACTAATCTCCTAATGTCAGCATTCTATCCTTTTTCGTGGGTACGTCAAGTATAATATCGCGATTTTGAACCTAGCCGCCAGTTAGGTGCAAAATCCTAGGACAGAAGTCGTGAGTCTGCGTGCGCGGGCTGGCAGGTCAGCGCCCTTGCGCTTTGCAGCGTTGCGGGAAGCGGCTAAACGCCCTTCACGTCCTGACAAATCCCGGCCCAAGCGCGGCCCATCAGCCGGATCCAGAGCTTAAGCCCAAGGTTTCCCCGCCCGCATGGCCGATCTCGCCAACCTGTTCAATCTGGTCGCGCCCTTCTTCGGGTTGATCCTGCTCGGCTTCGCCATCGGCCGCTACAAGCGGCTGCCCGAGGAGGGGCTGGCCTGGCTGCAGTATTTCCTGATCTTCATCGCGCTGCCCTGCCTGTTCTACCGGCTGATCGCCGACAAGCCGCTCTCGGAACTCAGCAATTGGGGCTTCGTCGTGGCGACCACGCTCTCGACCTATTGCGCCTTCGCGCTCTCCTTCGCGATCGGCCTGAAATTCACCCGGGGCGACATGCCCCAATCGGTGATGCAGGGCGTCGCCGGCTCATACTCCAATATCGGCTATATGGGTCCGCCACTGATCCTGGCCGCGCTCGGGCCCTCGGCCAGCGCGCCGGTCGTGCTGATCTTCGTCTTCGACAACATCCTGCTGTTCTCGCTGATCCCGTTCCTGATGGCGATCGCCGGCGTCGAGAAGAAGAGCCTGCTGGCTACGGCCGCCGATGTCGCCTGGAAGGTCGTGACCCATCCCTTCAACATCGCCACGGTGCTGGGCGTCGTCGCGGCCTATGGGCAGGTCCAGTTGCCGACTGCGATCGACAAGATGACGCTCTGGCTCTCGCAGGCCGCCGCGCCTTGCGCGCTGTTCCTGCTCGGCGTCACCGTGGCCCTTCGGCCGCTGAAGGCGATGCCGGGCGAGGTGCCGCTGCTCGTTATCATCAAGCTGGTGCTGCACCCGCTGCTGGTCTGGGTGCTGCTCTCGGCGCTCGGCAACTTTCCCGACAACTGGATCTTCGCCGCCGTCATCATGGCCGCACTGCCGCCGGCGCTGAACATCTTCGTGATCTCGACCCAGTACAAGGTCGGCGTCGAGCGCGCCTCGGCCTGCATCCTCGTCGGCACGCTCGTCTCGATGGTGACGCTGACGGGCTTCCTGTGGCTGGTGAAGACGGGCAGGATGACCGTCGACCTGTTCCCCTGATCCAGCCGGAGGCTGCCGCCCGAGGCGTTGCGAGTCGCCGATGCTGCCTCTGGACGACCTCACTGTCCTCGATTTCTCGACATTGCTGCCCGGCCCGATGGCGAGCCTGTTCCTGGCCGAGGCCGGCGCCCGCGTGATCCGTGTCGAGCGGCCGGGCGGCGAGGACATGCGCCGCTTCCCGCCACGCTTCGGCGAGACGTCCGCGCCCTTTGCGGTGCTCAATCGCGGCAAGGAAAGCGTCGAGATCGACCTCAAATCGCCCGAGGCGCTGGCGCGACTGACCCCGTTGATCGAACGGGCCGACATTCTCGTCGAACAGTTCAGGCCTGGCGTGATGGCGCGGCTGGGCTTCGGTTTCGAGGCGCTCACGCTGCTCAACCCGCGTCTGATCTATTGCTCGATCAGCGGCTATGGCCAGTCCGGCCCGCGCGCGCAGGAGGCCGGGCACGACATCAACTATCAGGCGATCGGCGGGCTGCTGGGCCAGTCGCTGGCGCGAGGCGCGCCTACGCCGCTGCCGCCGCCGCTCGTCGCAGACATCGCCGGAGGGGCCTTTCCGGCGGTGATGAACATCCTGCTGGCGCTGCGCCAGCGCGACCGCACCGGCGAAGGCTGCCATCTCGACATCGCCATGACCGACGCGATGGCGAGCTTCGCCTGGTACGGGCTTGCTCAGGGGCAGGCTTTCGGCCGCTATCCCGAAGGCGGGGAGGGGCTTTTGACGGGGGGCAGTCCGCGCTACGGCCTGTATGCGACGCAGGATGGCTGGTTTCTCGCCGTCGGCGCGCTGGAGCCGAAATTCTGGGAGACTTTCTGCGAGGCAATCGCGCTTGACCCGGCTCTGCGCGACGATCGCGGCGACCCGCAGGCCACCTACGCCGCGATCGCCGGAATCATCGCGAGCCAGCCGGCCGCGCATTGGCGCAGCCTTCTTGAGCCGCGCGATTGCTGCTGCACCGTCGTTCGCACGCTGGCGGAGGCCGCATCCGACCCGCACATGACCGCGCGCGGTCTGTTCGACGCGCAGGCGCAGGAACCGGGCGGGCGGCGCATCGTCTCGACGCCGCTGCCGCTCGCCCCGGTGTTTCGCGAACAGGCCGACGCCATGCGCGACGTTCCGGCGAGCGGCGCGCAGACGAAGGCCGTGCTGGGCGAAGGCTAGCGCGTTCCGCCGGCGAGCCCCTGCCGCATCACGAACCGCCGCAGCGGACCGATGCGCGAGAGCGCGAGTAGTCCCGCGCCGCGCAAGAGGTCGGCCGGCATCAAATCTGTCAGCAGCGTCCGGTTCAGCGCATCGACCGCCCCGGTGCGCAGGCGCACATCGGACTGCCTGGCTGAATCATAGGCCTTCATCACGTCGTCGGAGCCGGGATCGTCCTTGCCCCGCAGAGCCTCGCGCAAGGCCGCGACGTCGCGCAGGCCGAGATTGAGGCCCTGCGCGCCGATCGGCGGGAAGACATGCGCCGCCTCGCCGATCAGCGCCATCCGGCCGGCGGCGAAACGTTCGACAGAGAGCCCCGTCATCGGCGCGCGGCCGCGCGGGCCGTCCAGCGTCAGCGCGCCGAGCGCCGAATGGGTCTGCGTCTCGACCCGCCGGGCGAAGGCGGCGTCGTCAAGCGCCGCAACCGCCTCGGCCTCGGCCGGCGCCAGCATCCAGACCAGCGAGGAGCGGCAACCCGGCAACGGCACCAGCGTGCAGGGCCCGGCGCGGGTGTGAAACTCTGTCGAGACATCGCGGTGGTCGCGACGGTGGCTGAAGATGGCGGTCAGCGCGACCTGCGGATAGCTCCAGTCGCGTGCCGCGATCCCGGCCGCCGCGCGCACCTGCGAGCGCCGTCCGTCAGCGCCCACCACGAGCCGCGCCCGAAGCGGAGCAAGACCCTCGCCGAACAGGGTGACGCCGCCATTCTCGGCCACTAGGGAGGAGACTAGCGCCGGGACCATCCGGATCGCGCCGCCCTCTTGCGCCCGCGCGGCCAAGGCCGCGACCAGTTCCGCGTTCTCGACGTTCCAGCCAAAGGCCTCGAGCCCGACCTCCGAGGCGCGGAACTCGACCGGCGGCTGGCGGAACAGGCTCCCGGTATCGTCGACGATCCGCATCGTCGAAAGCGGCGCGGCCTTGTCGGCAAGCGCCGCCATCAGGCCGAGTTCGTCGAGCAGCCGCCAGGAGGCGTCGAGCAGGGCGACCGTGCGCCCGTCGCGGGGCGCGCTCGCAGGGCCGAGCAGCGCGACTTTGCGTCCGTCCTGCGCCAGCGCCAGCGCCGCGACGAGACCCGCTGCGCCCGCGCCGACGATGGCGATCTCGACCTCATCCTGCTGGCGCGTGCTCATCGCGCTTGGCTAGCCGATGCGCGCGGGCTTGACCACTGCGCCGCTCGCCGCAGCCTTCATCCGGGTCGCAGACAGACGGGTCTTCGGCTCTGCGGCATGTGACCCGTTGCGCGGACCACGCTCATGTCCCTATGGTCCAGCCCTCACGACAGGGAGTTTCAGACATGGTCAAAGCCATCCGCGTTCACAAGACCGGCGGCCCCGAGGTTCTGCAGGTCGAGGACATCACCTTGCCCGCGCCGGGTCCGGGCGAAGTGCTGGTCAGGAACCGGGCGATCGGCCTGAATTTCATCGACACCTATTTCCGCAGCGGGCTTTATCCCGCTCCGCAGATGCCCTTCGTGCCCGGCAACGAGGGCGCGGGCGAGGTGCTTGCCGTCGGCCCCAACGTCAGCGAGTTCAAGCCGGGAGACCGCGTCGCCTATGTCGCCACGCTCGGCTCCTATGCCGAGGAGCGCATCGTGGCGGCAACGTCCGTGGTGGCGCTGCCCGAGGCCGTCTCATATGAAGCCGCCGCCTCGATGATGCTGAAGGGCATGACGGCGGAATACCTGCTGCACCGCACCTTCAAGGTCTCACCGGGCGACACCATCCTCGTCCATGCGGCGGCTGGGGGCACCGGGCTGATCCTCTGCCAATGGGGCAAGGCGCTGGGCGCGACCGTCATCGGCACCGTCGGCTCGCAGGACAAGGCCGACCTCGCAAAGGCCCATGGCGCGCACCACACCATCCTCTATCGCGAGGAGGACTTCGTCGCCCGGGTGAAGGAGATCACCGGCGGCAAGCTCTGCGACGTGGTCTATGACGGGGTCGGCAAAGACACGTTCATCAAATCACTCGACTGCCTTCGGCCCTTCGGCGTGCTGGCGAGCTTCGGCAATGCATCGGGCGCGGTCGAGCCGTTCAATCTCGGCCTGCTGGGGCCGAAGGGTTCGCTCTACGTGACGCGGCCGACGCTGTTCACCCATATCGCCAAGCGCGACACAATGGTCGAGATGGCGGCGAACCTGTTCGCCACGGTCGCAAGCGGCAAGGTCACGGTGCCGGTCAACGCGACCTTCGCGCTGACGGACGCGGCCAATGCCCATCGCGCGCTCGAAGGGCGTGGCACCACGGGCTCGACCGTGCTGCTCCCCTGATCGTCGGCGATGCGGCGCCTTGCGCCATTCCCGCCCGAATTCCTCGCTAAGACAGAGCCGCGTCTGGTCGATCGCCGGACGCGGCTTTCGTTTCAGGGGCTGGCATTTTGCGCATCCGATCGCTGCTGCTGACGCTGATCCTGCTGCCGGGCCTGACCGGCGCCGGGCTATACGTCGCGCCGCCCGCGTGGCGGCACTGGCAGTTGCATTGGGCGGCGGATGATCCCGTCGCGCTGTCGGCCTTGCGCCTCGACGAGGCGCTGACGCAGGCGCGCCTGTCCGCCGAGGTCGAGGCCGCGATCGCGGCGCGCGATGCGGACCTCGTTGACAGCTTCGTCGCGCTGTCGCGCGAACGCGGGCTCGCCATCAGCTCTGACCAGCACGCCCGGCTCGCTGCCCTGAAGGACGGCGCGGTGATGCGCGCCGTCTCCGATTTCGGCCAGGGCTTTCTCGCCGGAGAGCGCGAGAGCGAGGCGGGCTTCGCAGGCGCATTGGCCGGAGACGTCATCGGCTTCGGCGATTTGCGCGATCTCGCGGTCGAGGGCCGCAAATGGCTCGGCGGCGAGGCGGCTGACCCGACCGTGCTCGCGTTTGCGGCGGCGGGGCTAGCGCTCAGCGCCGCCACCTGGGTCAGCCTCGGCGGCGGCTTGCCGGCCCGCAATGGGCTGAGCCTGGTCAAGGGCGCAAGCCGGGCGAAACTGCTCTCGCCCGCTCTCAGCGCCAGTCTCGGGCGGCTGGCGATCGACGCCGTCGATCGGCCCGCGCTGACGGCCGGGCTTTCGGCCGCCGCAAGGCTCGATCTGGCGGCGACACGCGCGGCCGCCGGCGGCATCATCCGCCCGGCCGCGCTGACGCGCCTCGCCGATCTCGGCCAGGACGCCGGGACGATCTATGCGCGCGGCGGGCAGCGCGGCGTGCGGCAGGTGCTCGCCGTGGCGGAGGACGCCGGCGACCTGCGCAAGGCGGCGAAACTTGGCGCGGCCAAGCCTTCGACCATGCGTGCGACGCTGAAGGTGCTCGGACGCGGCGCTCTGGTGGTCGGCGCGTTCAGCCTGAGCGCGCTGGGTTGGCTGTTCGCGGTTCTCGGCTATGCGCTCGCCCTCGCGATGCTGGCGCAGCGCTTCGGCTGGTGGCTTGGCCGCAGGATCATCCCTCGACGCGCCGCGTCAGCCTGAGCGCAGAAAGACGCCTACGGCTTTGAACCTGTCTCCGCCGGCCGGCGACGAATGAATGCCAGCACGTGCTGGCCCTCATTCGGGAGATCGGTCATGAACCGGACCATGCGCATCGCGGGGCTGTTGCTGGCCTCGCTCACCATTTCGACGGTCGCGCTCGCCCAGCAGGGCGGCGGCAACGGCCGGGGCGGCGGCGATGGCGGCTCCGGCGGTCCCGGCGGCAACGGCGGCGGCGGCGATTCCGGCACGATCGAGTTCCTGCTGAAGGAGCACGAGAAGGCACGCCTGACGCGCGCGGTCGAACGCCGCCGGGCCAGCCCCAACGACTGCATCACCCATGCCTGCAACGAGCCGCCGCCGCCCCGCCGTCGGCCGGGGCGGCCAGAGATCGAACCTGTCTTCGAGCGCTGCGGCGGCGACAGCGTGCTGGCGCGACGCAACGCTTATGGCGTGGTCGTCGGTTATGCCTGCGATCCGCAGGGCGGGATGCGCTGAATCGCCACTAGACGGCGACGCCGTGCAGATCATAGGCGTCGGCTCGCTCGATCTTGACCGTGACGATGTCGCCGGCGCGCAGCGGCCGGCGGCTCGCCACATAGACGTTTCCGTCGATCTCGGGCGCATCCCATTTCGAGCGGCCCTTGGCGACCGTCGGCCCCGCCTCGTCGATGATGACGGGGATGCGCTTGCCGACGCGGCCCCTGACGATGCGGGTCGAGATCTCGGCCTGCGCCTTCATGAAGCGGTGCCAGCGCGCTTCCTTCTCCTCCTCCGGAACAAGGGGCAGGCCGAGATCGTTGGCCGGCGCACCCTTGACCGGTTCGTATTTGAAGGCGCCGACGCGCTCGAGCTTGGCTTCCTTCAGCCAGTCGAGCAGAAACTGCACGTCGTCCTCGGTCTCGCCCGGAAAACCGACGATAAAGGTCGAGCGGATCGCGAGATCGGGGCAGATGCCGCGCCATTTCGCGATGCGCTCGAGCGTCCGATCCTGATGGGCCGGCCGCTTCATCGCCTTGAGAACATTGGGAGACGCGTGCTGGAAGGGGATGTCGAGATAGGGTAGCACCAGCCCCTCCTGCATCAGCGGGATGACCTCGTCGACATGCGGGTAAGGGTAGACATAGTGGAGCCTGACCCAGACGCCCATCCGGCCGAGCTCGCGCGCCAGCTCGAAGAAGCGGGTCCGCACCTCGCGATCCTGCCAGAGCGAGGGCTGGTACTTGATGTCGAGGCCGTAGGCGCTGGTGTCCTGCGAGATCACCAGCAGTTCCCTGACGCCGGCCTTGACCAGCTTCTCGGCCTCGCGCAGCACCTCGCCGATCGGCCGCGAGACCAGATCGCCGCGCAGCTTCGGGATGATGCAGAACGAGCAGCGGTTGTTGCAGCCCTCGGAAATCTTCAAGTATGCGTAGTGGCGCGGCGTCAGCTTGACGCCTTGGTCCGGCACGAGATCGATGAAGGGGTCGTGGCGCGGCGGCACGGCCTGGTGCACTGCCGAGACGACGCTCTCATACGCTTGCGGCCCGGTGATCGCCAGCAAATTGGGGAAGCGGTCGCGGATCTGCTCGGGCTCCGCCCCCATGCAGCCGGTGACGATGACCTTGCCGTTTTGCGCCATCGCCGCGCCGATCGCCTCCAGCGACTCAGCCTTGGCTGAGTCGAGGAAGCCGCAGGTGTTGACGATGACGAGGTCCGCCCCGGCATGGCCGCGGCTGAGTTCGTAGCCCTCGGAGCGCAGCGAGGTGATGATGCGTTCGGAATCGACCAGCGCCTTGGGACAGCCCAGCGAAACGAATGAAATCTTCGGCGCGACGGCGTTCATCGGCGGCAAGCTCGGATCGTGAAAGGGATGGCGCGGGCAAGGCCGGCGCGGATACCGCTTCCTTTGATGGTTTTTGCCCGGTTTGGCAAATCGGGCAGGCCGCCGTGACCCGCTCCAAGGAACATGACCCGATCCGAAGAAAAAGATGAACGCTGGATGAACCTGATCGCCGGAGCCCGCGACCAATGGGTGTCCTCACATGATGAGGGCCTCACCGGATCAAGCGACAGGAGATCATCATGACCCGCTTTTCACTCTCGGCCTTTGCCTGCGCCTCCGTTCTCGTTCTCTCCGGCGTCGCGGCCCAGGCGGGCGAAGGCGGCGGCGGTGGCGGCGACGACCGCTGGGCTCAGCCCACCGTGCAGTCCTCCCATTTCAACCGAGGCCGCGACGCGGCCCGCAGCACCACACGAGGCGGCAGCACGCAGTCGGTGGCGGCCGGGCACGGCTATCGTGACGTGACCGTCACGCGCGGCGGCAGGAGCACCACCCATCGCACCGGCGGCTCCGCCGAGGCGACGTCCGCCGAATGGAAGGATGACAGGGGCAATGTTGTGCGCTGGAACCCGAAGCCTGCCCGGCGGGCCGATTTCGCCGAATCCCGCGAGCGCCGCGTCACGACCCGTTCGGAAGCCGATGGCGCCGGTGGCCGCAACGTCACCACCACACGCGGCGGCCGGAGCCAGACGCAGCCTTCGATCTACGACAACAGGAGCTGGATCCGGTAATCGCGAAAAGCGCCGCGCAGCGCCGATCGCCCCGCAGCCCTATCATCGACCGGAGTGGGTCAGCCCGCTCCGGTCGCGACCGGTCGCTCGGGATCCTGCGTCCAGTCGGTCATCGAGCCCTCATAGAGCGCGACCTCGTCCCGACCCAGCACCTCCGACAGCACGAACCAGTCGAGAGCAGCGGTGTGTCCCGTGTTGCAATAGGCGATCACCGGACCCTCGGGAACGCCGTTGAAAAGCGCGGCGAGCTCGCCCGCAGGTTTCAGCCGTCCCGTTGCCGGGTCGAACGCGTGCGTGTAATCGCGCGAGACCGCGCCGGGGATGCGGCCCGGGCGGAGCGCCTCCGGCGCTTTCTCTGACCCTTCGAAATAGCTCGCAGCCCGCGCATCGACCAGCGTCGCCAGCTTCCCGCGCGAGGCGACCAGCGTGGCGTCCGCCGTGCTGCGCAGCCGCTGCTGCTGCACCACCGGATAAGGGCCGGCCGGCTTCGGGGCGGACGGGCCGCTCTGGACCGGGCGCAGCGTATCCTCGCGCCAGCCGGCGAAACCGCCGTCGAGGATCGCCTGCTGGCCATGTCCGATCAGCTTCAGGGTCCAGTAGACCCGCGCGGCGGCAGCGAAATCCGTCGCGCTCGTCCCGGCCGGCACGATGACGACGTCGTCATGCGGCTTGACGCCAAGCCGGCCGACCAGCTCGGCCAGATGATCGAGCGGCGGCAGCATGCCGGGCGCGTTGCCGACCTTGGCGCGCCAGCCATCCGCGACATAGTCGCTATGGACCGCGCCGGGGATATGGCTCGTCTCATAGGCCGCCTTGCCGCCGCCATCGACCGCCGAGCGGATATCGACGATCACCAGCGTCGGATCGTCGAGCCGGGCGGCAACGTCCTCGGGCGAAATCAGTCCCGCAAAATCGTGCATGCTCACTCCGCCGCCATGGTCTGCAGTTCGTCGACCAGTTCGATCGCGTAGGTCATCGTCGCCGTCGCTCCGAGCATGATCGAAGCCGAACAGTATTTTTCCTTCGACAATGTGACGGCACGCTCGACCTTCGCTGCGCTCAGGCCCCGGCCGCTGACGCGATAGGCGATGTGGATCGCGGTGAAGACCTTGGGGTCCTCACTGGCGCGCTGCGCCTCCACCTCGACGTCGCAGCCGGTCACCGGCTCGCGGCCCTTCTTGAGGATCTGCACCACGTCGAAGCCGGTGCAGCCGGCAAGGCCGATCAGCAGCATCTCCATCGGACGAATGCCGATATTGCGGCCGCCATAGTCAGGCGCGCCGTCCATCATCACGGCGTGGCCGCTGCCGGCCTCGCCCATGAAGGCCATGCCCTCGACCCATCTCGCCCGCGCTTTCATGCCATGACTCCGTCGGCTGATTTGCGCGGCAGGCTAGCGGCTCGGACGCGGAGAGGCGAGGGTGCTCTCAGGCTGCGGCGAACAGGCTGCCATGCGTGATGCGCAAACGGATCCGCTCGCCGATCGCCGGCGCGACCTGGCTGGCGAGATCGACATCGAGCCGCCTCTGCAGCCCCTGCACCGCGACCTCGGCCCGGCGCAGCGGCCCGTTGCGGCGCAGATGCTCGACCACGCCCGGCAGCGCCAGCGGCGCGTCGTCGACGATGCGCAGATGCTGCGGGCGGACATAAAGCGAGGCTGGCCCGCCCTGGTTCTGTGACAAGCCCCCCAGCACGGGGCGATCGCCCAAAAACGCCTGACTGCCGACGACCTTGACCGGCAGCTTGTTGGCCTCGCCCAGGAATTCGCAGACGAAGGGCGAGGCCGGATGGTCGTAGACATCATCTGGCGTGCCGACCTGCTCGAGCCGGCCGTCGTTCAGGATCGCGACCCGGTCGGCGAGCTCCAGCGCCTCCTCCTGATCATGCGTGACGAAGACCGTGGTGTGCCCCGTGCGCCGGTGCAGGTCGCGCAGCCAGGCGCGCAGGTCTTTCCGGACCTTGGCGTCGAGCGCTCCGAAGGGCTCGTCGAGCAGGAGCACGCGCGGCTCGATCGCGAGAGCGCGGGCAAGCGCGACGCGCTGGCGCTGTCCGCCGGAGAGCTGGCTCGGATAGCGCTTCTCCAGCCCCGGCAGTTGGACGAGGTCGAGAAGGTCGCCGACGCGCTTCCTGATCTCGGCGGCGTCGGGGCGTTCGCGGCGGGGGCGCGAATTCAGGCCGAAAGCGACGTTCTCCGCGACCGTCATGGTCTTGAACAGCGCATAATGCTGAAAGACGAAGCCGATGCGCCGGTCGCGCAGCGAAAGCTCGCGCATGTCAGTCTCGCCGAACAGCACGCGGCCGCGATCGGCCTGATCAAGCCCGGCGATCAGCCTGAGCAGCGTGGTCTTGCCGGAGCCCGACGGCCCGAGCAGCGCGACGAGCTCGGCCGGCTGGATGTCGAGCGAGACGCCGCGCAGGGCTGCGAAGGCCTCGAAGCGCTTCTCAATCGATTCGATGGTGACGGCGACCGACATCGGCTTCGTCTTTCGGCTCAATGGCGGCGGCTGGCGGCAATCGCGTCGCCGTAGCGCCATTCCAGCAGGGTTTTCAAGGCGAGCGTGACGAGCGCGAGGCCGGCCAGCAGCGAGGCGACGGCGAAGGCGGCCGCGCCCATATACTCGTTGTAGAGAATCTCGACATGCAAAGGCATGGTGTTGGTCAGGCCCCGGATCTTGCCCGAAACCACAGCGACTGCGCCGAATTCGCCCATCGCCCGGGCATTGCAGAGCAGCACGCCGTAGAACAGGCTCCATTTTACATTGGGCAACGTGATCGCGAAGAAGACGCGCCAGCCCGAGGCGCCCAGCGTCAGCGCCGCCTCCTCATCGGCCGAGCCGAGCGCCTGCATATGCGGGATCAGTTCGCGCGCCACGAACGGAAAGGTGACGAACACCGTCGCCAGCACGAGGCCGGGCAGCGCGAAGATGATCTGCACGTCATTGGCCTTGAGCCAGGCTCCGAAATAGCCCTGCGCTCCGAACAACAGCACGAAGACGAGACCCGAGATGACCGGCGAGACCGAGAAGGGCAGGTCGATCAGGCTGACCAGAAAGTTCTTGCCGCGGAACTCGAACTTGGCGATGGCCCAGGCGGCGGCAATCCCGACAACGATGTTGAACGGCACGGCGATGGCAGCGACGAGCAGCGTCAGGCGGATCGCGGCCTGCGCATCGGCCTCTGTGATCGCGGCCTGGTAGGCGGCAAAGCCTCGCGCGCCCGCCTCGACAAAGACCGAGACGAGCGGCAGCAGCAGGAACAGCGCAAGAAAGGCGAGCGAGACCGCAATAAGCAGGCAGCGGACGACGAGGCTTTCGCCGCGCACGCGTTGCGCTCCGGCGCGCGACGGCGGGACCGCCGGGAGATGGAGCGCAGCCTCAGACATCGCCAAACCTCCGCCGCGCCGCAGCCTGGATCAGGTTGACGGCGAGGATCAGCGCGAATGAGAGCAAGAGCATGATCGTGGCGACCACGGCCGCGCCCGCATAGTCGAACTGCTCGAGCCGGATCACGATCAGCAGCGGCGCGATCTCGGAGACCATCGGGACATTGCCGGCGATGAAGATCACCGAGCCGTATTCGCCGACGGCGCGCGCAAAGGCCAGCACGAACCCGGTCAGCAGCGCCGGATAGAGCGGCGGCAGGATCACGCGAAACACAGTGCGCCAGCGGCTCGCACCGAGCAGCGCCGCCGCTTCCTCGACATCGCCCTGCATCTCCTCCAGCACGGGCTGCACCGTGCGCACCACGAAAGGCAGGCCGATAAAGATCAGCGCCACCATGACGCCGAGCGGCGTATAGGCGACCTTGATGTCGAGCGGCGCGAGCAGGCCGCCGATCCAGCCATTTGGCGCATAGATCGCAGCCAGCGCGATGCCCGCGACCGCGGTCGGCAGAGCGAATGGCAGATCGACCGCGGCATCGACCAGCCTTCGGCCGGGAAACTCGTAGCGCACCAGCACCCAGGCAAGGATCAGGCCGAAGACGGCGTTCACGGATGCGGCGAACAGCGCCCCGGTAAACGACAGCCTGAGCGCCGCCAGCGTGCGAGGCGAGGTCGCGACGGCCCAGATATCGGCGGGTCCGGCGCTTGCAGCCTTCAGGAACAGCGCCGCGAGCGGGATCAGAACGACGAGCGAAAGCGCCGTCAGAGTGATACCGAGCGCGATGCCGAACCCCGGCAGGATGCTCGGCTCGCGCCAGCGCAGCGTGGGCAGGACTGCCGCCATGCCGTCAGCGCGCCGGCTTGTAGAGCTGGTCGAAGGTGCCGCCATCGCCGAAATGCGTGGGCTGCGCTTTGGTCCAGCCGCCGAAGACGGCGTCGATGGTGACGAGTTCGACCTTCGGGAATTTGGCGATGTCCTTGGGGTCAGCGGCCTCGGGAATGCGCGGCCGATAATGGTTCTTCGCGATGATCGCCTGCGCCTTCGGCGTGTAGAGGAAGTCGAGATAGGCCTGCGCCTCGGCGCGCGTGCCCTTGGCGTCGACATTGGCGTCGACGACCGCCACCGGCGGCTCGGCAAGGATGGAGACCGACGGCACGACGATCTCGAACTTGTCGGCGCCGAACTCGGCCAGCGCCAGAAAGGCTTCGTTCTCCCAGGCGAGGAAGGCGTCGCCGATGCCGCGCTGGGTGAAGGTCGTGGTCGCGCCGCGCGCGGCGGTGTCGAGGACCGGCACGTTGGCGAGCAGCTTGGAGATGTAGTCGCGGACCTTGGCCTCGTCCTTGTTGAACGCCTTCTCGGCATAGGCCCAGGCGGCGAGATAGTTCCACCGTGCGCCTCCGGACGTCTTCGGATTTGGCGTGATCACCTGCAGGCCGGGCTTTACCAGATCGGCCCAATCCTTGACGCCCTTGGGATTGCCCTTGCGGACGAGGAAGACGATCGTCGAGGTGTAGGGCGAGGCGTTGTTGGGCAGCCGCGTCTGCCAATTCTCCGGCAGCTTCTTCGAGCGCTGCGCGATGGCGTCGATGTCACCGGCGAGCGCCAGCGTCACCACATCGGCATTGAGGCCGTCGATGACGGCGCGCGCCTGCGAGCCCGACCCGCCATGCGACTGTCTGATGGTGGAAATCTTCTTGGCGTTCTTCGCGTTCCAGTCGGCGATGAAGGCGGCGTTGATCTCGCGGTAAAGCTCGCGCGTCGGATCGTAGGAGACGTTGAGCAACTCGGTCTGGGCTTTTGCGCCGGCTACGACGCCGAAGCATAAGGAGAATGCGCCAAAGACGAGGCCGGCGCGAACGAGGCGAGTCAGATGCGATCGCGTCATGTCAGGGCTCCGTTGCGATCAGTAGCCGAGCCGATCATCCGGCACAGCCACTTGTTCTGAATAACGAACGAAACGTACTGAATTGTCGCTTTTGGCTCAACCGGGTTACGCAGCAGGCCTTTGCCAAACTTCAGGCCCGCGAGAGAAAACGTCTCTCCCGCGGGGCCGTTCCATCTTGCGCAGCGCCGACCATGCTCGGCTGCAAATCAGGCGGAAATCCGTCCTGCCTGCGTCTCGGCGAGCGCCGCGCCCAGCGCGTTCCCGACCATGACCAGAACCGGCCCCTTAGCGGGCAACTCGGAGAGCCGCTCGGGTAGCGTCGCGATCGTGGCCGCGACCCGCTGCTCGTCAGGCCGGGTCGCGCCCAGAACCGCGACCGCCGGCGTCCGCGGATCGAGCCCCGCCGCCAGCGCATGCTCGCGAAAGGCGGCGAGCGTTGCGCGCGGCATATAGATCACCGTCGTCACATGTGGGTCGGCCATGGCCTGCCAGTCGAGATCGTCGGGCAGTTGCCCGTTGCGGGCATGGCCAGTCACGAACTGCAGCCGGCGGGCATGGTCGCGATGGGTCAGCGACAGGCCGAGGCTCGCCGCCGCCCCCTGCGCCGCCGAGATGCCGGGCACGATCGCGACGGGAATGTTGGCCTGCGCGCAGGCCTCGATCTCTTCGCCGGCACGCCCGAAGATGCCCGGATCGCCGCTCTTGAGGCGCACGACATGCTTGCCCTGTCCGGCCAGCGCCACCATCATCGCGTTGATGTCGGACTGCTTGCAGGACGGGCCGTGCCCTGTCTTGCCGACCAGCATGCGCTTGGCTTCGCGCCGGGCCAGTTCCAGCACGCCGGCCGAGACCAGATCGTCATAGAGGATGATGTCGGCGCTCTGCAGCGCGCGGATCGCCTTCAGCGTCAGCAGTTCGGGATCGCCCGGGCCGGCCCCGACCAGCGTGACGCGCCCCGTGGCGTCCTGGGCGCCCTCGATTCGACCCAGTTCGGAGAACAGGGCGGCGCGGTCGGCCTCGTCGGGGGCCTGCTCCGGCGCAGCCATGGCGCGGCTCGTGAACTTTTCCCAGAAGGCGCGGCGCAGCGCGAAGGGTAGCTCGCGCGCCTGAACGGCGGGTCGCCAGTCTTTCGCCGCCTGCGCCCAGGCTTTGAGGCCGGTCGGCAGCAGCGCCTCGATCTTGGCGCGCACCGCCTGCCCGAAGACGGGCGCCGCGCCATCGGTCGAGATCGCCACGATCAGCGGCGAGCGGTTGACCAGCGAGCCGAAGGAGAAATCGCAGAATTCCGGCTTGTCGACGACATTGACCGGCACGCCGGCCTGACGCGCCGCCGCGACGAAGCTGCGCGCCTCGTCGGCCTGCTCGATATCGCCGATCGCAAGCGCCGCATCCGTGAGGTCGCCGGCCTGCCAGCGCCGCTCATGCACGCAGACGAGGCCCGCTGGCGGATCGGCGGCGAGGCCTGCGAAAAGCTCCGGCTCGTCGGCGGCATAGACGTGAAGTTCGGCCCCGGTGGCAGCGAGCAACTCGGCCTTCCAGAGCGCGCCCTCGCTCGACCCCGCGAGCACGACCTTGCGGCCTTCCAGCTTGTGGAAGAGCGGCAGCGTCGCCAGCGCCTCGATGCGGCGCGCGATGGTCGGCTCTGGACGTCTTTCGGTCATCGTGTCGCGTGTGCCGCCTTGATATCAACAGCCGGAGCCTGACCGCCCGCCGGGGGCGTCAGCAGCCAGAATCCCGCCAATGCCAGGATGATAAGGCGAAAGCAAATATCGAACCAGCGCTCATGCCGGCGGGCGGGCAGGATCGTCGCGATCTCGCTGTCCATGCTGTCCTCCTCTAGTCTCCGCAGGGCGGCTTTTTGTGCGAGCGCGTCCATCCCGGTTTCGCCCCGGAACGCCATCTCAGGACGCCTTTACTTCGTCTGCGGCGCGCGCGGCGCGGCGCTGGTCCAGGATGTTCCGGCTGTCGCCATAGCCGCGCTGGTAGCCATGGCTGATCAGGTCGCGGGCCTTCAGCCACTGCTCGACCGGCTGGCGCGCTGCCAGCGTATCGGGCAGTTCGATCTCGTCGAAGCCGCAGGACAGCGCATAGGCGAACTGGTCGGCGATCAGCGGCCCGCTGGCGCGCAATGTGCCGGTGAAGCCGTGATTGCGGATATGCTTGGCGAGGCTGAAGCCGCGCCCGTCGGAATAGGCCGGGAAAGAGACCGCGATGAGCGAAAGCTGTCGCAGCACCAGCTTCAGTTCGGCAATGCGCACGGTGTTGGGCACGATGACGCCGATGCGCTGGTCACGCGTCTTATGCCGCAGCGAATCGGCGAGCGCTTCCCACGGCACGAGCGTATGCGAGAGATTGCCGATCGCCGGCCCCTCGCTGCGGGTCCAGGCGTCGATCTTCGTGCCGTTCCGGTCAAGCAACGGCATGGGTTGCCTCCTGGAAGGCGGATTTGAAGGGCGCGAGACCGATGCGGCGAACGTTCTCGATGAAGCTCTCGCCCTCGATCCGCTCCGCCAGATAGACGCCGACGATCCGCTCGATCGCGTCGGGGACCTCCTCGGCGGGCAGACCCGGCCCCAGAATCTCGCCGATAGCGGCGTTCTCGGTCGCGTCGCCGCCCAGCGTGATCTGGTAGGATTCGATGCCGCGCTTCTCCAGCCCCAGGATGCCGATATGGCCGACATGGTGGTGGCCGCAGGCGTTGATGCAGCCCGAGATCTTGATGCTGAGCGCGCCGATCTCCGCCTCTCGCGCCGCATCGGCGAAGCGCTTCTGGATCGCCTGCGCGATCGGGATCGAGCGGGCGGTCGCCAGCGCGCAATAGTCGAGCCCGGGGCAGGCGATGATGTCGGTGATCAGCCCGACATTGGCGCTCGCCAGGCCAGCCTGCCCAAGCCGCTGCCAGATCGGGAACAGGTCGCGCTGGCGCACATAAGGCAGCACGAGGTTCTGCGCATGCGTGACGCGGATCTCGGAATGCGAGAACTCTTCTGCCAGATCGGCGACGAGGCGCATCTGATCGGAGGTCGCATCGCCCGGCGCCTGGCCGAGCGGCTTGAGCGAGATCGTCAGCGCCGTGTAGCCCGGCGCCTTGTGCGGCGCGGCGTTGACCTCGACCCAGCGCGCAAAAGCCGGATTTGCAGCCTTCATCGCGTCGAGCGTGCGGCTCGTCTCGGGCAGCGCCTCATAGGCCGGCGGAGCGAAATAGGCGGCGATGCGGGCGACCTCGGCCGGATCGGCGTTGACCGAAGGGCCGTCGAGACGCGCGAACTCCTCCTCGACGCGGCGGGTGAATTCCTCCGCGCCGATCTCGTGGACGAGGATCTTGACCCTGGCCTTGTACTTGTTGTCGCGCCGGCCCTCAAGGTTGTAGACCCGCATGATCGCCTCGAGATAGGCGAGCAGATCGGCTTTCGGCAGGTGATCGCGCACGACCTTGCCGATCATCGGCGTCCGGCCGAGCCCCCCGCCGACGGTGATCTCGTAGCCCACAGCGCCGGTATCAGGATGGCGGCGCAGGCGCAGGCCGATATCGTGCGCCTTGATCACGGCGCGGTCGTGCTCGGCCCCGGTCACCGCGATCTTGAACTTGCGCGGAAGGTAGCTGAACTCGGGATGGAGCGACGACCATTGCCGGATCAACTCGGCGGTCGGGCGCGGATCCTCGATCTCGTCCTGCGCAACGCCGGCGAAATGATCGGCCGTGACGTTGCGGATGCAGTTTCCCGAGGTCTGGATGCCGTGCATCTCGACATCGGCGAGCAGGTCGAGGATGGCGGGAATGTCGCGCAGTTTCGGCCAGTTGAACTGAAGGTTCTGGCGCGTGGTGAAATGGCCGTAGCCGCGATCGTAGCGCTCGCCGATCAGGGCGAGCTGGCGCAGCTGCTTCGACGAGAGCGTGCCATAGGGAATGGCGATCCGCAGCATATAGGCGTGGAGCTGCAGATAGACGCCGTTCTTCAGCCTGAGCGGCTTGAACTCGTCCTCGGTCAGCGAGCCGTCGAGCCGGCGCGCGACCTGATCGCGAAACTGGCCGACCCGCTCGCGCACGAAGCGCTCGTCGAATTCGTCATAGCGATACATCAGGCTTGTCCCCGATTGTCGATCCCGTCGCCGGCCTGCTTGCCGAGGTCGGGACGGTTGCTGGGGCCGAGCGTCTTGAAACGCTCGCGGAAATGTCGCGGCACGGGCGTTCCGGATTGGAGCTCGACGTCGACGAGATAGGCGTCGACGACGCGGTTTCCCGCGAGTTCGGCGGCTGCGAAGGCCTCAAGCCCTGTGGCCGCCGCGTCGTCAGCCGCGACAAGCGACAAAGCCGGGTCGCGCGTCCAGACGATCGCGCCTTGCGGGCCGGCGCTGGCGAAGACGACGTCGCCGTCGAGCAGGTCGTTGGCGAGCAGGATCGCCGGCAGGGGCGGGCGCTTGGCGACAGCAGCCATCACGCGGCCTCCGCCAATGTCAGGGTCAGCCCGTCGAGATCGTCCGACCAGATGATCTGGCAGGACAGCCGCGAGGTGGGCTCGATCAAGGGCAGGGTGTCGAGCGCGTCGATTTCGTCGGAGCGGGGCTCGGGCAGGCGCGCCGCCCAATCCGCAGCGACGACGACATGGCAGGTCGCGCAATCGCAGGAGCCGCCGCAGACGCCCTCGATCCCGACCTTGTAGTCGCGAAGCAATTCCATCACCCGCCAGCCTTCGACGGCTTCAAGCCGGTGCGGATGTCCATCGCGATCGATGACGTTCAGATAGCCCACGCGCTGCCGATCCCGTTCGTTCTTCCGAACGTTTTAAATAAGCCGGAGCGGCGAAGGGTTCAATTCACGTCAGGTAGCGGGATTTTTCGAATTCCCGCTCGAAAGGAGGAGATTTGTCTTCTCGCGTAGCGAGACGAGGGCTGGGTGAAACAGATCTTACTGTCGGGCGGCACGCAATCAGACCAGCCCGCCCAGCCTGTATCCGACCCCCGGCTCGGTCTCGATCAGCTTCGGCGCGGCAGGATCGTCCTCCAGCTTCTGACGCAACTGCCCGACGAAGACGCGCAGATATTGCACGTCCTGTTCATGCGCCGGGCCCCAGACGGCCGTCAGGATCTGGCGATGAGTCAGCACCCGGCCATTGCCCCCGGCGAGGCAGGCGAGCAGATCGTATTCCTTCGGCGACAGCTTCACATGCGCGCCGTCGCGGCTGACGCGGCGGTTGACCAGGTCGATCTCGACAGAACCCGAGACGATCGTCGCCTCCGCACCCTGCCGCTCGATGGTGTGGCGCAGCGCCACCCTGAGCCTCGCCAGCAATTCGCCGACGCCAAAGGGCTTCTCGACATAGTCGTCGGCGCCGGCGTCGAGCGCGTCGATTTTCTCTGTCTCGCGGTCGCGGGCCGAGAGAATGATCACCGGCCCGTCGTAGAACGCCCGCGCGCGGGCCAGCGCCTCCTTGCCGTCCATGTCCGGCAGGCCGAGGTCGAGCACCACGGCGTCGGGCGGCTTGCGCGCGATCTCGCGGAGACCGGCCGCCGCGTCGTCGGCGCGGACATGCTCGTAGCCGGCCGCGTCGAGCGCCGGGCCGAGAAAACGGTGGATCTGCGGCTCGTCGTCTATGACGAGGATGCGCGGACGGAAGGCCGTCATGATGTCGTCTCCGGCGCCACGCCGTCCTTGGGCAGGCTGATCAGGATGCGCGTCCCGCCCGAGCCGTCAGGCTTGATCGGGCTCGCGGCGGCGATGCGCCCTCCCATGGCCTCGACGAAACCCTTGGAAATCGCAAGACCCAGCCCCGCGCCCTTGCCGCGCTCGCCGCCGCGATCGGTCGCCTCCTCCATGCGTCGAAACTTCTCGAAGACGCGTTCGAGTTCGGCGGTCGGGATGCCGCGTCCCTCGTCCTCGATCGCGATGACGACATTGCCCCTGTCCTCATAGGCCGCCGTCTCGATCGTCGAGCCATCCTCGCCATAGGCGATGGCATTCTCCAGAATGTTGACCAGCGCCTGTTCGAGCAAGGTCGGGTCGGCGCGCACCATCGACAGAGTGGCTGGAAAATCTCGCTGGATGCGGCGCTTGCCCTGTCGGCGCGATACGCGCGCGATGGCGCCGGCGATCACGTCGCGGACATCGGTCCAGTCGCGCCGCGTCACCAGCGCGCCGCCTTCCAGCCGCGTCATGTCGAGCAGGTCTCCGACATAGCGGTTCAGCCGCTCCGCCTCCTCGCGGATTGAAAGCAGCAGATCGTCGGCGACCGCCGGTTCGACGCTCTTGCCATAATCGATCAGCGTCGTGACCGAGCCGAGCACGGTCGCGAGCGGCGTACGCAGGTCGTGGCTGACCGAATTGAGCAGCGCCGAGCGCAGCCGATCGCTGCGCTGGAGGGCTTCGGCGTCGATCGCAGCCTGCGCGAGCTCGGCCCGCTCCAGAGCGATCGCGCCCTGGTCGAGCAGCGCCATGGCGAAGCGCTCGTTTTCCGCGCCGAGCAGAGCCTTGGGCTCGAATCCGACCACGCCCGAGCGCGCGCGCACACCCTGCAGCGGCCGGAAGGTCCAGGCAACGTTGGGCAGCGTGCCGGTGCCCGTGCCGGCGGGCTCGCCACGCGTCCAGGTCCAGCGCGCCGCCGTCATGTCCGCGGTGGTCAGCGCCTCCAGCGCCGGCGCGCCGGCCACGGGGGCGATCTCGTCGCGCTGCGGCAACAGCACGATGATCCTGCCTGAGGTCGCGGCCGACAACTGCTCGGCCAGCACGCTCGCCGCATCCTCCTTGCGCGCGGCGGCTGACAACCTGCGGCTCGCCGCCAGCAGCGCCGCGATCGCCGAGGCCCGCCGCGCCGTGGCTCGCGCCTGATCGCGGATGCGGCCGGTCAGGCCGCCGGTCGCGACCGCCGCGACGAAGAAGACGAGGAAGGTCAGCACGTCGGCCGGATGGCCGATCCAGAAAGTCAGGCGCGGCTCGAGGAAGAAGAAGTTGTAGGCGAAGGCGGCCAGCGCCGCCGCCGACAGCGCCGGCCAGAGGCCAAAGGCGACGCCCGCGCCGAGCACGCTGACCAGAAACAGCATGGCGAGGTTGACGTTCTCGGTCTGCCGATCGACCAGCATGGCCAACCCCACCGCGACGGCGACCATGGCCACCGCGCCGAGATGGCCGCGCCACGCGAACACGCGCCTCGGCGCTGTCGCGACCGGCTCCGCCGGGCCGGCCGCGACATCGGTGATGATGTGCAGGGCCGCACCGTTCTGGGCCTCCAGCAGGGCCGGAGCCAGCGACTTGTGGAACAGGGCGCGCCAGCCCTTGCGATGCGATTTGCCGACGACGATCTGGGTGACGTTGTTGCGCCTGGCATAATCCAGCACCGTGGCGACGAGATCGTCGCCGGTCAGCACGACGTTCACCGCGCCAAGCTGCTCGGCGAGCTTCAGCGCCTCGGCTAGCCTCTGCCCGCGTCTGGCGTCGCCCTCAGCGCGGTTGGGCCGCTCGACATGCGCCACCAGCCAGGGCGCGTCCATCATCATGTCGGACAGCCGGCGCCCCGCCCGCACCAGCGACTGCGCCATGGCGTCGGGGCCGATCAGCACGAGGATGCGCTCTCCGGCCGCCCACGGCCCCTCGACGCCGGCGCGCTTCATCGCCTGGCTGAGATGGTCGTCGACGGTCTGTGCGGCCCGGCGCAAGGCGAGTTCGCGCAGGGCAGTCAGGTTTTCCGCCTTGAAGAAATTGTCGGCCGCGAGCCTTGCCGTTTCGGGCAGGTAGACCTTGCCTTCCGCCATGCGCTGGCGCAGCTCGGTCGGCGTGATGTCGATCAGCTCGATCTCGTCGGCGGCGCTCAGCACGCTGTCGGGCACCGTCTCGCGCTGGCGGACGCCGGTGATCTTCCAGACCACGTCGACGAGGCTCTCCAGATGCTGGACGTTGAGCGTCGTCCAGACATCGATGCCGGCCGCCAGCAATTCGTCGATATCCTGCCAGCGCTTGGGATGGCGGCTACCATGGGCGTTGGAATGGGCGTATTCGTCGACCAGCAGCAGCCGCGGCTTGCAGGCCAGGGCCGTATCGAGGTCAAACTCCATCAGGATACGGCCATTGTGCTCGATCGGGCGGCGCGCCATCACCTCGAGACCATCAAGGAGCGCCTCTGTCTCGCGCCGGCCATGCGTCTCGACGAGGCCGACTAGCACTTCGCCATGCTCTTCCTGCGCCCGCCGACCTTGGGTCAGCATCTCGTAGGTCTTGCCGACGCCGGGCGCCATGCCGAGAAAAATCTTGAGCCGGCCGCGCTTGCCGCGGCCGGCCTGCGCCAGAAGCGCATCGGGATCGGGGCGACCCTCCTCCCGGTATCGGGTCTCGTCGGCGGTCATGGACAACCAGCTCGCATCACGGCTTAGCTTGGGCCTTCGGATAGCGCGCGTCGAGGGCGAGATTGGCGGTCAGGACGTTGACGCGCGGCCGGCCGATAAAGCCGAGCAGGTAGCCTTCGGTGTTCTGTCCGACGATCTCGGCGACCTGCGCCAGCTGGACGCCGCGGGCCTTGGCGATGCGCTCGATCTGCCGCGCGGCATTCTCGGGCGAGATATGCGGGTCGAGGCCCGAGGCCGAGGCCTGCACTGCGTCGGGCGGGATCGGCGCAGCGCCGTCGGCCGCGCGGCTGGCCTCGGCGTCGGTCTTGACCCGCGCCGCGAGATCCTCGTTCAGCGGCCCGAGATTGGAGCCTGACGAGGAGGACGCGTCGTAGCCGTCCTTGCCGGCAGCCGAGGGACGCGGGCGCAGATAGGCCTCGCCCGAGAAGTTCTGGCCGATCAGCGCCGAGCCGACGACCGCGCCGGAGCCGTTGCGGATCAGCGAGCCGCCGGCTTGCGCCGGGAACAGCGCCTGCGACACGGCGGTGACGCCGAGCGGATAGGCGACGCCGAGCAGGAGGGTGAACAGGACCATCGAGACGATGGCGGGGCGAAGATTGGAGACGAGGCTCATGGTTTTGGACCTGTGTGTCAGTGGCTTTGCCGTCATTGCGAGCGCAGCGAAGCAATCCAGGATAGGTGGAGCGAGACGCTGGATTGCTTCGCTGCGCTCGCAATGACGAGGGAGCGTCAGGCAAGCTTCAACGCGACGACGATCATGTCGATCAGCTTTATGCCGACGAAGGGCGCGATCAGCCCGCCGATGCCGTAGATGGTGAGGTTGCGCGAGAGCAGCTTGGCCGCCCCGATGGCGCGGTAGCGCACGCCGCGCAGTGCCAGCGGAATCAGCGCGACGATGACCAGCGCGTTGAAGATCACCGCCGAGAGAATGGCGCTTTCGGGGCTGCCGAGCCCCATCACGTTCAGCCCCGACAGCGCCGGCAGCGAGGCGACGAACAGCGCCGGGATGATGGCGAAATACTTCGCCACGTCGTTGGCGATCGAGAAGGTCGTCAGCGCCCCGCGCGTGATCAGGAGTTGCTTGCCGACCTCGACGATCTCCAGAACCTTGGTCGGGTCCGAATCGAGATCGACCATGTTGCCGGCCTCGCGCGCGGCCTGCGCGCCGGTCTGCATCGCGACGCCGACATCGGCCTGGGCGAGGGCAGGGGCGTCGTTGGCGCCGTCCCCGCACATCGCCACGAGGCGGCCCTTGGCCTGCTCGGCGCGGATGATGCGCAGCTTGTCCTCCGGGGTGGCCTCGGCGAGGAAGTCGTCGACGCCGGCCTCGGATGCGATCGCGGCGGCGGTCACGGGGTTGTCGCCGGTGATCATCACCGTGCGCACGCCCATGCGCCGCAAGTCGGCGAAGCGCTCCTTGACGCCGGGCTTGACCACGTCCTTGAGATGGATGACGCCGACCAGCGCACCGTTTTCGCTGACGGCGAGCGGCGTGCCGCCGGAGCGCGCGACCTTGTCGATCGCCTGTCGCAGCTCGGCCGGCACCTGTCCCTCCGACAGATCGAGCGTCTTCAGCACGGCCTCGACCGCGCCCTTGCGCCACGACTTTCCGTCGGCGTCGAACCCGGATTGGCGGGTCGTGGCCGTGAAGGGGATCGGCGTCGCCCCGGCCGGGGACTGGGCGGTGACGCCCTGGTTGCGGGCGAGCTCGACGATCGAGCGGCCTTCCGGCGTCTCGTCGGCCAAAGAGGCCATCAGCGCGGCGCGCAGCGCCGCATCGGGGCGCACGCCCGGCGCGGGCACGACCTCGACCGCCATGCGGTTGCCGAAGGTGATCGTGCCGGTCTTGTCGAGCAGCAGCGTGTCGACGTCGCCGGCGGCCTCGACCGCGCGGCCCGAGGTCGCAAGCACATTGACCTTGAGCAGCCGGTCCATGCCGGCGATGCCGACCGCGCTGAGCAGCCCGCCAATCGTGGTCGGGATCAGCGTCACGAACAGCGCGCCGAGCACCATCGGATCGAGCGTGACGCCCGAGAACGCGCCCAAGCCCGTCAAGGTGACGACCGCGATCAGGAAGACCAACGTCAGGCCGGCGAGCAGGACCGCGAGCGCGAGTTCGTTGGGCGTCTTGCGGCGGTCCGCGCCTTCCACCATCGCGATCATGCGGTCGAGGAAGGAAGAGCCGGGCTGGGAGGTGACCCTGACCTTGAGCCAGTCGGAGACGACGGTGGTGCCGCCGGTGACGGCCGAGCGGTCGCCGCCGCTCTCGCGGATCACGGGCGCGGACTCGCCGGTGATTGCGGCCTCGTTGACCGAGGCGACGCCCTCGACGATCTCGCCATCGGCGGGGATGACGTCGCCGGCCTCGACCAGGACGATATCGCCGACGCCCAGTTCGTGAGCCGGCGTCGGGATCATGGCGTTGCGCGAGGCGTCGATGATCAGCTTGGCTTTGGTGGTGACGCGGGTCGCGCGAAGCGAGTCGGCGGCCGCCTTGCCGCGCCCTTCGGCGATGGCCTCGGCGAAATTGGCGAACAGCACGGTCAGCCAGAGCCAGACCGCGATCTGGATGGCGAAGAGTGCCGGCTGCCCGCCGGCGAGCGCCGCGATGGCCGAGATCGTGGCGAGTGCGGCGACGACCTCGGTGGCGAGGATAACCGGGTTGCCGGCTAGCGCTCGCGGATCGAGCTTGGCGAAGGCGCTCTTCAGGGCCGTCAGGACGACGCCCTGATCGAACGCGCCGGATTTGGCGCGAGACTCTGATTTTGAAACAGAGATGGACATGGAACGGATTTCCTTTGTCGGCTCAGCGTGAGGCTGCGGCGCCAAGCAACTGGAAGTGCTCGACGATCGGCCCCAGCGCGAGCGCGGGGAAGAACTGCAGGCCGCCCAGGATCAGGATGATGCCGATGAGCAGGCCGACGAAGAGCGGGCTGTCGGAGGGCAGGGTGCCTGCGGTGGCCGCGAGCTTCGGCTTGGCCGCGATCGCGCCTGCTATGGCCAGCACAGGAATGGCGTAGGCGAAGCGGCCGAGCAGCATCGCGATGCCGAGTGTCGTGTTCCACCAGGGCGCGTTGGCGGTCAGGCCCGCATAGGCCGAGCCGTTGTTCCCCGCCGCCGAGGAGTAGGCGTAGAGGATCTCGGTCAATCCGCGCGGACCTTTGTTGAGCAGGCCTTCCAGCGCCACCGGCGTCACCGCTGAGGCTGCCGAGAAGCCGAGGATGGCCAGCGGCAGGATCAGCACCGCCAGCATGGCGAACTTGATCTCGCGCGCCTCGACTTTTTTGCCGAGATATTCCGGGGTGCGTCCGACCATGAGGCCGGCGACGAAGACGGCCAGAAGCGCCATCACCACCATGCCGTAGAGACCCGAGCCGACGCCGCCCGGCAGAACTTCGCCGAGCTGGATCATGAACAGCGCCATGCCGCCGCCCAGCGGCATGAATGAGCCGTGCATGGAATTGACCGAGCCGTTCGACGCGCCGGTGGTCTGCGCCGCCCAGAGCGCGGACGCCGCCGGGCCGAAGCGGACCTCCTTGCCTTCCATGTTGGCGGTCGGATTGCTGATTCCAGCAGCTGTTAGCGCAGGCTGCGGCGTCAGCGTCTCGGAGGAATAGATCACGGCGGCGGCGACGCCGACCAGGATCACCATGGCGGCCAGAAGAGCGCGCGCCTCACGGCGCGCGCCGGCGACGCGGCCGAAGGCGACGACGGTCCCGAAGGCGAGCGCGTTCAGCGAGACGACCTCGATAAGGTTCGTGAGCGGCGAGGGGTTTTCGAAGGGATGGGCGGAATTGACGTTGAAGACGCCGCCGCCATTGGTGCCCCACTGCTTGATCGCCTCCTGCGAGGCGGTTGGGGCGAGCGCGATCACCTGCTTGACGCCTTCAAGCGTCGCGGCCTCGACATTGGCCAGCAGCGTCTGCGGCACGCCGGCGGCGACCAGTGCTAGCGCGGTCACGAGCGACAGCGGCAGCAGCACGTAGAGGACGACCCTGGTCAGATCGACCCAGAAATTGCCAAGCGTCTCGCCGCGATCGGCGGCGAAGGCGCGCGCGATGGCTGCCGCGACCGCTAGCCCCGCGCCGGCCGAGACGAAGTTCTGCACGGTGAGCCCAGCCATCTGGCTGAGATGGCTCATCGTGGTCTCGCCACCATAGGACTGCCAGTTCGTGTTGGTGACGAAGCTGACCGCCGTGTTGAAGGCGAGGTGCGGGGACAGGCCGTCAAACCCTTGCGGGTTGAGCGGCAGCAGGTTCTGGAAGCGAAGCTGCAGGTAGAGCATCACGAAGCCGGCCGCGCTAAAGGCGATGAGTGCGCCAGCGTAAGCCAGCCAGCTCTGCCCCTTCTTCCCGTCGATGCCGAAGGCAGCGTAAGTCAGCCGCTCGACCGGCGCGAGCACCGGATCGAGCCAGGTGCGCCCGCCCGCCCAGACGCGGCCCATGAACAATCCCAGCGGCCATCCGATGGCCACCGTCAGCGCGATCGTGAAGACGATCTCGGCCCAGCCCCGCCAATCCATCGCGAGGTCTCCTTTGTGAATTGAGAGGTCAGAAGCGGTCGGGGCGCAGAAGCGCTGCGACCATGTAGACCGCGAGCCCAAGCGCCGCGGTCGCGTAGAGAAAGGTTAGCGCCATGGTCGTCAGACCTTGCGCAGCAGCGACGCATAGAGGCCGAAGAGCGCAAACGCCCCGGCACCGAGCGCGAGATAGAGAATGTCGGCCATGAGCCTTACTCCGGTCAGTTTCGACTGGAGAGATGGTCCCGACCTCCCTCAAGGGTCGAGCGGGAAGGGTGAGGCCGGGCATAAGGGTTGCGTAAAGACGCCGAGCGCCATGCATCGCGGCGTCCCGTCCGTAGCCGAGCGCTTGCCAAACGGCGATGCAGGCGGCATTGACTGGCGCTAAGCCGGAAGGGTGGCCGAGTGGTTTAAGGCAGCGGTCTTGAAAACCGCCGTGGGTGGAAGCCCACCGTGGGTTCGAATCCCACCCCTTCCGCCACTCTCGTCGCGCCGCCGCCGGCTGCGACCTGTCGCGCTGGCATCGTCGTCGATGCTCTTCTCGGACCTCTCCACCATTTCCGATCACGTCCGCGCGAGCACTTGGTCGGGACATGACCTTCGCGGAACCTGTCGTCGCGGCCTGTGTTGATCGGACGCATCCGATACGGCGCGCGCGTCGTATCTGGTCCGCCAATACAAGGAGATGCGACCATGACGAAGCCGACGATCCGGATCGCTGTCGCCGCAGCCGCACTCGCGACCGCAGGCGCCGCGTTCGCCAATACGCCCGTCGAGGGCGACGCCATCAAGCAACTCGTCTCGGGCAAGCGGATTTATCTGGCCGCGCCCATCGGCGGCGAGTTTCCGCTCTTCTACCGCCCCGACGGGCAGGTCGACGGCTCCGGCGAGGCCATCGGCCTGGGACGTTTCCTGAAGCCCAAGGACAAGGGGCGATGGTGGGTGCGCGGCAATAATCTCTGCCAGAAATGGGAAACCTGGTATGACGGCAAGACGATCTGCTTCACCCTGACCGACCTTGGTGGCAGCAAGGTGAAATGGATTCAGGACAATGGCGACACCGGCGTCGCCCGCATCGGCAACTGAGCCCGGGTTCCGCCCCGTCCGACCTCTAAACCACTCATCCGAAATGGTTTTCTACAGGCTCGCTCACGCGAGCCTGTTTCGTTGCAGGGCGGCAACGCGCCCCGGCAAAGTTACCGCATTGCACCGGCACCTTGACGGATGCCGCATTTTCGACACCTTTGTGACCGCTCAACGGCATGATGGGAGTCCGTTAAGCGTGTGGTCGCCAGCGATCCTCCGCTTAACGATCCCTTAACGGGATTGTCCGAAAACTTCGGTTTCGCCGCGACTGCGGCTTTGCCGACACAGTGGTTTTCGGCGCGAAAAGTGGAACGATGGAATGATGCGCGGCGAACGCTCCTCGGCCCCGACCGGTTCCAGCGAAATCCCGGGATCGGCCAGCAGCCCGAGCCGAAGCGATGTCGCCGTCCGTGCCGCGAAGCTGGGATGCGTCGTCATAGCCGGCTTGTTCCTGGCCAATTGCGCCAATGATCAGGTCGCCCGGCGCGGCGGCAAATCGAAGGAAATCGGCGCGTTCTCCCATCCCAAATACGGCACGGCCAGCCCACGCGTCGTCGCCGAGGGGCAGGAGGTGCCAAAGGGCGGCGGTCGCCAGTTGATCGGCAAGAGCTATTCCATCGCCGGCAAGCGCTACACGCCCTATGACAAGCCGGTCGGCTACACTTCGGTCGGCACGGCGTCCTGGTATGGCGAGGCTTTTCATGGCCGCCGCACCGCCAATGGCGAGGTCTATGACCGCCATGGCATCAGCGCCGCCCACCCGACAATGCCGCTGCCGGCCTATGCCCGCGTCACCAACATGCTCAACAACCGCTCGATCATCGTGCGCGTCAACGATCGCGGCCCGTACCATGGCGGTCGGGTCATGGACGTGTCGCAGCGGACGGCCGACGCGCTCGCCTTCCGCCATCTCGGCACGGCCCGCGTGAAGCTCGAATATCTCGGCCAGGCCTCGCTTGGCGGCTCCGACGACAGGCTGCTGCTCGCGACGCTTCGCACCGACGGCCAGCCGGCGGCGATCCCGGGGACGAGCGCGCGCACGCTTGTCGCAAGTTCCACCGATGTTGCGCCGTCGCGTTCGCCGAGCGCCGATCTCGACGATGCTCCGGCCGAGCGCGAGCAGCCTGTGGTGCAGGCCTATGCGCCCATCCGAACGATCGCACCCTCCGCGCCTGTATCAGCGACGCTGGTCTCGACCGTTCCGCCTGGCGGCACGCCGGTTCGCGCCGCACCGCTGCCGCCGAGCCGGCCCTTCGACCTCGACACCATTGCGAACGCCGGCACGCCCGTCGTGGTTCCCGCGACGCTGCGCAGCACGCTGCCGCCGACCCGCACCACCGTCGCCAGCCTCTTCGCCGCACCGGAACGCGCGCCGGCGCAGCGCTTCTCGACATCGCATCCGCTGGCTCGCGATCTCGCTCCGCAGACCCTGCAGCCGCTGTCGCGAAATTGAAGCGCGCGAGGCTTGACCGGCCTCGCATCTCGCTGCTTCTGATCGCGGCATGATTAAGCGTGCCGATATTCCGATGACCTGGCTCAGGCTGCCGAGGCTGACGCGGCTTCTTTCGGCTGCTGTCGGATTACTTGCCTGCGTGCTGACAGCATCCCCGGCGACGGCTCAGGGCTTCCAGTCCGCCGCGCCGTATGCCGTGCTGATGGACGCAGCCAGCGGCACGATCCTCTACGAAAAGGCCGCCGACGAGCTGATGGCGCCGGCCAGCATCGCCAAAATCGCGACCGCGCTCGTCGCCTTCGAGGAGATCGCGCAGGGCCGCATGACGCTCGACACCGAGATCGGCGTCTCCGAGAACGCCTGGCGCAAGGGCGGCGGAGTCTCGGGCGGCTCGACCATGTTCGCGCAGCTCAACAGCCGCGTGAAGCTGTCCGACATCCTGCAGGGCATCATCGTCCAGTCCGGCAATGACGCCTCGATCGCACTGGCCGAGGCCGTCGCCGGAGACGAGGCGAGCTTCGCCCGGCTGATGACGGAGCGGGTGAGAGCGCTGGGGCTGACGAAATCTGTCTTCCGCAACGCGACCGGCATGGGCGACCCGCAGCAGAAGGTCACGGCCCGCGAGATGGCTCGGCTGTCGGACCACATCATCAGGACCTATCCCGAGCTCTACAGGATGTTCGGCCAGCGAGAATTCACCTGGAACAAGATCAGGCAGCAGAACCGCAATCCGTTGCTGACCATGGAGATCGGCGCGGACGGCTTGAAGACCGGCAATATCGACGAATCCGGCTACGGCCTGGTCGGCTCGGCGGTCCAGAACGGCCAGCGCCTGATTGTCGTCGTCAACGGGCTCAAGAATGCGCGTGACCGGGCGCAGGAATCGCGAAAGCTGCTCGAATGGGGCTTTCGCGCCTTCGAGGCGCGCCGGATTTTTGGCGAGGGTGAGATCGTCGGCGAGGCAAGCGTCTTCGGCGGCGAGAAGGGCCGCATCGGCTTGCGCGCCAAGGGGCCGGTCAGCCTGCTGATCCCGCGCGGCAGCGGCGAGCGGGTCTCTGCCCGCATCGTCTATCGTGGCCCACTGACCGCGCCGGTGCAGGAGGGTGCCGAGATCGGCCGGCTGCTCGTTACGCGCGGCGACGTCAAGACGCTGGAAATCCCCCTCTTCGCGGCGGAATCGGTCGGACCCGGCACGCTGCAGCAGCGCGCGCTGGATGCTCTGTTCGAAGTCTCGACGGGCTGGGTCCGCAAGGCGCTGGGGCGAAGCTGAGCGGCGTGTCGGCAGGATGTTTCATCACGCTTGAAGGCGGCGAGGGGGCCGGCAAATCGACGCTGGCGCGCGCATTGGCTCAGCGGTTGCACGCGCTTGGCCTCACCGTCGACCTGACCCGCGAGCCGGGCGGCTCGCCCAAGGCCGAGGCGATCCGCGAGACCATCCTGTCCGGGCAGGTCAAGCGCCATGGCCCGTTCGTCGAGGCGCTGATGTTCGCGGCCGCCCGCATCGACCATATCGACCGCCGTATCAGGCCGGCCCTGACGCGCGGGGACTGGGTGATCTGCGACCGCTTCATCGATTCGACGCGGGTCTATCAGGGCGCGCTCGGCCGGATCGAGCCCGACCTGCTCGACGAACTCGAGCAGGTCACGATCGACGGATTGACACCGGACCTGACGCTGATCCTCGATCTTGATCCCGCGGCGGGGTTGATGCGGGCTGCCAGGCGCCGCCGTCCGGGGGAGGCGAGCGACCGCTTCGAAAGCGAGGCGCTCGATTTCCACACCAGGCTGCGGCAGGCCTATCTCGCCATCGCGGCCGAAGAGCCTGAGCGCTGCATCGTGCTGGACGCCGCCCTGGCGCCCGACGCGCTGGCGCAGGCAGCCTGGGAAGCGCTATCACAGCGGCTGCCGATTCCGCAGACCGCCTGACCAGATCGACCCCTGATGCTCCAGACGAGCGACGAACCCGATCGCCTGCCAAACGCGCCGCATCCGCGCGAAACGCTGGCGCTGATCGGCCATGGCGCGCAGGAGCAGGCTTTCCTGACTGCGCTGCGCTCGGGCCGGGTGCATCATGGCTGGCTACTGGGTGGGCCGGAAGGCGTCGGCAAGGCCAGCTTCGCCTACCGCGCCGCCCGCTTCATGCTGGCGGCGGGCGACCCTGTCGCAAGGGCTCAGGACGCGCGGGATCTCGCCATGCCCGAGCAGGACCTCGCCACCCGCCGCGTGATGGCGCAATCCCATCCCGATCTGCATGTGCTGAAACGCGGTCCGAAACCCGACGGCAAGGGCTATACCGGCAACATCCCGGTATCCTTCGTTCGCCGCGTGCTCGACCGCTTCGGCTCCAGCGCCGCAGAGGGCGGCTGGCGCGTCTGCATCGTCGACTGTGTCGAGGATATGGAACGGCCGTCCGCCAATGCCTTCCTGAAGCTGCTGGAAGAGCCGCCGCCGCGCGCGCTGTTCCTGATCGTGTCGCATGCGCCGGGCCGGCTCTTGCCGACGATCCGCTCGCGCTGCCGGTTGCTGGGCTTCCCGGCGCTCTCAGAGGACGAGGTCGCGCAAGCCGGACTGACCGCGCTGGAGCGGATGGGCGGGCCGTTCGACGCCTCGGCGCTGCCGCGCGCGGCGAAGCTGTCGGAGGGGTCGGTGCGGCGCGCGCTGACCTATGTCGCGCCCGAGACGCTGGCGCTGGTCGAGGCGGTTCGCTCTAGGCTCGACGCGCTTCCCGGCCTCGATATCACGGGCCTGCTGGCGCTGGCCGAGGATGTCGCCGGCAAGGCAGGCGAAGGCGACTTCCTGATCATGATCGAGACCGTGCAGGCCTGGCTCGGCGCCCATCTGCGCGCGCATGCCGGAGCCGGGGCGGCGCGCCTTGCACCGCTGGCGGAGGTATGGGACAAGCTCTCGCGCGCGGCCCGCGAGGTCGAAACCTACAACCTCGACCGCCGCCCGCTCGTGATGACGATGTTTCATGATCTGTCGGATGCGGTCGCCCGCTCGCGCGCAGCGTGAAGCGAACCCTTCGGACTAAGCGCGCATGGCCACGGCCCAAAAATTCTATCTGACGACCGCGATCCATTACACCAACGGGCCGCCGCATATCGGCCACGCCTATGAGATGGTGGCGGCCGACGCGATCGCGCGCTTCAAGCGGCTCGACGGCTACGACGTCTTCGCCATGACCGGCACCGACGAGCATGGTCAGAAGGTGCAGCGCACGGCGGCGGCCGCCGGGCTCGATCCGAAAACCTATGTCGATGGCATCGCGCGGCGTTTCGAGGAGATGGAGCAGCGGCTGAACTGCTCCTTCGATCGTTTCATCCGCACCACCGACGCCGACCACCTGCCCTCGACGCAGGAGCTGTGGCGGCGGATGGAAGCCAATGGCGACATCTACCTCGCCAAATACTCCGGCTGGTATTCGGTCCGCGACGAGGCCTTCTATGGCGAGGAGGAGACGAAGCTCTTAGCCGACGGAACGCGGCTGGGCGGGCAGGGCACTCCGGTCGAGTGGGTCGAGGAAGAAAGCTACTTCTTCAGGCTGAAATCCTATCAGGACCGGCTTCTGAAGCTCTACGCGGACGTGCCGGATTTCGTTTCGCCGGAGACGCGGAAAAACGAGATCGTCTCCTTCGTCAAAGGCGGGCTGGAAGATCTCTCGATCAGCCGGACCACCTTCGACTGGGGGCTGCCCGTGCCGGGCGACCCGAAGCATGTGATGTATGTCTGGGTCGATGCGCTCAACAACTACGTCACCGGCACGGGTTTCCCGAACGCCGGCGATCCGCGCGCGCATTACTGGCCGGCCGATGTCCACATCATCGGCAAGGACATCGTCCGCTTTCACACGGTCTACTGGCCGGCCTTCCTAATGTCGGCGGGATTGCCGTTGCCCAAACGCGTCTTCGGCCATGGATTCCTGCTCTCGAAGGGCGAGAAGATGTCGAAGTCGCTCGGCAATGTCGTCGATCCCTTCGCGCTGGCCGAGGCCTATGGCGTCGATCAGCTCCGCTATTTCTTCCTGCGCGAGGTCTCGTTTGGGCAGGACGGCAATTACAGCCACGAGGCCATCGTCGGGCGGATCAACGCCGACCTCGCCAACGATCTCGGCAATCTGGCGCAGCGCTCGCTCTCGATGATCGCCAAGAACTGCGAGGGCAGGGTGCCCGCGTGCGGGACTCTGACCGAGGGTGACCTGGCTATGCTGGCGCAGGCCGACAGCGCGCTGACAAAGATACGCGCCGCCATGGGCGATTTTGCGCTGCACGTGCTGCTGGCCGATATCTGGGCGCTGATCGCCGAGGCGAACCGCTACTTCGCGGCCAACGAACCCTGGCGACTGACCAAGACCGATCCGTCGCGGCGCGACACGGTGCTCTACGTCACTGCCGAGGTGCTGCGGCAGGTCGCGATCATGGTCCAGCCGGTGATGCCCGAGGCCATGGCCAAGCTGCTCGATCTGCTCGGCGTCGCGGCAGACGCACGCAGCTTCGCGACGCTGGGCGAGGGCGGTCGTCTTGCATCGGGTGCGGCGTTGCCAGCTCCGAGCGGCATCTTCCCGCGCTTTGTCGAGCCCGAGGCTGCCGCCTGATGCTGATCGACAGCCACTGCCATCTCGACTTCCCGGATTTCGCCGAGGAGTTGCCGGCCTATGTCGCCCGCGCCGAGGCGGCCGGCGTAAACCGGATGGTGACGATCTCGACCCGCGTGGCGAAATTCGCGACCTATGCCGGAATCGCGGAGCGCTTCGCCTCGGTCTGGTGCAGCATCGGCACGCATCCCCATCAGGCGCATGAGGAACTCGACGTCACCGCCGAGCAACTCGTGGCGCTCTCGGCCCATCCGCGTTGCGTCGCGATCGGCGAGGCGGGGCTCGACTATCACTACGACAAGAGCCCGCGCGAGGCGCAGGCGCAAGGGTTGCGCACCCATATCGCCGCCGCCCGCATCACGCAGCTTCCGCTCGTCATCCATGCCCGGCAGGCGGATGAGGACATGATCGCGATCCTGCGCGAGGAAAGCGCCAAGGGCGCGTTCCCGGCGATCCTGCACTGCTTCACCGCCGGCGAGGCGTTGGCGCTGACAGGCGTCGAACTCGGGCTCTACGTGTCGTTCTCCGGCATCCTGACCTTCAAGACCTCCGAGGAGATGCGCCGGATCGCGCGGCTCATCCCGCGCGACCGGCTTCTGGTCGAGACCGATGCGCCTTATCTGGCGCCCGTGCCGTTCCGGGGCAAGCGCAACGAACCGGCCTATGTCGTTGAGACGGCAAAGGTTCTCGGCGAGACGCTCGGGGTCGGCTTCGACGAGATCGCGGCCATCACCACGGCCAACGCGCGTCGCTGCTACTGGAAGATGGACGACGCCGCTCCGCTCGCCGCGGTCGCCTGACGGTGGCATCGGGATGGCGCTGACGGTCACCATCCTCGGCTGCGGCTCGTCGGGCGGCGTGCCGCGCCCGGGTTCCGGCTGGGGCGCCTGTGACCCTTCAGAGCCGAAGAACCGCCGCCGGCGCTGCTCGATCCTTGTCGAGCGCCGCGGTCCGGCCGGTTCGACGCGGCTGATCGTCGATACGTCGCCCGATCTGCGCGAGCAGTTGATCGACGCACGAGTCCAGCATCTCGACGCCGTGCTTTATAGCCACGACCATGCCGACCACACCCATGGAATCGACGACATGCGCGCGCTGGTCCTGCACATGCGCCGGCGGGTCCCGGCCTATGCCGACGCCCGCACGGCCGAAACGCTGCTGCTGCGCTTCGGCTATATTTTCGAGACGCCGCCGGGCAGCTATTACCCGCCGATCCTCGAACTTCGTCCGCTCAGCGTGGGCCGCATCCTGACGATCGACGGCGCCGGCGGCGAGATCTCCGCCATGCCGTTTTCGGTCGAGCATGGGCCGGGCTATGAATCGCTCGGCTTCCGCTTCGGCGATCTGGCCTATCTGCCCGATGTCAGCGTCGCACCGGCCTCTGCCAAGGCCGCCATGGCCGGGCTCGACCTGCTGATCCTCGACTGCCTGCGTGAGACGCCGCATCCGAGCCATCTCAGCCTGGCGCAGTCGCTCGACCTGATCGCCGAGCTCAAGCCGCGCCGCGCGATCCTGACCAATCTCCACAACGATCTCGATTATGCGAGCCTTCGCAAGCGGATACCGGACGGGATTGATGTTGCGTATGACGGCATGGTGGTTACCGCCTGAAGCTCATTACGCCGGAGAGCGTCGCCCTCTTATCCGATTTAGTTCCATAATATGTCTTATGCGAATGATGTATGAGCCATGCCGGCTTGCCAACGCGCGTTCGCAATGCCCTACTTGCACGCAACAGGCCGACCGGCCTGTCCTGATCGAAGGGCCGCCAAGAGCCTGTTCGAACGCTCCCGGGAGGACTTTGCTTCATGACACCGACTCGCCGTCTTCTGATCCTTGCCGCCGCAACCAGCCTCGCGGCGCTGGCGGGGGCGCCCGCCTTCGCGCAGGCCTGGCCGCAGCGGAACATCACCTTCGTCGTGCCGTTCCCCGCGGGCGGCGGCACCGACGCTTTCGCGCGGCCGATCGCGGCGCAGCTCGAGCAGCAGCTCGGTCAGCGCATCATCATCGAAAATCGCGCAGGCGCGGGCGGCACGGTCGGCGCGTCGGCGGCCGCCAAGGCTGCGCCGGACGGCTACACCTTCTTCGTCGGCGCGGCGCATCACACCATTGCGCCGTCGCTCTATCCGAAGCTCGACTACAACATCGAAACCGATTTCGTGCCGGTGGCGGTGATCGCCCAGCCGCCGCAGGTCATTTCGGTCCATCCCGGCAAGGTCCAGGCCAAGACGCTGGCCGAACTGATCGCCTTCGCCAAGGCCAATCCCGACAAGCTGAACTACGCCTCGGCCGGCAACGGCACGACGCATCATCTCGCGGGCGAGCTCTTCAAACTGGCGAGCAAGACCAGCCTGACCCATGTGCCCTATCGCGGCGCGGGACCGGCCATGCAGGATCTGATCGCCGGCCAGGTCGATCTGATGTTCGACGGGCTTGGCACCTCGGCGCCGCAGATCCAGAGCGGCACCTTGCGCGGACTGGCCGTCGCTGCGCCCGCACGCTCGCCTGCGATCCCCGACGTGCCGACGGCCAAGGAAGCCGGGCTCGAAGGCTACGAGGTCTCGACCTGGTATGCGCTCTGGGCTCCGAAGGGCACGCCGGCCGCGATTGTCACCAAGATGCAGGCCGAGGTCGCCACCGCCCTCAAGACCAAGATGATCGCCGACGCCTGGGCCAAGAACGGCTCCCCGATTCCGACCCTGACCGGCGCGGAGTTCGGCACGTTCGTGACCTCGGAAGTCGCGCGCTGGGGCAAGGTCGTCAACGAGGCCAAGGTCAAGCTGGACTGAGGCCGAGGCGTTCCGGCTCGATTCACGTATCCTCTTCGCCCGCGCCGTCGATCACGGCGCGGGCGATCGACATCGGGAAGCCGGCCCGCGCCAATGCGGCAATATCCTTCTGGCGCGAGGCCATGCGGTCTCCCCGCGCCCACGGGCCGAGCCGCTTGCGCTTCGCCGCGATCCGCGCGACCGCCATCTCGTCATCGGGCTCCGATGCGCTCGCCTGCGCCGCAAGCGCACGCCCCACGCCCTTGGCCGAGAGTTTCGCCGCCACCATGCGGGCCGATTGGCCACGCCGGCTCAAGCTCGCCGCCCGCCCCTCGGCGAAGCGCCTGTCATCGACCAAGCCCGACGAGACGCAAGCCGCCACGACCTCGTCGAGCATGGCGTCGAACGAGCCCGGCTCGTCGCCATGGTGGCGGCAGCTCAGCGCGACCTTGCGCGCCAGCACCCGCCGAAGCTGCGCAGCCGGCGCCGCATAACGTTCGAGATAATGCTTCGCGGCGCGGCGCAGATAGTCAGGCGTGATCCTCCGCGGCGGACGGCGCTCCGCCCGGCCGGCGCGAGGCGTCGACGCCCCCTCCTCCGCCACTAATCGTATCCCGGCCTGGCGCGGCCGGCCTTGACCGAAGCCCGCTTGTCCTTGGAGACCAGTCTGCGTTCCTTCGAGGCCTTGGTTGGCTTTGTCGGCCGCCGCACCTGCGGCTTCACCGCCGCCTCGCGGATCAGCTCCAGCAGCCGCCCCAGCGCCTCCTCGCGGTTGCGCTTCTGGCTGCGCTGGGTCTGCGCCACGATGACGATGACGCCGTCCTGCGTCAGCCGGCTGCCGGCGAGCTTCATCAGCCGGATCGCGACGTCGTTGGGCAACGATGGCGAGCGCCTGATGTCGAATTTGAGCTGGACGGCGCTCGACACCTTGTTGACGTTCTGCCCGCCCGGCCCCGAGGCGCGCACGAAACTTTCCTCGATCTCGCTCTCGTCGATGGCGATAGACGGGGTGACCTGAATCATGGGAGCAGGGTAGCGTATCTACAGGAGTTTTGCAGCGTGGAACCCTCCCGCGACATTGCCCGCCTGATCGAGATCATGGCGGCGCTGCGCACGCCGGAAACCGGCTGCCCCTGGGATCTGGAGCAGGATTTTGCGTCGATCGCGCCGTACACGATCGAGGAGGCCTATGAGGTCTCCGACGCGATCGCGCGCGGCGACAGGGTCGATCTCAAGGATGAGCTCGGCGATCTGCTGCTGCAGGTCGTCTACCACGCCCGTATGGCAGAGGAGGAAGGCTCCTTCGCCTTTCCCGACGTTGTCGAGGCGGTGACGCGAAAGATGGTGCGTCGGCACCCGCATGTTTTCGGCGACGCGCGCGATCTGACGCCGGCGCAGGTCAAGGCGCTCTGGCACGGCATCAAGGCGCAGGAGAAGGCCGAGAAGGCTGCTGCCCGTGTTGCCGCCGGCCTGCACGAAAAGAGCGAGAACAAGGGCGTTTTGGCAGGCGTGCCGCAGAACCTGCCTGCCCTCACCCGCGCCTGGAAGCTGCAGGCGAAGGCCTCGACCGTCGGCTTCGACTGGAACGATACCAAGCTGGTGCTCGCAAAAGTCCGCGAGGAGACCGCCGAGATCGAGGAGGCGCTTAGCCTTGGCGACAAGGCGCATGTGAAGGAGGAGATCGGCGATCTGCTCTTCGTGCTCGCCAACCTCGCCCGCCATGTCGACGCCGAGCCCGAAGGCTGTTTGCAGGCCGCCAATGCCAAATTCGAGCGGCGGTTCAGGGGGATCGAGGCGGCGCTGGAGGCGCAGGGACGGTCGGTTAATGATGCAAGCCTCGACGAGATGGAGGCGCTCTGGCAGGCGGAGAAGCGGGCGGAGAAGAATAGGTAAGGCGCTGGAAGAACCCCTCTCCTGTAAGGAGAGGGGCAGGGGTGAGGTGACGGACGT
>LSIB01000058.1 GCA_001556025.1 Rhizobiales bacterium CCH3-A5
TTTATGGAATGGCCCGCCCCTCCCTCCGGCGCCATGCTGGTGCCGCAACCAAGAGGAGAGGACGATGACCAAAACCCCGATCGCCGTGCTCGGTATCGATCTCGGCAAAAACAGCTGCAGCCTTGCCGGTCTCGACGCGAGCGGCGCTGTCATCCTGCGTCGGAAAATGACCCGAGAGCGCGTTGTGGCGTTCGCGGCTGAGCTGCCGGCGTGCGTCGTTGCCATGGAGGCGTGTTGCGGCGCGCACTTCCTGGGACGCGCCTTTGTCGATCAAGGACACCAGGTGCGATTGATGTCGCCTGAGTACGTGCAGCCTTACGTCAAGGCGCAGAAAACCGACGATCGAGACGCAGAGGCGATCGCGGAGGCGGCCACGCGGCCGACCATGCGGTTCGTGTCTCTGAAGACCGAGGCTCAGCTCGACCTCCAGGCCCTGCATCGAGCGCGTGAACGCCTGGTACTGGCTCGAACGGCGCTGATCAACCAGCTTCGCGCCGTCTTGCTCGAACGTGGGATCATCCTACCCAAGGGGCGAAGCGTACTTATGCGACGGCTGGCCGAGGTCGGCATCGAGCGCCTTGCAAGCAGTTCTCGCACCCGCGCGTTGGTCAAGGACCTGAACGACGAGTGTGCGATGCTCGATCAGAGGATCAAGGCTTACGACGACGAGTTTGCAGCCTTGGCGCGGGAAGATGCCCAAGCGCGCAGGCTATCTGGAATCCCCGGCATTGGCGTGATCAACGCTACGGCCCTGCTGGCGGCCGTGGGCGACGGCAGCGCTTTCGCAAGAGGGCGGGACCTCGCGGCCTGGCTTGGTCTGACTCCGCGCCAGCACTCCACCGGCGGCAAGACGAAGATGCTGGGCATCAGCAAGCGCGGCAACCGCTACTTGCGCAAACAGCTGATCCACGGCGCACGCGCGGCCCTGCCACACCTGGCTGCCAAGTCCACGAGAATGGGTGAGTGGTTGAAAAACATGCTGGCAAGGTCTCACACCAATGTCGTTGTCGTCGCGCTGGCCGCAAAACTGGCTCGGGTAATCTGGGCGGTTCTACGCCACGAGAAGAACTTTGATCCAGGCGGCGCTGTAGCAGCCTAATCGGGAAGGAACGTGGCTGGCCGAACCCGGCCGCCCAAAATCTGCGAGAGGTGAAAGACAGATGGCATAACGGTCAGACCGGCGGCTCGGAGATCCTGGTCCTAAATGCGGCGCCCGACGCCGTGGCTTTTATGAGGAACCGGGACGCGCGGATATCCATCTTGGCCAGGGCCAGCCCCTGAGACCGGATACGTTGATGCAGACCGATCATGCCAACCAAAACACCCTTGCAGACGGGGCGGGCCATACGTTTT
>LSIB01000059.1 GCA_001556025.1 Rhizobiales bacterium CCH3-A5
AACGTCCGTCACCTCACCCCTGCCCCTCTCCTTACAGGAGAGGGGTTCCCCGTGCATCTTTGGTGGAGGCACAACCTACCCCTCCCAAACCGGCGTCCGCTTTTCCATGAACGCGCCGATGCCTTCCTCCGCATCGCGCGCCAGCATGTTCTCGACCATCACCGCCGAGGCATGGTCATAGGCTGCGCCGAGCCCCATCTCGCGCTGCTCGTAGAAGGTGCGCTTGCCGATCCTGATGGTCGCCGGCGCTTTCGAGGCGATCACCGCCGCCAGCCGTGCGGCCTCCGCCAGCGCTCCGCCCGCCGCCACGACGCGGTTGACCAGCCCCATCCGCGCCGCCTCGTCGGCCGGGACCATCTCGCCCAGCAGCAGCATCTCCATGGCGTGCTTGGCCGAGAGGTTGCGCGACAGCGCGACCATCGGCGTCGAGCAGAACAGGCCGATATGGACGCCCGGCGTGCAGAACCGCGCCTCCGCTCCCGCCACCGCGAGGTCGCAGCTCGCCACGAGCTGGCAGCCGGCGGCCGTCGCAGCGCCTTCGACCGCCGCGATGACCGGCTGGGGCAGGGCGGTGATCTGCTGCATCACGGCCGAGCAGCGCCCGAGGATGTCGGCGAAATAGGCCCGGCCGCGATCGGGATCGGCGCGCCGCGCGCTCATCTCCTTGAGGTCGTGGCCGGCGCAGAAGACGGGCCCCTCGGCCGCCAGGATCACGGCCTTGACCGCGCGATCGGCCGCGATCGCCGCAAAGCTCTCCGACAACGCCGCCAGCATCGCTTCGCTCAGCGGATTGCGCGCCTGCGGCCGGTTCAGCGTCAGCGTCGCGACGCCGCCGCTGTCGGAGCGCAGCAGGATCGGGGCGTCCCCGAGCTTGGCATGGGCATTCATCGCAGGGCCTTTCGCGTCGCAGCCTATTGTCGGCATGCCGGCCTCATGCTGCAAGAGAGGTCAAAGCCGACCCAGGGGCCGTTTTCCGCACCATGACGACCAAGACCGCCATGACCGCCTCCGAGATCGAGGCCTATCTCGATCGGGTCTTTCCGCAGCTCCACATCGGCGGGCGGACCTATTTCGTCGAGGAGGTCGGGCCGATGACCGCCCGGCTGCGCTGCGACTATCACGAGAAGCACCTGCGCCCGGGCGGCACCATCTCCGGCCCCACCATGATGGCGCTGGCGGATCTCGCGCTCTATGTCGCCATCCTGGCCCAGATCGGCCCTGTCGCCCTCGCGGTCACGACGAGCCTCAACTACAATTTCCTGCGCAAGCCGGGGCAGGCGGCGCTGATAGCCGAATGCCGGCTGCTCAAGCTCGGCCGGCGGCTGGCCGTCGGCGAGGTCTCGCTGTTCTCGCAGGGAGAGAGCGAGATCGTCTGCCACGCGACTGGAACGTACTCGATCGCGGCCGAGCGCTGAGAGGTCACTTCTGCGGCAGCGGCTCCAGCCCGGTCTTCCTGATCACCGGTGCGGCCTCGGGCGAACCCAGGCACGCGATCAGCTTCTTGGCGGCCTCCGGCTCCTTTGCGCCTGCCGCAAGCCCCGCCGAGAACACCGTGACGCGCTGGACCTCCTCGGGAAGAGTTCCGACGAAATCCAGCCCCTCGATCGGCACGAGCTCGCTGACCTGCTGGAAGCCGAGTTCGGCATCGCCGCGCGCCACGACCGTGCCGACGCGCTCGGAGAAGATTTTCTTCGACTTCGCCATCACCGCGCCGCTCGGATCGAGTTTTGGGAACAGCTCCTCGGAGAGATAGGTGCCGCTGGCGCTGGCCGAATAGGCGATCGACTTCGCCTCCATCAGCGTCTTCTTGAGCGCTTCCACCGTCGAGATGTCGGGTTTCGGCGCGCCGGCCTTGACCGAGAGCCCGATCGCCGAGCGCACGAGGTCGACGCGCGTGCCGGGCTGGCCCTTGCCGTCCTGCGCCAGCTTGTCGAAGGCCTCCGACGCCAGGATGATGACGTCAGCCGGCTCTCCGCGGGCGAGCCGATTGGGAATGGCGTCCGGGGCCGCGCCCATCGATGCGCCAAAGGCGCTGACCATCTTCTTGCCGATCTTCACCTCGCAACCGGCGACGAGCTCCTTGTAGGCGGCGGTGAAGCCGCCCGAGCTGATGACGTGGACGTCCGCCTCGGCGGACGGGGCGATGGCTAACGTGCCGAGCGCGACCAGCATCGAAAGAGACAGGGTTCTTGTCATGGCGTGTCCTCCTGCCCCAGCTTCGCCCGAAGCCGGGGCGCGCGGCAAGACGCGGTGCAACACTACAATACGGTATCCAGATACCTTTTGGGGCATATCATTCAGAAATCAGCGTTTTTCGCTCGCGGGCGACACGGGTGGCGCTTGACAGCGCCGGCCGCCCGCCCTATCCCCCGCCTCACATCGCCGCCGGTCTCGGGCGGCTTGTCATTTTCTCCAGCCACCGAAGGGGTGTCGCGATGAAGACCATGTCGCTGAAACCCGCCGATGTCGAAAAGAAGTGGGTTGTGATCGACGCCTCCGGGCTCGTCGTCGGCCGTCTCGCCACCATCGTGGCGTTGCGTCTGCGCGGCAAGCACAAGGCCAATTACACGCCCCATGTCGACTGCGGCGACAACATCGTGATCGTGAATGCCGACAAGGTCGTCCTGACCGGCCGCAAGCGCGACCAGAAGATCTATTATCACCACACCGGCTATGCCGGCGGCATCAAGGAACGCTCGGCCAAGTTCATTCTCGAAGGCCGCTTCCCTGAGCGCATCGTCGAGAAGGCCGTCGAGCGCATGCTGCCGCGCGGTCCTCTGTTCCGCCAGATCCTCGGCAATCTGCGCGTCTACAAGGGCGCCGAGCATCCCCATGCCGCGCAGTCGCCGGAGGCGCTCGACGTCGCCGCGCTCAACCGCAAGAATGCGAGGGTCTGACCATGGCCGAGGTTCTCCAGTCTCTCGCCGATCTCGGCGGCGCCGCAAAGGCGGCTCAGCCGGACGCTCCCGTCCATGTCAAGAAGGTCGACGCGCAGGGCCGCGCCTATGCCACCGGCAAGCGCAAGAACGCCATCGCCCGCGTCTGGATCAAGCCGGGCTCCGGCAAGATCACGGTCAACACCCGTGATCAGGAGGTCTATTTCGCCCGTCCGGTGCTGCGCATGGTCCTGCAGCAGCCGCTGCAACTCGTCGAGCGCATGACCCAGTACGACGTCGTCGTCACGGTCAAGGGCGGCGGACTTTCGGGCCAGGCCGGCGCGGTCCGCCACGGCATCTCCAAGGCCCTGACCTTCTTCGAGCCCGAGCTTCGCGGCCCGCTCAAGAAGGAAGGCTTCCTGACCCGCGATTCGCGCGTCGTCGAGCGCAAGAAGTTCGGCAAGGCCAAGGCTCGCCGTTCGTTCCAGTTCTCGAAGCGCTGATCGAACGCAGCTTCGGCTGTCGTTTACCGGCCATGCATCAGGGCGGCTCGCAAGAGCCGCCCTTTTCGTATTGGCTGTCGCAAAACACGAAGGAGTTCAGCCCATGACCCGTCCCGTCCTCATCGTCACCGGCAGCAGCCGCGGCATCGGGGCCGCCACCTGCATCATGGCGGCCAAGCGCGGCTATGACGTCGCGGTGAACTATCAGGGCAACGCGCAGGCGGCCGCCAGCGTGGTCGCGGCCTGCGAGGCGGCTGGCGCGAAGGCCGTCGCGATCCAGGGCGACATGGCGAGTGCCACCGACATCATCCGTCTCTTCGCCGAGGCCAAAGCTGCGCTTGGTCCGATCAGCCACGTCGTCAACAATGCCGGCATTACGGGCAAGGCGAGCCCGCTGGCCGACGCCGACACGGCCGTCATCCGCGCCTGCATCGACGTCAACGTCACGGGCGCGATCCTGGTGGCGCGCGAGGCGGCGAGGGCGCTGACCTCCAACACCGAGGCGCCGGCAAAGGCGATCGTCAACATCTCCTCGGCCGCCGCCACGTTGGGCTCGCCGGGTGAATATGTCTGGTACGCCGCCTCGAAGGGCGCGGTCGATACGCTGACGATCGGCCTGTCGAAGGAACTCGCCCCGGCCGGCATCCGCGTCAACGCGGTCTCGCCCGGCGTCACCGAGACCGAGATCCACGCCTTGTCCACCGGCGAGCCCGGCCGCGCCGCCCGCCTCGCGCCGTCGGTGCCGCTCCAGCGGGCCGCGACGCCCGACGAGATCGCCGAGGCGGTGCTGTTCCTGCTCTCGGAGGCGTCGGCCTATACGACGGGAGTCATTCTGAGGGTCGCCGGCGGACGTTGAAGCGCTGGAAGAACCCCTCTCCCGGAGGGAGAGGGGCAGGGGTGAGGGGTCGGCCCTTCAACCAGCGAAGCGAAACCTGTCCACGCGGCCGTTCAAGCCGCTCTCGAAACGTTCGTCACCTCACCCCTGCCCCTCTCCTTACAGGAGAGGGGTTCCTCGTGCCTCGACGACAAACGGTCGAGCGATAAACGACAGATTCGGCTGCGAACACTGGTGTTCCCGACTGCCAGCCACGCCGCGCCATGCTAAATCCCTCGGCTCAACCCGCCGCCCGCGAGCTCCCATGCGCGTCCTGCTGACCCTGATTGCCTTCGGCATGATCGCCGTGCCGGCCTTGCTCGCGCTCTCCAGTGCGCGCCATGGCCGCGGCCGGCGCATCGCCAACGCGCTCGTCATCTTCCTGACGCCGGCGATCGCGCTCGGCCTGATCCATGGCGTGCCTGAGCTCGACGGCCGGGCGCTGCAGAACCCGGTCGCCTGGACGACATTGCGCCTCGTGCTGTCGGGCCTCGCGCTGATCCTGCCCTGGTGCCTCTATGTCTGGCTCGCGGGCCGGCGCCGACCTTGAGACGATGCGATGACCGAACCCGCCGATACGCCCACGATCGACCACGCCTTCACCGGCGACAGGCGCGGCCCCGCCCATGACCCGACCTATGCGGGCGCGCTCTCCTTCATGCGCCGGCGCTACAGCAAGGATGTGGCGGGCTGCGATCTCGTGATCTGGGGCGTACCCTTCGATCTCGCGGTCTCGAACCGGCCGGGCACGCGCTTCGGCCCGCAGGCGATGCGCCGTGTCAGCGCCATCTTCGACGGCGACGCGCAATTTCCCTCGCGCATCGACCCGTTCGAGATCCTCAGCGCGGTCGACTATGGCGACTGCCTGCTGCCGCGCGGCGATCTGCAGGGCTGCGCGAAGGCCATCGAGGACGGCGCAGCCGCGATCATCGCAACCGCTGCGCATCTCGTCACGCTCGGCGGCGATCATTTCATCACCCTGCCGCTGCTGCGCGCCCATGTCGCTCGTTACGGCAGGCTCGCGCTTGTCCAGTTCGACGCGCATCAGGACACCTGGGACGACGGCGTCGGCGCGATCAGCCACGGCGCCTTCGTGCTGGAGGCGGTGCGCGAGAACCTGATCGACGTCGAGCGTTCGATCCAGATCGGCATCCGCACCGTCGCGCCGCGCGATTGCGGGATCGCCATCATCGACGGCTACGAGGCGCAGGCGCTCGGTGTCGAGGGCGTCGTCGCCCGCATCATGGAGCGGGTGGGGCAGGGGCCGGCCTATCTCACCTTCGACATCGACGCGATCGACCCCGGCCACGCGCCGGGCACCGGCACGCCGGTCGCCGGCGGGCTGTCGACGGCGCAGGCGCTGCGCATGGTCTGGGGTCTGCGCGGTCTCGATCTCCGAGGCATGGACATCGTCGAGGTCTCGCCGCCCTACGACCACGCCGACGCGACCGCGATCGCGGGCGCTGCCGTGGCGCAGCACTACATCCAGATGCTGGCGCTGAGGAAGGCGGGTTGAATCGGGGTATGAAGGCGTTGAATCAATACGCCCGGCAAGTGATCCAACCGACTTACAATGCAAGATGATTCCTTCCCGTCATGCTCGGGCTTCTCCCGAGCATCCACGTCTCCCTACATCGCTCGACGACGGGAGACGTGGATGGTCTCCACGAGGCCGACCATGGCGAAGAAGGCAGTTCGCACCTCTGATCATTGACAGCCTCGCCCCGCTCCCTCATATCCCTGCCATGACCACCAACCTGTCCCGACGTCGTCCGCTCCCGGCCGCCCTTGCGCGACCGCGATGACGCTCGGCCGCTAGTCCGAACGCCCGCGACCGCGCCAGGAGCGCGGTTTTTTTATGCCTGAAGCCGACGAAGCATTCGCGCTGTCGCACCCATCGGGGGCCAAGATGAGCCAGAACCTGAAATCCATCTTCATCGACGGCGAGGCCGGCACCACGGGCCTCGGCATCCGCGACCGGCTGGCGGCGCTGCCGGAGGTCGCCGTGAAAAGCATCGATCCCGACAGGCGCAAGGATCCCGCCGCCCGCAAGGAGATGATGGCCGGCGTCGATCTCGTCGTGCTATGCCTGCCCGACGACGCGGCGAAGGAATCGGTCGCGCTGGCCGACGAACTGGGCGCCAATGCCCCGAAAATCGTCGATGCGGCGACCGCGCATCGCGTCGCGCCAGGCTGGGTCTATGGCTTCGCCGAACTCGCGCCGGGCCATGCGGACAGAATCGCCAACGCCAATCGCGTCGCCAATCCCGGCTGCTATCCGACGGGCGCGATAGCGCTGCTGCGGCCGCTGGTCGATGCCGGGCTGCTGCCGCAGGACCATCCGGTCGCGATCAACGCCGTCTCGGGCTATTCCGGTGGCGGCAAATCCATGATCGAGGACCACGAGGCGGGCAGCGCGCCGGCCTTCGAGCTGTATGGGCTTGGCCTGAAGCACAAGCACCTGCCCGAACTGCAGGAATATGCGCGGCTGACGAGGCGGCCGATCTTCGTGCCGTCCGTCGGCGGTTTCCGGCAGGGCATGCTGGTCTCGATCCCGCTGCATCTCGACATGCTGCCCGGCAGGCCGAAGCTCGCCGACCTCGGGACGGCGCTGGCCGAGCGCTATGCCGGCTCGACCTATGTCTCGGTGGTTGACGGCGCGCTGAGCGGCGGGAAGCTGGAGCCGGAGGCGCTCAATGACACCAACCTCTTGGAATTGCGGGTGTTCGGCGATGACACGCTCGGCCAGGCGGTGCTGGTGGCGCGGCTCGACAATCTCGGCAAGGGCGCGTCCGGCGCGGCGGTGCAGAACATCCGTCTGATGCTCGGCTTGCCCGAGTGATCTCTCACGGGATCGTGATCGGTCTGTCCGCCGTACGGATTGCAACCATTTGCGTCGGCGGTGGTTAATTCGGAGAGACGTGTGTCCGCGCTCCACCGAAGGTTGCGATGCCTTGCCTGCTGGCGACGATCCCGAAAGCGGCCTGATCGACCGGATCTACGAGGCCGCAATCGTTCCCGAGGGCTGGCCGGAGGTGCTGCGTATCACGGCTGCGCTCGCGGGCTGCAAGGAGGCGCTGTTCGGCACGATCCTGAACGACCAGGCGCGCCTGACGGCGTCGTCGCTTGAGTTCGGGCAGGCCTATACGCGGATTCTCGAGCAACTGCCGGTTCCGGTGAACCAGCGCGCGCTGCGCCTGATGGGCGCGCGCCATGTCGGCTTCATCACCGACCGCGACGTGTTCACCGAGGCCGAGATCGCCGCCGAGCCGCTCTATCAGGAGATGCTGATTCCGTCCGGCTATGGCTCAGGCGTCGCCACGGCGATTGCTGCGCCCAGCGGAGAGATGATCGTCGTCCATTGCGAGCGCGGTTTCGCCGAAGGCACCGTGGGCGAAGGCGAGATCGCGACGCTCAACCGTCTGCGGCCGCATTTCGCCCGTGCCGGCCTGCTCGCGCGCCGCCTCGACATGGAGCGGGCGCGTGCGGCTTCCACGGCTCTGGCGCAGATGGGACTTCCCGGCGCGGTGCTGGGCGCGGACGGGCGTATCGTCAGCGCCAATGGCCTGATCGAGGCACTGATGCCGGCCGTCTTCCGGGACAGGCTCGGGCGGCTCGTCATCGTCGACGCCGTGGCAGACCAGCTTCTCGGCGTCGCGCTGGCGGGGCTCGCGCGCGAGGGGCACGATGCCGCCGTGCGTTCAATCCCGATCCCCGCAGGCGACGGCCGGCCGCCGATCATCGTCCACCTGTCCCCCGTCAGCCGGACGGCGCGCGATGTCTTTGCGAATTCGGCCGCGATCCTGGTGGCGACGCCCGTGCAGCCGCATCGCGCCCCCGGGGCCGACATCATCGAGGGCCTGTTCGACCTGACGCCGGCCGAGGCCAGGCTCGCGGTGATGATCGCCGAGGGGCTCAACCCCCGCAGCGCCTCGCGGCGGCTCGGCGTGACCGAGGGCACGGCGCGCACGACCCTGAAGCGGGTGCTGGCCAAGACCGGATCGCGCCGCCAGTCCGACCTTGTCGGCATGCTGCGTGGCGCTGCGCAGCCGGGATGAACGGTGGTTCACCGAAACGGCGTCGTCTGTTCGTCGGTGCTCCCATTTGGGAGGTGTGCCGCAGCGGCAGCCGTGAAATATCACAGGCGGTCGCAGCCTCCGGGCGGCGGTTTTGAAGGGCGGTCACTCCGGCTCTTCGCTGAGCGCGGGCGCGTCATTGGCAGGTGATGCCGCTCCACCGCTTCGGATCCTTAGGCCGTCACGACCGGGTCAAGCGGTCATGACGGCCTTTTTTGTTGCCTGATCCTGATCAGGCGGCCTTGAAGGGCAGGAATTTCTGCTTCTGCGTGCCGAGTCCCTCGATGCCGAGCGTGACGACCTCGCCCCCCTTGAGGAAGCGCGGCGGCTTGAAGCCCAGGCCGACGCCGGGCGGCGTGCCGGTGGTGATGACGTCGCCCGGATCGAGCCGCATGAACTGGCTGATATAGTGGACCAGATAGGTCGCCCCAAAAATCATCGTTTTGGTCGAGCCGTTCTGGACGCGCTCGCCATCGACCTCGAGCCACATGCCGAGGTTCTGGATGTCGGCGATCTCGTCTGGCGTCACCAGCCAGGGGCCGAGGGGCCCGAAGGTCGGGCAGCCCTTGCCCTTCGCCCATTGCCCGCCGCGCTCGGTCTGGAATTCGCGCTCGGAGACGTCGTTGCAGACGCAGAAGCCTGCGATCGCGGCCATGGCGTCCTTCTCCTCGATATAGGAGCCGCCATCGCCGATGACGATCGCGAGTTCGACCTCCCAGTCGGTCTTGACCGAGTTCTTCGGGATCATGACGTCGTCATTGGGGCCGACGATGCAGTTCGGCGCCTTGTTGAACAGGATCGGCTCGGCGGGAATCGCCGCCCCGGTCTCGGCCGCATGGTCGGCGAAGTTGAGGCCGACCGCGACGAAATTGCGCACATCGCCGACGCAGGCGCCGATTCGGGGCGAGCCCGGCACGGCGGGCAGCGAGTCGGGCTTTGCCGCCGCGATCTTCGCCAGCGAGGCCGAGGTCAGGGCCTTGCCGGCAAGATCGGGAACCAGTCCCGAAATGTCGCGCAATACGCCATCGGCGTCGAGCAGCGCCGGCTTCTCCTGGCCGAATGCGCCATAACGTAGCAGTTTCACGTCGTTTCCCCCGTTTTCAAACGATCTGATTGAGTGGCGCGATCCTGATCCGAGGCGCTGCGCCAAGACAAGCCCGTTTGCGCGCATGGCGCGGCTGCATCGGAGCCGTTGTCGCGATGTTGCCGGAATGCAACGCGGCTGGTGAAAGACGACTGCCTAACGATGAGGCGGGCATGGTCCGTTTTCGATCAGACGCGCCGAAAATCGCGATAGTTCCTATGTAAACGATCTATTTCGCCCAGGCGCCGTCGCAAGCCGGCGAAATTGACCCGGTTTTTTGCCGATTTCCGGCATTCCGGAGCGTCAGCGCGGCCGCTGATGGCGAAATTGCGGCGTATAAGGCGGGATTGCGGCATTGGCGGGCTCGCGGCATGGTGTGCATCGAAGCGGGGCGAAGCGACCCCGACGCCAGATCGATAGCCAAGACCAACCAAAACAAAATCACTCCAAGGGATGGGCATGATGCAGAGCCGCCTCCGTTACATCGCAGCCGCCACCGTGTCGGTGCTGGCGCTGACCGCCTCGGGCGCGGCGCTCGCCGGCTCCTTCGCCATCCGTTCCGGCCAGAGCGCCGAGGGCCTCGGCATGGCCTATGCCGGCGCGGCCTCCGGCGGCATCGGTCTGGGCTCGATGGCCTGGAACCCTGCCACCATCACCATGTTCCCGGGCCGCAACAGCAACTGGAACGCGACCTACATCGCCCCGAACGGCGACTACACGCCGACCTCGACGACGCGTCTGGGCTCGCCGGTCGGCCCGCCGACGACGGCTCTCGGCGGCAGCCCGGCCGGCACCGGCAATCTCGGCGGCGACGGCGCCTTCGTCCCGGCCTCGTTCTCGGCCTGGCAGCTCACCGACCGGCTCTGGATCGGCGTGACCTCGACCGCGCCTTTCGGCCTGCGTTCGAAGACGGACAACTACCATGCCGGCCAGACCTATGGCCGCTCGGCCAAGGTCCGCACCATCAACATCGCCCCGACCATCGGCTACCAGGTCAATGACTGGCTCGCCGTCGGCGCGGCCGTGCAGGGCCAGTTCATCAAGACCAACCTGAAGCAGGCGACGGGCGTCGGCCCCGCCGCGACGAGCGCCATCCTCGACGGCGATTCGGTCGATTTCGGCTACCGTCTCGGCGTCACCCTGACGCCGATGAAGGGCACCACCATCGGCGTCGGCTATCGCTCCTCGATCCGCCAGACGCTGGACGGCACCTTCAACACCGGTGGCCCGCTCACCTTTCCGATCAAGGCCAATCTGAACCTGCCTGATTCGATCGTCGTCGGCGTGTCGCACCAGATCAGCGACCAGTGGCAGGTCCATCTCGGCTACGAGTGGACGAACTGGAGCCGCTTCCGCAACATCCCGATCGTCAACAAGCTGACCGGCGCGGCCTTCACCAGCCTCAACTTCCAGTATGACGACAGCCATTTCGTCTCGGCCGGCGTCGAGTACCGCCTCAACCGCGACCTGACGCTGCGCGCCGGCGTCGGCTACGAGTGGTCGCCGGTCAACGACCGCAACCGCACGGTCTTCATCTCCGACAACGACCGCCTCTGGCTCGGCGTCGGCGGCAGCTACCAGGTCACCGAGAAGATCAAGCTCGATCTCGGCTACTCCTTCCTCCATGTGAAGAAGGCCACCGTGAACTATGGCGGCGCCCACCCGCAGCAGGGCCCGATCTTCTACCAGGCCGAGGCCAAGCCCTACATCCACATCGTTTCGGCCGGCCTGACCTATCGCTGGGACAACCCGGCGGAAGCGATCCCGGCCGCCCCGGTGGTGCGCAAGTACTGATCATCGCCGCAGGGCGAGACGAAGAAGCCGGCCCGAGAGGGCCGGCTTTTTTGTTTGGCGAATGGCAGATGGAAGTGTCAGCTTTGGATCGGGCGTCGGCATTGAAGCGAGTAGGCGGAACCTGCTCGATAGACTAATCGTGCGATCAGCGTCTGCAGCTTTGGGGGGATAGATGGCAGGTGAAGCTGTTGCAGTGGTTCAAGCTGTGTCGAGCCTAAACTGGCTCAGCATTTTTGGCGGTGCAGTCGTTGGCTCAGCCATATCTGGCTTCATTAACATCGTTCTCCATCAGCGCAACCTCAAAAAAGCCGCCGAGCAACGAAACGAGGACAGGCAAGATAAAAGAAAGGCTTTAGCATTCGCCTTTTTCGTCAAACTGACCCGTATTTTGTCTGATGGCCACACTATCAGCAGGGACCTTCGCGACGAGTTGGCTAAAGCAAATGGTGATGAGGCCGCTCATCCAACTTTGCTGGTGCGACCTCTTGCTCCGACTCCAGAGAAAGTAATTTTTACAGCAGACGAATTGGGAATGGTCTTGTCCTTGGATGACGCTCTCTTCAATGAAGTCGCAGCATTGGACCGTCTGCATACATCGGTAGCAGATTTAGTTTCATTGTATTCTTCGACGAGAGAAAAACTATTAGCTCGCTTTGGTGCAAAGATCGAGCGAGGAAGCAGCCTAGGCACTACGCTTATGACATCGGAAGAGCGGGAGTGGTTCATGCCTCGCCTCATCGAAGCGGACGGCATAGTATACTCGTTGCTCGAATTGGCTGATGAGTGCAAACGGGTTGGTGCCGACACCGCACAGCGGTGGCATGCTCTAATGGTTGACGAGTTCAAACTTAAGCAGACGTTTGAGCTCAAGTTCGCGAAGGCCACGCCCAATACTCCTACCGCCAGCACGTCTCCTTGAGCGCCGTAGCTTTGGCGCCTATGTCGCAAATGGGTCGGAAGCAGCCCTCACTCTCACACCCCTCAAGCCTTCACCTTCACATAACTCCCCGGCGCATCCTCGATCGCCTTCAGCTTCCCCGCCCCCGGCTCGCGCGCCTTCACGCGCTTGGGCGCCTGCTGCTCGACCCATGAGAACCAGTGCGGCCACCATGAGCCCGGCGTCTCGGTCGCGGCCCTGATCCAGTCCTCATAGGCACCTCTCGGAGGCCCGCCGGTCCAGTACTGGTACTTCACCTTGCTCGGCGGGTTGACCACGCCGGCTATGTGGCCCGAGCCCGAGACGACGTAGTCCACCGGGCCGCCGAAACACTGCGAGCCGAGGAAGACGGACGGGGCAGGGGCGATATGGTCCTCCCGCGCCGCGAGATTGTAGATCGGGATCGTCACCTCCTTCAGGTCGAGCGATTTGCCGCCGATCCGCATCTCGCCCTTGGAGAGCTTGTTCTCGAGATAGCAGTTGCGCAGGTAGAAGGAGTGGTTCGCCGCCGGCATCCGGGTCGAATCCGAGTTCCAGTAGAGCAGGTCGAACGCCGTCGGCGTCTTGCCCTTGAGGTAGTTGTTGACCGCATAGGACCAGATCAGGTCGTTGGGCCGCAGCATGTTGAACGCGCCGGACATGCGCGCCCCGTCGAGATAGCCGCGGCTCTCCATCTGCTCCTCGATTGACCGGATCTGCCCCTCGTCGACGAAGACCGAGAGTTCGCCGGCCCGCGAGAAATCGACCTGCGTGGTGAAGAAGGTCGCGCTCGCGATGCGCCTGTCCTTGACGGCGGCCATATAGGCCAGCGTCACGGCCAGCAGCGTGCCGCCGACGCAATAGCCGATCGCGGTCACGGATTTTTCCCCCGTCGCCTGCTCGATCGCGTCCAGCGCGGCGAAGATGCCCTCGCGCATGTAGCTCTCGAAATCCTTGGCGGCATGGCGCTCGTCCGGGTTCACCCAGGAGATGCAGAACACGGTGAGGCCCTGCGCCACGCACCAGCGGATGAAACTCTTCTCGGCGTTGAGGTCGAGAATGTAGAACTTGTTGATCCAGGGCGGCACGATCAGCAGCGGGCGCTTCAACACGTCGGGCGTCGTCGGCGCATACTGGATCAACTCGATGATCTCGTTGCGGAAGATCACCTTGCCGGGCGTGGTGGCGATGTTGACGCCGACTTCGAAGGCGCGCGGGTCTGACTGCCTGATCTTGAGCTCGCCGCCGCCGGCCTCGATATCCTCGGCCAGCATCTTCATGCCGCGCACGAGGTTCTCGCCGTTCTGCGCCAGCGTCTCGCGCAGCAGTTCCGGGTTGGTCGCGACGAAATTCGAGGGCGAGAGGGCGCTGGAGATCTGCTTGACGTAGAAGCGCGCCTTTTCGCGGGTGTGCGGATCGAGATCCTCGGCCTTGTCGACCATCGCTTCAGCCCAGCGCGAGCCGATCAGATAGGCCTGCTTGACGAAGTCGAACATCGGATGGGCCGACCAGTCGGGGTCGGAGAAGCGGGCGTCGCGCTTGTCTGGCTCGGCGACCGGCGCGGCGTCCTCGCCGCCGGCGCGCTTGAGCGTGTTGCTCCACAGGCTGAGGAAATCGCTGGTCAACGCGCCTTGCGCCTCGATGATCTTGCGCGGATCGTTGACCCAGCGCTCGGCGACGCGGCCGAGCGTCTTGACCATCTCGCTCGCTTCGTCGGCCTGGCCGGTCTTGGCCTCGCCACGCTCGACAGGCTTCAGATAGGCGGCGGTGACCTTGCCGTATTCCTCGACGAGCCTCGCCATGTTCTGCGAGAACTGGTCGAAATCCGGGCTGGCGAAGCCGGTCGCGGGTTCGTCCGCAGGCGCCGCAGCCTGCCTGGTTTGCGCCGCAGTCTGCTTGCCTTTCGGCTCATGCTCGACTTTCGAGCCCATGGCGCCTCTCCCGTGGCCGTTTCTGCAGGGGGCGTCGACGCGTCCCCATTTTGGTCCCATTAAGGACGTAGCCGATATGATTGACAAAGAGAATTCCGCACGATGCCGGACCGCGCCATGCCTGTCTCAAAGATGCCCGCCCTGCCCACACCCGCCGCGACGGGGTGGGCGCGGCTGATGCGCGCCCCGCTGCCGGCGGCTCTCGCCATCGCCGGCGCGTTGGCCGCCTGCAGCTCCGACGGCCCGGTGAAGGGCGTCGCCGAGGTCGCCGGCCTCGCCACGACCCCGCAGGAATCCAAGCCGTTCGTGCGCGAGACGAGGCCCGCAGACCCGGCCTATATCCCGGTCGGCCGCGTCTTTCCCGAGGAGCCGCTCTGTTTCGGCGAGACGCCGCCGCCGCCCTACGTTCCGACCGGCGACGCCGCGCGCTTCGCCCCGCCCGTCTCGCGCAAGGCGACCGATGCGTGCAAGCCGCGCGCGAACTTCAAGAACATCGAGGCCGAGCTGGAGGCGAAGCGCCTCGCCAACGACGCCGCCAGCACGCAGGCGAAGGCGCTTGGAAAGGCGCTGCCGCCGCCCAAGCCTGCGGTCGTCACGCCGACCAACTGAGCCACCTCTGTCGCAAAATCGCCGCACCGGCCGATTCTTGCGTTTTTGCCGCTGCCATGACCGAAGATGCGGTGCTAAGCACGCCTGACGCAATGATTTGATTGTCCGGGCTTGCCGCAGGCCCCGACCGGGGACTTAAGTCGAGATGGCCGATTTTCACCGCATCAAGCGCCTGCCGCCCTACGTCTTCGAGCAGGTCAACAAGATCAAGGCCGCCGAGCGCGCCAAGGGGGTCGACATCGTCGATCTCGGCATGGGCAATCCTGACCTGCCGGCGCCCAGGCATGTCATCGAGAAGCTGGTCGAGACCGCCGGCAAGCCGCGCACCGATCGCTACTCCGCCTCCAAGGGCATCGGCGGCCTGCGCCGCGCCCAGGCCGGCTATTACGAGCGCCGCTTCGGCGTAAAACTCAATCCCGATACGCAGGTGGTGGCCACGCTCGGGTCCAAGGAGGGCTTCGCCAACATGGCGCAGGCCATCACCGGGCCGGGCGATGTCGTGCTGGTGCCCAATCCGAGCTACCCGATCCACGCCTTCGGCTTCCTGATGGCGGGCGGCGTCATCCGCTCGGTCCCGGCCGAGCCGACGCCGGCGATGTTCCCGGCGCTGGAACGGGCGATGATGCATTCGGTGCCCAAGCCGATCGCGCTCGTCACCTGCTATCCGGCGAACCCCACCGCCTTCACCGCGACGCTGGATTTCTACCGCGACCTCGTCGCCTTCGCGAAGAAGCACGACATCATCCTGCTCTCGGACCTCGCCTATGCCGAGGTCTATTTCGACGACAACAACCCGCCGCCCTCGATGCTGCAGGTGCCGGGCGCAATCGACGTCTGCGTCGAGTTCACCTCGATGTCGAAGACGTTTTCCATGGCCGGCTGGCGCATGGGATTCGCGGTCGGCAACGAGAAACTGTTGGCCGCTCTGGCGCGGGTGAAGTCCTATCTCGACTATGGCGCCTTCACGCCGATCCAGGTCGCTGCCGCCGCGGCGCTTAACGGCCCCGACGACTGCATCCACGAGATGCGTGGCATCTATCGTAAGCGCCGCGACGCGCTGGTCGAAAGTTTCGGAAAGGCCGGTTGGGACATCCCCGTGCCGCAGGCCTCGATGTTCGCCTGGGCGCCGATCCCCGAAAAATTCCGCCATCTCGGTTCGCTGGAGTTCTCCAAGCTGCTGATCGAGAAGGCCGAGGTTGCGGTCGCGCCCGGCATCGGCTTCGGCGAGCATGGCGACGATTATGTCCGCATCGCCATCGTCGAGAACGAGCAGCGCATCAGGCAGGCCGCGCGCAATCTCGGCCGCTTCCTCAAGACCGCCGACCAGACGCTGCACAACGTCATCCAGATGCCGAAGGCGGGGTGATCGTCATTGCGAGCGCAGCGAAGCAATCCAGAGGGCTGCGCGAGACTCCTGGATTGCTTCGCTGCGCTCGCAAAGACGGCGAGGGTTGCGAGGCACTGGACCCAACCCGCGAAACATGGGAACTCCTCGGACAAGGGGCAGGCTCGTCCCGTCGCGGTTCGAGGCGCACGACATGCTTTCCACAGGCCGGTTGATCGGCATCGGCTTTGGCCTGTTCGCGGTGGTCTGCCTCGTCTTCACCTATGACTACTCGCGCGGGCGGCTGCCGCAGACGGCCTCGCCGCTGATCTCCGACGTGCTCGCCGCCACGACCTCGCGCGACTGCGGCCGCGACGCGACGGGCATCGTGCAGCGCTATCTGCCCGCCGGGATCGAGCAGGCGCAGGCCGAGCGCATCCTGAAGGAGGCCGAGATCGTTGCGCCTCGGCCATGGTTCTGGAAACCCGTGATCGAGAACGCCACGAGCTGGACCGGCGAGACGCTGGAGGCATTGCGCACCATCAAGACGACCGCCTTCGGCAACAACCTGCTGCGCATCCATCTGACATTCGGCGAGGGCAGGCTGCGGCGGCTGGCGGCCGAGGTGGTCTGCCGCTTCGACTGAGCCGCGAGCCCCCGCCGTTGACTCCCATCGCGCCTCATGCGACCCCGCGCCCTATGACGACCGCGATCTCCCCGCCGCCCAACGCCCCCTTGCGCATCGGCATCGCCGGGCTCGGCACCGTCGGCGCGTCCGTCCTGCGCATCCTGCGCCGGCGCGAGAACGCGCTGGCCGATCGCTGCGGCCGCGCCATTCGCGTCACCGCCGTCTCTGCGCGCGACCGCACGCGCGACAGAGGCATCGATCTCGGCGGGCTGAGCTGGTTTGACGACCCCGTCGCGCTCGCGGCCTCGCCCGAAATCGACTGTCTCGTCGAGCTGGTCGGCGGTTCCGACGGCCCGGCCAAGGCCGCCGTCGAGGCCGCACTATCGGCAGGCAAACCCGTCGTCACCGCCAACAAGGCGCTGCTCGCCCATCACGGGGTGGCGCTTGCTGAACTGGCCGAGGCCAATGGCGTCGCGCTCGCATTCGAGGCGTCGTCGGCCGGCGGCATCCCGGTTGTGAAGACGCTGCGCGAGGCGCTGGCCGGCAACACCGTCACGCGGCTCTACGGCATCCTCAACGGCACCTGCAACTACATCCTCTCGCGCATGGAGCTGGAGGGCCTGACCTTCGAGGCCTGCCTGAAGGACGCCCAGCGCCTCGGCTATGCCGAGGCCGATCCGACCTTCGATGTCGAGGGTTTCGACACCGCCCACAAGCTCGCCATCCTGACCAGCCTCGCCTTCGGGACGAAGATCGATTCCGAAGCGATTCATGTCGAAGGCATTTCCTCGATCGCGCCGCTCGACCTGAAGATGGCCGACGAGCTCGGCTACCGCATCAAGCTGCTCGGCGTCGCCGAACGCACCAAGACCGGCATCGAGCAGCGCGTCCACCCGACGATGGTGCCGAAATCCTCCGCCATCGCGCAGGTCATGGGCGTCACCAACGCCGTCACGATCGACGCCGACGCCGTGCGCGAGATCACGCTGGTCGGCCCCGGCGCCGGCGGCGATCCGACAGCCTCGGCTGTCGTCGCCGACATCGCCGATGTGGCGCGCGGCGTCGCAGGTCAGCCCTTCGGCCTGCCTGTCGCCCGCCTCGAGGTTGCCGCGCGTGCGCCGATGCAGCGCCATGAGGGCGGCTACTACATCCGCCTGGCTGTCGCCGACCGTCCCGGTGCGGCGGCTGCGATCGCGACCCGCATGGCCGAGGCCGACATCTCGCTGGAAAGCATTGTCCAGCGCCGTTCGGAAGCCGCGGCCCAGCGCGATCCCTCCGGCCGGTCCGGCGCGCCGGTCCCGGTCGTGCTGATCACCTACGCCACCAGCGAGGCCGCGATCCGCGCCGCGCTCGAGAAGGTCACGGCCGACGGCCATGTCGCCGAAGCGCCGCAAGTCATCAGGATAGAGCGGGAGTAGGCAGTGGGCAGTCGGCAGGAGGGATGCCCGACTGCCGACTGCCGATTGCCAACTGCCCAAAGGGAGCGACCATGTCCGACGAACTCCGCATTTCCTCCGAGCAGATCATCGAGCGCTATCTCTCGATGGAGCTGGTCCGCGTCACCGAGCGCGCCGCCGTTTCGGCCGCGCGCCTGCGCGGCCACGGCAACGAAAAGGCGGCCGACCAGGCTGCGGTGGACGCGATGCGCCGCGAACTCAACCGCCTGCCGATCGACGGCGAGATCGTCATCGGCGAGGGCGAGCGCGACGAGGCGCCGATGCTCTTCATCGGCGAGAAGGTCGGCACGCGGCAGGGCCCCAAGGTCCATATCGCAGTCGATCCGCTGGAAGGCACCACGCTCTGCGCCAAGGACATGCCCGATTCCATCGCCGTGATGGCGATGGCGGAGGCGGGAAAGCTGCTGAATGCGCCCGACGTTTACATGAACAAGATCGCGGTTGGCCCCGGCTATGCGCCGGGCGTGATCGACCTCGACGCCTCGCCGACCGAGAACATCCATGCACTGGCGAAGGCCAAGGGCTGCAAGCCGCACGAGATCTCGACGCTGGTGATGGACCGCCCGCGCCATGCCAAGCTGATCGAGGAGATCCGCAAGACCGGCTGCTCGATCCGCCTGATCACCGATGGCGACGTGGCGGGCGTGATCTACTGCACGGAGCCCGAGAAGACCGGCATCGACCTTTATCTCGGCATCGGCGGCGCGCCCGAGGGCGTGCTGGCGGCGGCCGCCCTGCGCTGCGTCGGCGGCCAGATGCAAGGCCGGCTGATCCTCGACACGGAGGAGAAGCGCAAGCGCGCCTACGGCATGGGCGTCACCGACCCCGACAAGAAATACGACATGTCGGAGATGGCGTCCGGCGACGTCATCGTCTGCGCGACCGGCGTCACCGATGGTGGCATGCTGTCTGGCGTCAAGTTCAAGAAGAACGTCATCCTGACCGAAACGATCGTATACCGGTCGATCACCGGCACCACCCGTCGCATCTTCGGCGAGCACAGGCAGTTCGAGAAGTTCAAGCTCGATTGAGGGCGGCGGAACCGCTTCGACGCTGGCGCATTGAGGCCGTAGGAACGGCCCTCATATCGCAGCACGGAGTGCGGCCCATGTCAGAACACCTCTCATCGCTCCACACCGCCCTGGTCGACGCACGCGAAGGCTATGGCAAGGCGATCGAAAAAGCCGATGACGCCGACCTCGTGCGACAGTTGCGCGCGGTCGATGGTCTCCATTCCGATGCCCATGCGGACGTCCATCGCCTTCTCGCTTCGCGCGGCGCCGAGATCGACGAAGACGGCTCGCTGATGGGCAACGTCCACAAGGCTGTAGTGTCGGTCCGATCGGCGATCGTCGGTCTCGGCGAAGGCTCGCTCGCCTCGTTTGCGAGCGGCGAGGAGCGCAACCTGACGACCTATGACGACGCCATCCGGGAGGAAAGCGATCCTGCGGCTCGCGCCACGCTTGCAGGCCACCGGGACGCCCTCGCCGCGAAGGTCGCGGAGATGAAGCGCCAGGCCGACAGAGGATCGGCGACCCTGATCTAGAGGCCGCGCCGCGAGCGCATCGGCAAGCCTCAACCGACCTCCCGTGCGGCTGCCCGCCCGGCTGCCCGGCCGGAGAAAATGCAGCCGCCGAGAAAGGTCCCCTCCAGCGCGCGGTAGCCATGGATGCCGCCGCCGCCGAAGCCCGCCGCTTCGCCCGCCGCATACAGCCCCGGTATGGCCTGGCCGCCTGCGTCCAGCACCCGCGCGGACAGGTCCGTCTCCAGCCCGCCCAGCGATTTACGCGTCAGGATGTTGAGCCTGACCGCGATCAGCGGGCCATGAGCCGGGTCGAGGATGCGGTGCGGCTTTGCCGTGCGGATCAGCCTGTCGCCGAGATAGGCCCGCGCGCCCCGGATCGCGGTCATCTGCAGGTCCTTGCCGAAGGGGTTGTCGATCTCCCGGTCGCGCGCCTCGATCTCGGCCCGCAGCGACGCCGCGTCGAGCAGCGGCTCGCCAGCAAGCGCGTTCATGCGCTGAACCAGCGTCGACAACTCGCGCTCGACGATGAAGTCCTCGCCCTTGTCCATGAAGGCCTGCACCGGCGCAGGCACGCCGGCGGTGGCCCGCTTGAGCACCTGCCGCCAGCTCTTCCCGGTCAGGTCCGGGTTCTGCTCCGAGCCCGAGAGCGCGAACTCCTTGGCTATGATCGAGCGGTTCAGCACGAACCAGGAGTGGTCGAAGCCGGTCTTGCGCAGATGCGCGAGCGTACCGAGCGTGTCGAAACCCGGAAACAGCGGCGCCGGCAGCCGCCTGCCGCGCGCGTCGAACCAGAGCGGGGAGGGGCCGGGCAGGATGCGGATGGCGTGGCGCGGCCAGACCGGCGCATGGTTCGCGATCCCCTCGACATACTGCCACATCCGGTCGCCATTGATCAGCCGTCCGCCGGCGGCCTCGGTGACGCCGAGCATCGCCCCGTCGACATGGGCCGGCACGCCAGACAGCATGTTTGTCGGCGGCGCACCCAGCCGCTGCGGCCAGTTCCGGCGGACGAGATCATGGTTGCCGCCGATGCCGCCCGAGGCGACGATCACGGCCTGCGCCCTAAGCGCGAAGGAGCCGGTCGCGAGCCGCGAACTCGGCTCGCCGCGCCCCACGGGGCTGGCTTTGAGAACCTCGCCCTCGACGCCGTCGATCGCGCCCGCGCTTTTCGTCAGCGCCGTGACGCGGTGGCGGAAGCGGATTTCGATCAGCCCGGCCGCCTGCGCAGCCTCCACGCGCCGCAAAAACGGCTCCAGTACGCCCGGTCCCGTGCCCCAGGTGACATGGAAGCGCGGAACGGAATTGCCATGGCCGGTGGCGGAATAACCGCCGCGCTCGGCCCAGCCGACGACCGGAAACCAGCGCATGCCCTGCTGATGCAGCCAGGCGCGTTTCTCGCCGGCCGCGAAATCGAGATAGCTTTCAGCCCACTGCCTCGGCCAATGATCCTCCGGCCGGTCGAAGCCGGCCGAGCCGAACCAGTCCTGCGTCGCCAGCGCCAGCGAATCGCGGATGCGCAGCCGGCGCTGCTCGGGCGTGTCGACCAGGAACAGCCCGCCGAAGGACCAGTGCGCCTGTCCGCCCAAGGTCGCCTCTGGCTCCTGGTCGAGGATCAAGACCTTGCGGCGGGCATCGGCCAGTTCCGCCGCCGCCACAAGCCCGGCGAGGCCCGCGCCGACGATGACGACGTCCGCTTCCTGCGCCATGCGGCAGCCCCGTTGGTTTAGCTGTGAACCATGACATCTTATGCCGGGGGCATGCTCACCTCGCAAGGAGGATGCGTCGGTCGCCGGTCGCGGGCAGGGGCTTCTCTCAGGCGGCCGACTTCAGCGCTTCGTCGAGCGCGCCATTCGTGCGGCTCAGCATGGCGCGCAGGCGGGCCAGCTCCGGCTCCGTGACCGGGGCCAGTTCCTGCCGCGCGGCGCGCTCCATGGCGGCGGCGGCCTCGGCCACGCCGCGCGCGCCCATATTGTAGCTCATCGACTTCAGCGCATGGGCGCTGCGGCCCACCGCCTCGATATCGCCGCTGGCGCTGGCCGCCTCCAGCTCCGACAGCGTCTGCGCCGATTTGGCCGCAAACAGACTGGCGATGCGGCGCACCGTCGCCTCGTTGCCGCCGGTCATGTCGAGCAGTTCGCGCAGCACCGAGCGATCGAGCTCTTCTGCGGGAACGTCAGTCGCCGGACCTGCTTCGCCCGCTGCGCCGGTCTTGTCGCCGGCAAAGCGGCCGATGCAGGCGGCCAGCCGGGCCAGCGTGAACGGCTTGTGGACGACGTCGTCCATGCCGGCCTCGCGCCAGGCGTCCGCGCCCGCGCCGACGACATGGGCGGTCAGCGCGACGATCGGCAGACGCGGCGCGCCATGCTGCACCTCATGAGCGCGGATGGCACGCGTCGCGTCGAACCCGTCGAGGCCAGGCATGCTGCCATCCATCAGGACAAGGTCGAAGGGTTCGGCCAGGACAGCAGTCACCGCCTGGAGCCCGTCCTCGACGAAACGCGCCCGGATGCCGAGCCGCTGGAGCGCGGCGTCGGCGACCTCGCGGTTGACCGCGCTGTCGTCGGCGACCAGCACGCGCAGGCCGGGGAAGGCGAGCGCCGGCGCGGCCGCGATGGCCTGCCTGTCGCCGCCGACGGGGCTGCCGTCGCGCAGGCAGGCGAGAACGCGCCGGAGATCGCGCCGCTGGACCGGCCAGGGCAGAGCCGCGTCCGCGACCGGGCCGAGAAGATCATCCACCGGCTCGCCGTCGCCGGCGAGAACGAGGATTGCGAGCCCCTTCCGGCGCATGAGGGCGGGCTGGCTGCGCAGCACATCCGGCGAGGCGATCAGCAGCGCTGTGTCGTCTGGGATTCCGGCCGGCAGCGCCCGCATGTGCGCGACCGTCAGGCCGGCATCGGCAAGGCAGTCGGCCATCGCTTGAGCCGAATGCCCGAGCGGGGTCGCGATGACGGCCTTGAGCGGCAGGGCCGGCGGTTCGCTGGCGCCGCCGGCGGTCTCGGCCTGCGCGAGCGGCAGAGAGAAGGAAAACGCGCTGCCGACGCCGACCGTGCTGGTCACCGAGAGCGCGCCTCCCATCGCGGCGACGAGCTGGCGCGCGATCGAGAGCCCGAGCCCCGTGCCGCCATAATGACGCGTCGTGGTCTGGTCGGCCTGCGAGAAGGACTCGAAGATCGTGTCGAGCTTGTCGGCCGGAATGCCGATCCCCGTATCCTCCACGCTGAACCGCAGCCGCTCTCCGTCCTCCCGGCAGATCCGCAGCGTCACGCCGCCGGCCTCGGTGAATTTCAGCGCGTTGTTGACGAGATTGCCGAGCACCTGCCCGAGACGGACCGGGTCTGCGACGACCGTCGCGCCGGCAGGCGCGTCAATTGCTGCGCAGAGATCGAGCCCTTTGGAGCGGGCGCGGTCGCTGAAAAGCTGCAGCACGGCCTCGGCGCTCTCTTCCGGATCGACGGCGAGCTGCTCGACGGTGAGCTTGCCGGATTCGATCTTCGACAGGTCGAGGATGTCGTTGATGATCGCGAGCAGGCTGGTGCCCGAGCGTGCGATCACCTGCGCCTGCCGGCGCGCGCGCTCGGGCAGGTCGGTTCCCGCCAGCAGCTCCGCCATCACGAGGATGCCGTTCATCGGCGTCCTGATCTCATGGCTCATCGTCGCGAGGAAGGCGGATTTGGCCTGATTGGCGTCGTCGGCCTCGCGCGCGGCCTGCCGATAGTCGGCGGTGCGCTCGGCGACTTCGGTTTCCAGCCGTTCGCGGTGGCGCTCCAGCCGCGCGTCGCGCTCGCGAATGTCGCCGATCATGCCGTTGAAGCCGTCGATCAGGACGCCGATCTCGTCCCGGCCGCCTGCGGCCAGCGTCACCGAATAATCATGCCGCGCGCGCACGCGCGCCATCGTGCCCGTCAGCGCGCGCAAGGGCGCTGTGATGCCGCGCTGCAGTCGCAGCGCCAGCGCGATGGCGCACAGCATCGCCAGCCCGCCGATCAGCAGGATGTTCAGGACCGCGTCGCGGATCAGCGCCGGCAGGTCGCGCGTGTCGCCGAGCAGCCGCAACGTGCCGACGACGTTGCCTTCGAACACGACCGGAACCGTCGCTTCGATCGAGCGGCTGCGCAGAATCGCAGCCGGCGTCCAGCTCGTATCGGCATCGGCGATGACGAGATCGCCCGTGAGCTGCTCGGTCGCGCCGACATCGGCAAGCGGCCTGCCGTCGCTGGCCTCGACGCCGGCGAATGTGACGCCGCTCATGCGGCCGATCGCGCGGATCGCCTGATAGGCGCCCCCGACATCGCGCTCGGAGACGGCGCGCGCGGCTGCCGCCGCGATCGCGTGCGCGCTGGTCAGCATGGCGTCGCGGCGTGCGACGGCGTAGCGCTCCGTCTCGCGCCAGACGAAAGCCGCCACGAAGACGGCCTGGGCCAGAACCACCGCGCTGACCACGAGCAGGATCAGGCGGGTGCGGATCGACAGGGAGAGGCTGCGCGGCATGCGCCGGAGCATGGCGCAACAGGCTTTACGAAAAGCAAATGGCCGGCTTGATATTAGGCAATTCGTGCAACGGTTTGTTGGAGATTATGTGTCATCTTCAGGCTGCGACGCCGTTTCCGTCGCGCCTGAATCCAGAACGGGTCCCTTGTCCGCAATGTCCAGTCCAGTCCCTTTCAGCTATGTGCGAGGCGATCGGATCGAGCTTCTGGCCGTGGATGACGATCCGATCCAGCGCGAATTCTGCACGGTCTATCTCTCGACGCCGGATGTCGAGGTCACCACGGCGGATTCCGCCGAGGATGGTCTGGCCAAGCTCGCGCTGGTCGATTTCGACATCCTGCTGGTCGATGTCGACATGCCTGGCATCGACGGAATCGAGATGGTGCGCCGGCTCAGGGCCAATCCGCGTTATGACGCCGTGCCGATCATGGTCATCACCGGGCGCGAGGACATGGTCTCGATCGACCAGGCCTATGAGGCCGGCGCGACCTCCTTCATGTGCAAGCCGGTCAACTGGCGGCTGCTGAGCCACCAGGTCCGCTTCCTGCTGCGCGCGCACCGGGCATTGGAGAAGGTGGCATGAGCGTGAAGGCGCTGATCCGCGGGGCATGGTCAAAGGCATCGACCGGCTGGCGGCGCGGCTGGCGCGATCAGGCCGGCGGCGTGATCATGCTGTTCAGCCTTGGCGCGCCTCTCCTGCTCGCCGGCGCGGGCGTGGCGATCGATTACGGCGTGCTTTCGACCGCGCGCGCCGACCTTCAGAATGCTGCCGACAGCGCGGCTCTGGCGGCCGCGAGGGAGTTCCGCCTCGGCAATACAACCACCTCGACCGTCACGCAGGTTGCCGAAAGCTTCGCCCGCCGAGCCTTGGCCGACTCGGGGCAGACTGGGACCGTTTCCGCTTCGGCCGACCAGTCCAAGAAGACTGTGACGGTTTCGATCGAAGCGAATATCGAGACGACCGTGATCCGGTTCTTCGGCGCCGACTCGGCGTTGGTGCGCGCACATGCAACGGCTCGGACGACTGGCGCGACGTCGGTGTGCGTGATCGGGCTTGATCCCAGCAAGAACGACACCGTTTATCTGGAGAAGAATGCAAAACTCGAGGCGTTGAACTGCGGCGTCTATTCCAACTCGACAAAGCGGGATGGCCTGAAGGCGTTGGAGAATTCGTCGTTGCGGGCGCGCTTCATCTGCTCTGCCGGCGGCTCGTACAAGGACAAATTCGATGCCTTCTCACCTAGTCCGACTGTCGATTGTCCCACCATCAATGACCCGCTGGCCGTCAGGGAGCCGCCCGCTGTCTCCGGCTGCACCGCGACCGATCTCAAGGTGACGGGTAGCGTCATCCTTTCGCCCGGTACCTATTGTGGCGGCATCGTTATCACGAACAATGCAAAGGTCGAACTGCGGGCTGGCATCTATTCTTTCAAAGACGGGCCGCTCGACGTCAGGGATGGTTCCGCGCTAACAGGCAAAAATGTAAATCTGTACTTTAACGGCAAAAAATCTACCGTTAAATTCAGCATTGGATCCAGTATTTCTCTCACTGCTCCTAAAGACGGAGAGATGGCAGGGATTTTAATATACGAAGATCGCTCGTCGCCGAAAGATCAAAAGCAAGAAATACTAAGCAATGATGCAAAATTACTGCTCGGAACAATATATCTACCTCAAGGCGAGCTTTCGATTGGTGGCGAGCGACCTATTGCAGCTGAATCAGCATACACTATTATTGTGGCTCGTCGTTTCGCGCTGTCAGCCGGACCGACTATGGTGATCAACTCCAATTATGGCGCGACGAACATCCCGGTGCCTGCCGGTGTCGGCCCTAACGTCATCCCGGCGCAGCTGGTGGATTGATCGAGGTCTCGGGCGTGTTGCGCATGTCCATCTCTCGGCCCTGGCGCGAGCGGGCCCCGGCTGACGCAGTGATCAGGCGATTGCGACTCAGCCGGGCTCAGGCCGCGGCCAGCGCTGACGCAGAAGCTCACCGACCGCCTCGACGCTGACGGCGGGCGAGAACAGATAGCCCTGCAGGTAGTGGCAGCCGGAGATTCTGAGGAAGCGCTGCTGCTCGCGGGTTTCGACGCCCTCCGCAACGACCTTGAGGCCCAGCGCGCGCGACAGCGCCGTGACCGCCTGCACGATGGCCGCCGCCTTCAGATTGCCGACGCCTTCGACCATCGACTTGTCGAGCTTCAGCTTGTCGAGCGGCAGTTTCTGCAGATAGGACAGGCTCGAATAGCCGGTGCCGAAATCGTCCAGCGCGATCCTGACGCCATGCGCGCGCAGGGCCTCCATGGCGGCGCTGGCGCGGCCGAAATCCTCGATGATCGTGCCTTCCAGCAGCTCGAGCTCGATTTGCGTCGGCGCGACGCCGACCTCGGCGATCAGCGCAATCATGCGGGCGGAAAAATCCGGGTGCTGGAACTGGCGCGCGCTGATGTTGATCGCGACCGAGAGGTCGGGCCAGCGACGGGCGTCGCTGCAGGCCTGCCGCAGGATGCGCCAGTCCAGCGCATCGGCCTCCTCCGGCGTCGCGATCGCGGCCAGCATGTCCTGCGGCCCGGTCACCGAGCCGTCCGCTCGCCGCGCGCGCAATAGAGCCTCCAGCCCGACGAAACGCCCGCCATCGGCCGTGACCTGCGGCTGGTAGAACAGCATCGGCTGCTCGGCCGGGTCGGTAGCGGCAGCGTCGCTCAAGACTGCTTCCTTCCTGAAACCATCCCGGCAATCTAGCAGCCGAAGGTTATCAACTTCACAGCGCCGCGTTTTGCCGGGAGGGCCGGTTGACGAAAGCGCCGGCCTGCGCGACCCCGTAGGCATGACCCGTTTCCACGATCGCGCCTTTCTCGGCGTCACGCGCTCCGCGCTCGGCCGGCCCTGGCGCGACCGGCTCGATGCCGCAGGGCTTGGCCGGGCCGAGGCGCTGGCGCAGGTCGAGGGCATTCCCGACGTGCTGGCGCGTTTGCTCGCCGGACGCGGCGTCGAGCCGGCCGACGCGGCGCGTTTCCTCGAACCGAGGCTGCGCGACCTGCTGCCCGACCCTGCGACGCTCACCGGCATGGATGCCGCCGCCGACCGATTGGCGACAGCCGCTCAGCGCGGCGAGAGGGTTGCGATCTTCGGAGATTACGACGTCGACGGGGCCTGTTCGGCGGCGCTGCTGGCCGGGTTCCTGACGCAGGCGGGAGCACGGCCCCGCATCCATATTCCCGACCGGCTGATCGAGGGATACGGCCCCAATCCAGAGGCGATCGCGATGCTGGCGGGCGAGGGCGCGACCCTGCTCGTCACAGTCGATTGCGGCACGACCAGTCATGAGCTGTTGGCCCAAGCGCGGCGGCTCGGGCTCGATGTCGTGGTGCTCGACCACCATCAGGCGCCCGAGCGCCTTCCCGAGGTCGAGGCGCTGGTCAATCCCAACCGTCAGGACGATCTCTCCGGTCTCGGCCATCTCTGCGCCGCCGGCGTCGTTTTCCTGGCGCTGGTCGCCACCAACCGCGCCTTGCGGGTCCGGGGCTTCTGGGCCGGCCGGACCGAGCCTGATCTGCTGGCGGCGCTCGATCTGGTGGCGCTGGCCACCGTCGCCGACGTCGTGCCATTGACCGGGCTCAACCGCGCCTTCGTTCGGCAGGGGCTCGCCATCCTGCGCGGGCGGGCGCGGCCGGGCCTCGTCGCGCTGATGGATGTCGCCGGTCTCGACGGCCCGGTCCAGCCCTGGCACCTCGGCTTCCTGCTCGGCCCCCGCATCAATGCCGGCGGGCGCATCGGCGACGCGGCTTTGGGCGCTAGGCTTTTGCTGACGGAGGACGAGATCGAGGCGCGCGGCATCGCCGCCGAGCTCAACCGCCTCAACCAGGAGCGTCAGGAGATCGAGCGGCATGCGGTGGCCGAGGCCGTCGCCGAAGCCGATTACCGCCTGTCGCTGCAGCCCGACCAGCCGGTGCTGCTGGCGGGTTCGGCCGACTGGCACCCCGGCATCGTCGGGCTCGTCGCGGCGCGGCTGAAGGAGCGCTTCAGGCGGCCGGCTTTCGCGCTGGCTATAAACGGGGAGGGCGGCGCGACGGGCTCTGGCCGCTCGGTCGCGGGTGTCGACCTCGGCCGGGCCGTGCGCGCGGCGATGGAGGCCGGGCTCGCGGTCAAGGGCGGTGGCCACGCCATGGCGGCGGGAGTCACCCTCGCTGCCGGCCAGAGCGAGAGCTTCCTCGCCTTCCTGACGGAGCGTCTGGCGGCCGAGGTCGCGGCCGCTGGCGAGGCGCAGGCGCTGCTGATCGACGGCGCGCTCAGCGCCGGCGGCGCGAGCCCGCGCCTCATCGCCGAGATCGACAAGGCCGGGCCGTTTGGTTCGGGCGCGCCCGAGCCGGTCTTCGTCTTTCCCTCGCACCGCCTGACCGATGTGATCGAAATCGGCAGTGGCGGTCATCTGCGGGTCAGGCTCAAGGCCGGCGACGGGGCGAGCATCGGCGGCATCGTCTTCCGCGCCGCGCAGGAACCGCTCGGTCAGGCGCTGCTGGCGGCGCGCGGCGAGACCGTCCATCTTGCCGCCACGCTGACGCTCAACCGCTGGGGCGGCAACGAAAGTGCCGAACTGCGCGTGCTCGACATCGCCCGGCAAGCCTGAGAGCCGCGCCGCGCCTGCGGCCATTCGCGCGGCGCTTGCCCACAGGGCGCGTCAAACTCGGGCTTGCAGTGCCTCTCCCCTGACACTATACCTCGGCCCGCCTCGCGACGGCCACACCGTCGCTCCAGAGCAAGCGACCTTCGTCTATCGGTTAGGACACCAGCCTTTCACGCTGGGGAGACGGGTTCGACTCCCGTAGGTCGCGCCACCCGATCATGGGTGGCGCATCGTATCCCGCCACCTTCTGAGACCACGCCCGGCTCATTCACGCCGCCTGAGTGTTGGGGCGCGCGAAGGCCGCCTCCATCTCGCGCCGCACCTTCACGGCGGTCGAGGCGGGGTCGTAGGCGACATCGCTCCATTTCAGGCGCTGGCCCTGCGCGATGTCGGTCTTGAGCTTGACGTTGTGGGCGAGGCCGAGCGGCAGGTAGCCCTCGTCGAGCGAGGCCGAGGCCGGGGTCTGCTTGCCCCAGACGCAGAAGCCGCCTTCGCCGTCGAGCATCTCGCCGGCTTTCAGCGCGCGCTTGGCGGTCGCGACGACGTCGGAGTTGAACATGATCGGCGCACCGGTCGCCTCCTTGCGCAACGCCGCCGAGGCGACCGAGATGCCCAGTTCCAGCCCGATCATGTGGATCGGCCGGTAGAGGCAGGCATATTTCCCGCTGCTGTCGGGCAGCATCGAATACTCGCGGAAACACTCCTCGCTATAGGCGCTGTCGGTCTCGAACACGACATAGGTGCCCATCACCAGCGAATGCGGCACGTCCGTGCCGTCGCGATAGACCGAGGATGTGACCTCGGTGACGCCGGCCCGCTCCAGCACGCCGCCATCGGCCTTCGGCTTGCAGATATCGGCATGCTCGAAGCGCGTCGCCGGCGGGAAGCTCAGCCCCTCGGCCTGCGAATGCAGCCCCGTGGCGTTGCACACCGCCGTCATCTCGATGCCCGACTTCGTGCCGTCGACGAACGAGTTGAACATTTTGGGATTGATCGACTTGCGATCCCTGATCTTCATGTACTTGTCGAGGATGTCCCAGACCGTGTCGGGCGTCGACTGGTGATAGGTCGGGTGGTAGCGCGTGCCCTTGCCGGCGGACACGACCTTGAAGCCGGCGGCGCGGGCCCAGTCCACATGCTCTGCGATCAGCGCCGGCTGGTCGCCCCAGGCGAGCGAATAGACCACGCCGGCAGCCTTGGCCTTGCGCGCCAGAATCGGGCCTGCGACCGCGTCGGCCTCGACATTGACCATGACGATGTGCTTGCCGTGCTCGATCGCCTTGAGCGCGAAGGCGATGCCGGCGCCGGGATCGCCTGTCGCTTCGATGATGACCTCGACGGCCGGATGGGTGACGAGGCTGTCGGCGTTGTCGGTGATCACGGTCGAGCCGTGCCTGAGCGCGTCGTCGATCGAGGCGGCGGCGTATTGCTCCGCCGGCCAGCAGCCGAGCTTGAGCTGCGAGCGGGCCCGGTCCGTGTTCAGGTCGGCGACGCCGACGATGTGCATGCCGTCCGTGTTGCGCGCCTGCGAGAGGAACATGGTGCCAAACTTGCCGGCGCCGATGATGCCGACCGTGACCGGTCGCCCGGCCGCCTTACGCTCGAGGAGCATGCGATGCAGGTTCATGGTCGTCTTTCAGCCTTTTCGTCTCGGCCGATCGGAGATCGGGCCAGCCTCATCCAGCGAGGGCAGGGCGGTCGGCGACGAAATCCCGCCGCATGGGCTGCGCCCGCGACGGCCGATCCGCAGGCCCGAAGACGCGCGGCAGGCTCGGATGTCTGACTTGCGCGCGTTCGACGTCTTCTCCCGACGCGGCTTCGTTCGATGAGCCGCTGTCCTCGTGATCGAGTGCTAGCATGGCGAGCCGGCGCAGCTGAAGCGAATAGATTGGCGCGATCGGTGAACAGAATTCACCCGTGCGCGACAAAGTCTGACCTGCCCCTCAGCGCGAGAACCGCACCGGGACCGCGAGGCTGATCGTGCCGCCGCCGAGCCCGTTGGGCGGGGCCGGCACCGGGCTGGCGCGTCGCACCATGGCGACCGCCTCCTGGTCGAGCGCGGCATCGCCCGACGAGCCGGCGAGCCGGGCCGAGACCACATTGCCGCCCCGGTCGATCGCGAATGCGACCTGGACTGTGCCGGGGCTCGCCCCGCCGGGAAAGCGCTTGTAGCGGTTGAGATGGGCGATCAGCGAACCGCGCCAGCTTGCGGTCGAAACGCTCGGCTGCGCAGCCGCGCCGCTGGAAGCCTGGTTTGGAGCCGCGGCGCGCGGCGGCGCGGGCGGGGGAGCCGCGGCTTCACGCTGGCGAGGCCGTTCGACCGGCTTGCGCTCGGCCACGCGCGGCCTGGGCGGCGGTTTTCGCGCGGCGGGTTTTTCGATCCGTTTCAGCGGCTCGGGCGGCGGCGGGGCCAGCACGGCGAGCGCATTGGGTATCGTCGGCAGTTCGGGCAGCCTGATCTCGGGTTCGGGTAGTTGAACGGGCGTCGGTTGCGGCTCGGACTCACGCGGCGGCTCGACGGGCATTTCAACGACGGGCTCCGGCGCGGGCTCCGGCGCGGGCTCAGGGGCGGGCTCAGGGGAAGGTGTTTCCTCGACCGGCTCGGGCTGGGCCTCTGGCGCGACGGGCTCGGGCGCGGGCGGCAGCGTCTCGGCCGGCGCTTCCGGCGCGATCGAGACGGCGGCGAGTTCGATCATGATTGCGGGCTCGGGCGCGCCCGCAGCCGCCTCGGCATGGGCCGGCTGCCAGTTGAGCGCGATCCAGAGCGCCCCGGCATGCGCCGCGGCGACCGCCAGCGCCGCCGCGCTCCAGCGCAGCAGGCCGGGCCAGCGGCTTGCGCGCAGCGCGGGCGTCATGGCGCGAGAATCCTGGTGGGGCGATCTGGCACGGCGTCATCCCGCTCCTGGGTGGCGGAAACGGACATAGCGCGGCAGGAATAGCTGTGCAATCACAGTGTTTTAGATGAATTCTAATGTCCTGCTCCCGCCTCCGCTTGCGGCAAATCGCAACCGCATGGGACGCAAAGCCTTTTAGTCTTGGACCCTCGGCCGGCCGCACGGTCTAATCCGAGCAGAGGGCAGGCAGGACTGCGCCATCGACGGGAGGACTGGATGCCGCTGATCCGTATCGAGCCGGTCGAGGACTGCCAGTCTGGGCGCTTTGCGATCGAGATCTACTATCCGGCCGACGCCGAGCGGCCGCTGGTCACGACCGCGCCGCGCTACAAGAGCGCGGCGGCTGCCGAGCAGGACACGATCGCGATCCTGGCCGCCGCCGCCAACAACCCCGCGCCGGAAGAGCCGCCGAACCGGCGCTAGCCGATGCCGGGCGCAACCTGATGCCGCAGCGCGACCTCGCGGCCCGTGCGCGCCGATTCGAGAATCGCGAGGCAGACTTCCAGCGTCGCCATGCCCCATGCGCCGGAATGCAGCGGCGCGATGTTTCGCCTCACCGCCGCGTGCAGTTCGTCGATCACCTCGGCGCGCGGAACCTGCGGAGCGGGCAGGGGGGCGAGCCAGCGCCGCTCATCCTCGTAGATCATCACGCCGTCGGCCAGCGGCCTGAGATCGGCCCCGTCGCAGCAGACGAGGACCGGGCCGAAATGATTGTGCGCGACAGGCGCGGCGGCAGCCGACGCCGTCGCCAGCCCATAGGCGCGGCCGTTCTTGAGCGCGGCTTCCGCCTCGGGCGACGCGATGGCGGCGAGCGCGCGCCGCGCCGCGCCATAGCTTTCAGGACCGCGCCGCTGACCAAGTTCGCCGATCCAGCCCATCTGTTCGTCGCTGTCGTAGCGGCCGTAGCCGCTGTAGCTCAGCATGGCGCTTGCGCCGTCATCGAAGGTCAGAAAGGCCTGGTAGGCGCCTTCCGTGGGGCGCGCCGGGTCGAACCGGCCGGTGACGGCGCGCACCGTCCGGGCCATGCCGCCGGCCAGCAGCCGCACCACATCGACCTGATGCGCGCCCTGGCTGAAGACGACGCCGCCGCCCTGCGCGGTGTCGAGTTCCTCGGGCCGGCGCGGGCGATACAGAAAGTCTGTGTAATTGGTCGCCGTGATCATGCGGGGCTGGCCGAAGCGGCCGCTGCGGATCAGCGCCGCCGCGTGGAGATAGGGCAGGTCGAAGGAATGGCTGTGCCCGACCATGAGATGCACACCGCCCTCGCGCGCGGCGGCGATCATCGTCTCGCAATCGGCAAGCGTCAGCGCCATCGGCTTTTCGACGAGGATGTGCTTGCCGTGGCGAGCCGCGAGCCGGACATGCGCGACATGGAACTGGTGCGGCGAGGCGATGTAGAGCGCCTCGACATTCGCGTCGGCGCAGAGCCCCTCCACGCACTCATAGGCCTGCGCTGCCTGATCCGGCGTCGAGAAATCTCGAACGACCTGGCGGCGCGCCTCCTCGCGCGGATCCGACGCAGCAACGAGCCGCACGAGCGGATGCTGCAACAGCGTCGGCAGCATCAGCATGAAGGCGCGGCCGAGCCCGATGACTCCGAGCCGAAGCGGCTCCACCCCTGCGCCCGTCACAGGTCCAGCACCAGTTCGGGCGATCTCGCCCGCGAGACGCAGATCATGATGTTGCGCGCCCGTTCGTGCTCGGCCAGCGCGAGATCGCGATGGTCGGCCTCGCCGGAGACCAGCCGTGTCCTGCAGGTGCCACAGGTGCCGCTTTCGCAGGACGAGGACAGCACTTTGCCGGCCTCGCGCAGCACCTCGAGGATCGACTTGTCGACCGGCACCTCGTAACGCTCGCCGCTCTTTGCCAGCGTCACCGCGAAGGGCGTGTTGTCCTCCGGCCGGGCCTTGGCCGCGCCGAAATCCTCGAAATGCACGGCCGCCGAGGACCAGTGACCGGTCATGTCGCGCACCGCCTCCATCAGCCCGCGCGGCCCGCAGCAATAGAGATGCGCGCCCTTCGGCTCCTCCAGCACCGGCCAGAGGTCGTAGGCCCTGTCGGGGTCGCCGCCGTCATGGTGGATCACCACCTTGCCGCGGAACTCGGGCGCTGAGAACTCGTCGCGAAAGGCCATCAGTTCGGGCGTGCGGGTGAAGTAATAGAGCTTGAACGGTTTTGCGCGCGTCGCGAGCAGATGCTTGATCATGGCGCGGATCGGCGTGATCCCAATGCCGCCGGCGATGAAGATGTAGCTCGCAGGACCGGGCTTGAGCTCGAAATCGTTGCGCGGCGCGGTGATGGCGATCTCGTCGCCTTCGCCGGCCCCGTCGATCAGGCTGATCGAGCCGCCGCGCCCGCCATGCTCCTTCTTGACCGCGATCACATAGCGGTCGGTCTCGTCGGGGTCGTTGCAGAGCGAGTATTTCCGCATCTCGCCATTGGGCACGCGCACGCCCAGATGCGCGCCGGGCGTGAACGGGGCCAGCGGCCCTCCATCCGCCGTCTGCAGTTCGAACAGGCAGATATCCTGCGCCACCATGCGCTTCTCGGTGATCCTCACCGTCTGGGTCGCCGCATCATCTGCCATCGCTGACTCGCCCAGCCTCTCTCGACAAGCGTTTCGAACCGCACTAATCTAAGGATTAGATAACTAAGTAATCGGCCGTTGGCTAGCCCCGGCCGGGATCGGGAGAGACCTGCGATGCTGTCTCATGCGGAAAACGAACTGCTCTGCCGGGTCGAGGGCGATGCGCCGATGGGCGCGCTGATGCGCCGCCACTGGGTTCCGGCGCTGCTCTCCGAGCAACTGGTCGAGAGCGACGGCGCGCCGGTCCGGGTGCGGCTGTTCGGCGAGGACCTCGTGGCGTTTCGCGACACCGACGGGCGCATCGGCGTGCTCGGCGAGTTCTGCCCGCATCGCAAGGCCTCGCTCTTCTTCGGCCGCAACGAGGAATGCGGCCTGCGCTGCCTCTACCATGGCTGGAAGTTCGACGTGGACGGCAGGGTGCTGGAGATGGTCTCCGAACCGGCCGAGAGTGGCTTCGCCGACAAAGTGCAGCACAAGGCCTATCCGACGCAGGAAGCCGGCGGCTTCATCTGGGTCTATATGGGGCCGAAGGATGCGATGCCGGAGTTCGAGCCGCCGGCCTGGGCCCCGACGCCGGAAGCCAAGGTCTCGATCGTCAAGATCGACCTGCCCGTGAACTGGGCGCAGATCATGGAAGGTCAGATCGACTCGGCCCATTCCTCCAGCCTGCATTCCTCCGACATGAAACCAGCGCGCGTCGCCACCGCCGGCGCGACGGCGACGCACTGGACGCGGCCCTCGACCGACAAGAACCCGCGCATCCAGGTGCAGCTCACCAATTACGGCTTCCGCTACGCCGCGATCCGCCGGCCGATCACCAATGCGCAGACGCATGACTATGTCCGGCTGACCGTCTTCGTCGCGCCCTTCACGGCGCTGATCCCGCCCAACTCCTCCTATAACGTCGCCACCGTGATCGTGCCCAAGGACGACGTCTCCAGCTATTTCCACTTCATCGCCTGGGGCAATGACGACTGCATCGACCAGGAGAGCTGGCGGAAATTCTGCGTGGCTCAGGTCGGCATCGACCTCGACAAGACCTACAAGCCGATGCTGCGGAACAAGGCCAACAACTACCTGCAGGACCGCAAGGCGATGAAGCTGGGAGATTTCACCGGCGTGCCGGGCATCCCCAACCAGGACATCATGATGTGGGAATCGATGGGGCCGATCGCCGACCGCACGAGCGAGCGGCTCGGCGCCAGCGACATCGCCATCGTCCAGTTTCGCCGCGTGATGATCGACGCAGCCCGCAAGCACGCCGCCGGAGGCGAGCCGCTGGGCCTGGTCGAACCGCATATCCCGCAGGCGAACCTGCGCTCCTATCAGGGCATCGTTCCCAAGAGCGAGGACTGGCGCAAGCTCGGCGCCTCGACGCAGGAGGCGGCGCTGATCGACGGCATGGAGCAGGACGAGACGGAAGCCGAGATGGCCGCGGCGCGGGGATAGGGCAGGCTGGCCGAGCATGTCAGGCTAGCAGAGTAAAACTCTTCCCCTCCCCCTCGTGGGGAGGGGATAGGGGTGGGGGGCGAATGACCGGGCGAGCCTTATCGGAAAGCGAGCAATGCCGTTCGAGCGAGACAAAATAAAGGTCGCCTCGGCTGCCGCCAAACATAACGCGCCCACCTTGCGCAAGGCGCTGACCGCGCCGGAAAAGCGCCTGTGGATGCTGCTTCGCCAGCGGCTCCCGCAGGAGCAGACGCATTTTCGCCGGCAGATGGCTTTGGGCTCCTATGTGGTCGACTTCGTCTGCCTCCGCAGCAGGCTTGTCATCGAGGTGGATGGCGAGCAGCACGGGACAGACGCCGCCCAACGCTACGATCTCGCGCGGACCAATTGGCTCGAAGCGCAGGGTTTTCGCGTGCTCCGCTTCACAAACGGTCAGGTGATGACCGAAGCGGATAGCGTGATCGACACGATTTACGCGGCTTTGACGATCGGCGATGAACCCGGTCTTTCGCCCCCCACCCCTATCCCCTCCCCACAAGGGGGAGGGGAAGAGCCCGTGCTGTAAAGCGCTGTGCTTCACGCCCCGCAAGCCATTTCGGCTTAGGTCCTCAACGGCGAAAGTCTTGGAAAGATCGGCCAAGCCGGGAGAAGCTCGCGCATGACGGGCCAGTCCAAGAGCCCTCCGGAAACGCGCCCGAGGTCTTCGATGCCCGACACGCCCCCTCCGATCGGCCGCAGCCTCTATTACGGCGGCGGCTGGCGTCACCCGAAGTCGGGCCGCTATGTCGCGACCCTTAACCCCGGCCTGAACGAGCCGATCTGCGATGTCGCCGAGGCCGGCGCGGCCGATGTCGATGCGGCTGTCGCGGCGGCGCGCGAGGCCTTCAGGGTCTGGCGCAAGGTCGTGCCGCTGGAGCGCGGCCGCATCCTCAAGGCGATTGCCGAAATCGTCCGCAGGAACGCCCGCGAACTCGCGGCTCTCGACGCGCAGAACTGCGGCAACCCGGTCACGGAGATGATGGGCGACGCAACCATCGCAGCCGCCCAGCTCGATTTCTTCGGCGGGCTCGTCACCGAGATGAAGGGCGACACGATCCCGATGGGGCCCGACACACTGAATCTGACGGTGCGCCAGCCGCTCGGCGTGGTCGCGCGGATTCTCGCCTTCAATCACCCTTTCATGTTCTGCGCCGGCAAGATGGCGGCCCCGCTGGCGGCCGGCAACGCCATCATCGTCAAGCCGCCGGAGCAGGCGCCGCTGTCCTCGCTGCGTCTGGCCGAGCTGGTCGAGCGACTGCTGCCGCCGGGCGTCTTCAGCGTCGTGCCGGGCGGGCGCGAGGCGGGTGCCGCGCTCGCATCCCATCCCGGCGTCGACAAGGTCGCGCTCATCGGCAGCGTAGGCGCAGGCCGCGCCGTGATGAAGGCGGCGAGCGACAGCATCAAGCCGGTGCTGCTCGAACTCGGCGGCAAGAACGCGCTGATCGCCTTTGCCGATGCGAACCCCGACGCGGTCGCCAGCGCCATGGTCGCCGGCATGAACTTCACCTGGTGCGGCCAGTCCTGCGGCTCGACCAGCCGCGCCTTCGTCCACGAGGCGATCTACGAGGACGTGCTGGCGCGGCTGCCGGCGAAGGTCGCGCGCTTCGTCCCCGGCATCCCCACCGAGGATGCAACGACAATGGGCGCTATCGTTAGCGGCGTGCAGCATGAGCGGATCATGGGCTTCATCGCCTCGGCGAAGGCCGAGGGCGCACGGCTGGTCACCGGCGGGGCCGCGCCGTCCGATCCCAAGCTCGGCAAGGGCTTCTATGTCGAGCCGACGATCTTCGCCGACGTGACGCCGACGATGCGGATCGCGCGCGAGGAGATTTTTGGCCCGGTTCTGGCCGTCGCGCCCTGGAGCGACGAGGCCGCCATGCTCCGTGACGTCAACACCGTCGAGTACGGCTTGACCTGTTCGATCTGGACCAACGACCTGACCAAAGCGCACCGCACGGCCATGGAGGTCGAGGCCGGCTTCGTCTGGATCAACGAGGTTTCCAAGCATTTCCTCGGCGCGCCTTTCGGCGGCTGGAAGCAGTCGGGCATCGGCCGCGAGGAATGCCTCGGTGAGCTGATCGCCTTCACGCAGGAAAAGAACATCCACATCAGCCTGAAGCAGGCTTGAGGACACCCATGACAGACCTGCCGACGTCCGACTCGCCTCTCGCCGGGATCGACACCCCCGTTGCGTCAACCGACAACGGCGTCTGGGGCAGCGACGTCGTCGCGCTGATGCTGCGCCGGCTCGAAATCCGCTACCTCGCGCTGAACCCCGGCTCCAGCTATCGCGGCCTTCACGACAGTCTCGTCAATCATCTCGGCAACCAGAACCCGCAGATGCTGCTGTGCCTGCATGAGGAGCATGCGGTCGCGCTGGCCCATGGCTGGGCCAAGGTCACCGGCACGCCCATGGGCGTGATCCTGCACAGCAATGTCGGGCTGATGCATGGCACGATGGCGATCTACAACGCCTGGTGCGACCGCGTGCCGATGCTGATCCTGGGCGCGACCGGCCCGGTCGACGCCAATGAGCGACGGCCCTGGATCGACTGGCTCCACACGGCCAAGGATCAGGGCGCGTTGATCCGGCCTTATGTGAAATGGGATGATCAGCCGGTCTCCGTGCCGGCCGCGATCGATTCGCTCATTCGCGCCGCGAACCTGACCCGCATGGCCCCGCAGGCCCCGGTCTATGTCTGTCTCGACGTCTCGATGCAGGAGAAGCGGCTGGACGAGATGCCGCCGCTGCCGGACCCGAAGCGCTTCGCTCCGGCCGCGCCCGCGATCCCGTCCGTGGCCGATGTCGACCGGGCCGCGGCGCTGCTGCGCGATGCCAAAAACCCGCTGATCCTGTTCGGCCGGGTTTCGCGTCGTCCGTCCGACTGGGCCCGCCGCATCGCGCTGGCCGAGCATCTGCGCGCCGCCGTGCTGACCGACATCAAGGTCGGCGCGGCCTTCCCGACGAACCATGAACTCCATGCCGCCAAGCCCGGCTACTTCCTCGACGAGCAGGCCGCCGATGCGATCCGCGCCGCCGATGTCGTGCTGGCGCTGGACTGGGTCGATCTCGGCGGCACGATGCGGCAGGTGGGCCGGGCCGCACCGACCATCGTCAACGTTTCGCTCGACCACAATCTCCACAATGGCTGGAGCATGGACCATCAGACGCTCGCGCCCGCCGATCTCCATCTGGCGAGCGACCCCGATCTGGCGCTGCACCTGATCGCCGATGCGCTCGGCGTCGCTGCGGGAACGAAGCCCGACGCGCTGCCCGCGCTGCCGGGCTTCGCGTTCGATCCCGACCGGCCGCTCGATGTGGTCTCGCTCGCCGGCGCGATGGGCCACGCGCTGCGCGACGAGGTCATCAGCCTGATCCGCCTGCCGCTCGGCTGGGCCGGCGACGCATGGCATTTCCGGCACCCGCTCGACTATCTCGGCATCGACGGCGGCGGCGGCATCGCCTCGGGGCCGGGCATGGTCGTCGGGGCGGCGCTGGCGCTGAAGGGAACGGGCCGGCTCCCCGTGGCGGTGCTCGGCGACGGCGACACCATGATGGGCGTCTCGGCGCTCTGGACTGCCGCGCATTACAAGCTGCCCTTCGTCGCGATCGTCTCCAACAACCGCTCCTTCTTCAACGACGAGGTCCATCAGGAGCGCGTCGCGAAACAGCGCCAGCGACCGGTCGAGAACAAATGGATCGGCCAGCGCATCGACGAGCCCGACATCGACATCGCCGCGATTGCCCGGGCGCAGGGTCTGGTCGGCATAGGGCCGGTCCTGACCGTGCAGGCGCTCGCCGACGCTGTCGCGGAAGGTGTGAAAGCAGCGAAGGCCGGCGCCTCGGTCGTGATCGACGCCCGCGTCCTGCCCGGCTACAACCCGGCCATGGCGGCGGGCATGACGCGGCATGGCGGCGAGACGGCCAAGGGCTGACGGACGCGCTCGTCAGTCCTCCGTCCCGGCCTCCAGCGGAAGGTCCGACAGGTTGCGCTGGACGGCGGCGAGATAGCCGAGGAAGCGCTCGCGGTCCTCCGGCGTGAAGCCTGTCGTCGCCTGCTCGACGACCTCGCGCGCCAGCGGCAGCAGTTCCGTCTTGAGCGCACGGCCCTTCGCCGTCAGGCGCACGCTGAGCTTGCGCCGGTCCTGCGCGTCGCGCTCGCGCGTGACGAGCCCCGCCTTTTCCATCGCAGCAAGCGCCGTAAGCGTCGTCGGCTCCATGGTACCGATGCGCCGGGAGAGTTCGCGCTGGGTCAGGCCGTCCTCCTGCCAGAGCGCGCGCAGGAAATACCACATGCCCGGCGTCACGCCGTGGGGCTCAATCCGCACCTGCAGATAGCGCTGCGTGGCGCGGTTGGCCATGCGCAGCTGGTAGCCGACGCTGCTCTCGAACGGCAGCTCCGGCTTCGGTTCGGCCGAGGGAGGGGCAGGGGGTTTCTCTGTCCCGGACATGACGTGTTCCGATTCGGCCGGTCGCTGCGAAGCGTCCATCATAGCCTCAAGCGGGTCCGAACGCGTCCATCCCGAAAAGTTTGACAGGCCAAGCGAGAAAGCCTTGGACCTCGACACAGGGCCCTCTCTAGGTTCAGCCTCAAGCAGGCCGCCTCACCATAACAAGGCCGCGTCCGGGACGAGAAACACATGCCGCCTCACCGCGCCTCGATCGGGCCTTGCCCCTGGCTCCGCGCCCAGCCGCGCCGGCGCATGGCTCGCGGGATGACGCGATGAGGGACGGCGAACGGGAGGATGAAGCCAGGATGGTCGCCGCAAACGCCAAGCTGCGTCTCGCCGCGTCGCGGTCGGCCGAGACCGATCTCGTCATCGACGATGTCTCGATGCATTTCGACACGCGCGAGGGTCGGATCACGGCTGTCGACGGCGTCTCGTTTTCGGTGGAGCGCGGCGAGTTCGTCTCGATCATCGGCCCGTCAGGCTGCGGCAAGTCGACCGTGTTCAACATCCTCGGCGGGCTGATTGGCGGCTATGAGGGCACGGTCAGCGTCGGCGGCGAGGTCGTCACCGGGCCGCACCCCTCTGTCGGGATGGTCTTCCAGGAGGAATCGACATTTCCCTGGCGCACAGTCATCGACAACGTCGCCTTCCCGCTCGAGGTGAAGGGCATCGGTAAGGCCGAGCGCCATGAGGTGGCGCGGCGCTTCATCGACATGGTCGGGCTCGCCGGCTTCGAGCAGCGTTACCCCTCCGAGCTCTCGGGCGGCATGCGCCAGCGCGTCGCCATCGCCCGCACGCTGGTCTTCGAGCCAAAAATCCTGCTGATGGACGAGCCCTTCGCGGCGCTGGACGAGCAGACCCGCCTGCTGCTCGGCGACAAGGTGCTCAAGATTCAGCAGGATCTGAAGCAGACCACGCTGCTGATCACCCACAACATCACCGAGGCGGTCCAGCTCTCGGACCGGGTCGTCATCATGACCTTCCGGCCCGGCCGGGTGAAGCGCATCGTCGATATCCGCCTGCCGCGCCCGCGCGACGGCGGCGTCATCGGCAGCGAGGCCTTCGGCCGTTACGTTGCGGAGATCTGGAACGATCTGCGCGAGGAGGCGTCGCGCGGCATGGCCGAATCCGAGGCCGGCGCGCGCAAGGGCAGGGGCTGAGGCATGAAAGCCTTTCGCGTCCCGCCGCTGCTGATCGGCTTCGGCACCGTCGCGCTGGCGCTCGGTCTCGTCGAGATCATGCTGATGCTCGGCCTGCTCAACCGCTTCGTGGTGCCGTTCCCCTCGGCGGTGTTCGGCAGTTTCGGCAGGCTCTTCGCCGAGGAGGAATTGCTCGCGCGGCTGCTGCAGACAGGAGCGGAGGCGCTGGCCGCGAGCATCCTCGTCGCGGTCTTCGGCATCGTCATCGGGGTCGTGCTGTATCGCTTCCGCATCCTGCGGCTGGCGACCGAACCCTGGGTCGCGGCGGTCGCGGCCGCGCCGATCGTGCTGGCCTATCCGCTGTTCCTCGTGATCTTCGGGCGCAGCGCGGCGACGATCGTGGCGATGGGCTTTGCCGCCGGCCTCGCCCCCGTCGTGCTGAAGACGCTGGAGGGCCTGAACGGCGTCAGGAAGAGCCTGATCGATGTCGGGCGCAGCTACAATCTCAGCCAGTCGCAATTGTTCTGGAAGATCCTGCTTCCCGCCGCCGTGCCGACGATCTTCGTCGGCGTTCGGCTCGGGCTGGTCTTTGCGCTGATCAACCTGATCGGCGTCGAGTTCCTGATCAATTTCGGCGGCCTCGGCCAGCTCATCAACGACCTCGCCGAGCGTTATGATCTGCCGGCCATGTTCGCGACGATCGTCTTCGTCGTCCTCGTCAGCGTCGTCATCTTCGCGGCGCTCGAACGCATGGAGCGCTGGTTCCGCCCGGCGCGGTAGGCGCCAGCCTTGCTGCTGGCCCTCGCGCGCCGCATGATCGCTCCCAACCAGAAACGCCGCCCGGGAGGCCGCGATCAATCTCAGACAGCTTCGCTATTTCGTCAGGATCGCCGAGGTCGGCAACATCACCCGCGCGGCCGAGCAGCTCAACGTCGCCCAGCCCGCTTTGGGGCTCCAGATCAGGCAGTTGGAGCAAGATCTTCGCACCGAGCTCTTGCTGCGGCATTCGCGCGGCGTGGTGCTGACCGATGCCGGCCGTCTGCTGCTGGAGCGGGCGCGGCGCATCCTGCAGGATGTCGAGGACGCAAAGCGCGACATCCGGGCGCTGAGCGGCGTCGACCAGGAGCTGCTTTCGCTCGGCCTGACGCCGAGCATCATGCTGCAGATCGGCCCCGATCTGCTGATCGACGCCAAGAATACCATCCCCAGCGTCTCGCTGAGTCTCGTCGAGGAACTCAGCAACGGTCTTGTTCTGGCGCTGGAGCGTGGCGAGATCAACGCCGCCTTCGCCTATGGCGTCGACGAGCCGCGGCCCGGCATGGAGCGGCAGGCGCTGTTCGAGGAGGAGCTGCTCTTCGTCCGGCCGGCGACGGAGGAGGCCCTGCCGCCGACGATCACGCTGGCAGAGGCGCTCAGCCACGAACTGGTGCAGGCCGGCGAACGCGACATGGTGCAGAAGCTGCTCAGGGCGGCGGCGACGAAGTTCTCGATGCCGTTGCGCGTGGTCTACGAGGCGCAGTCGATCCCGGCGATGCGGGCGCTGGTGGTGCGCGGCGCTGCGGCCAGCTTCATGCCATATGGTACGGCGATCGAGGATGTCCGGGACGGAAAGCTGGTGAGCCAGCGCATTTCCGACCTGCCGCCGAAGCGCACCCTCTATCTGATCAGGCCGACGAACCCTCCGGTCTTTCGCCAGCAGGAGGCGATCGACCGCTTTCTCGGGACCGTGAGCGAGCGGCTGCTGGAATCGCTCGGCCAGCTCGCACACCGTGTCGGATGATTCTGGCGTCGGCTGACCCCGCTCTGCCAGACAGCCGCCATCTCCCAGTCATTTCGCGGAAGTCTTTGTCCCGGTAGCGCGGGAGGCTCATCATTCCCGCCAAGATCACGGCGCGCCTGCGGGCCTCGCCGGCCGGGAGGAATGTTTGTCCAGTCTGCGCCTGTCCATCGCCATCGGCGATTATGACCGCAATCGGCCGCTGCTCGACGGCGCCGTCCAGATCGACGGCGTCGATCCGGTCTTCATGAAGCTCGTGCCGGAGGAGATTTTCTTCCGCGCCTTCCGCCATGCCGAGTTCGATGTCTGCGAGGCCTCGTTGTCGAGCTTCACGCTCAAGACGGCTCAAGGGGCGAACCCCTATGTCGGCGTCCCGGCTTTTCTCTCTCGCGCCTTCCGGCATACGGGGATCTTCATCCGCACCGATCGCGGCATCGCGAGGCCGGAAGACCTCAAGGGCAAGCGCATCGGCCTGCCGGAATACCAGCTCACCGCCTGCGTCTGGATCAGGGCGATGCTGGAGCAGGATTACGGCGTCAGGCCGTCCGATGTGATCTGGGTGCGTGGCGGGCTGGAGCAGCCGGGACGGGCCGAGAAGATCAGCGTCGAACTACCGGCCGCGATCCGGGTCGAGCAGGCTCCGGCCGATCGCTGCCTGAATCAGATGCTGATGGATGGCGATATCGACGGCTATATCGGGCCGCGCTCGCCGCCGGCCTTCGAGGCCGGGCACCCGATGATCGCGCGGCTCTTCCCCGAGCCGACCGCCGCAGCATCGGACTATTACGTGCGCACCAAGATCTTCCCGATCATGCATGTGCTAGGCGCGCGCCGCACCATCGTCGAGGCGCAGCCCTGGTTGCCCGCCGCCCTGCTCAAGGCGTTCGAGCAGTCCAAGGCGATGGCGCTCGGCAAGCTCAGCGACACCTCTGCGACCAAGGTGACGCTGCCCTTCATCGAGGAGCAGCTTCAGGCCGCCCGCAAGCTGATGGGGCCGGATTTCTGGTCCTATGGCGTCGGCCCCAACCGGCACGTGCTGGACGCCTTCCTCAAGGCGCATCACGATCAGGGCCTGTCGCCCCGCCAGCTTGCGATCGAGGAGCTGTTCCACGCCTCGACGCTCGAAGGATTCAAGATCTAGGCCGGGGGATGATCGTTCGACGCTGACGCCCGCCACGAGAAGCAGGCGCGCGACCACAACAAGCCGGCCGCGAAGGCAGGCGCAACGGGAGGATACGATGACAGGATTCAAGGCGATCGGACTTATGGCGGCGGCGTTCGGTCTCGCCATGTCGATGGCGCAGTCGGCGCTGGCCCAGGACAAGCTCAAGCTAGCGATCGGCCAGCGCGGCAACTGGGACACCTCGGTCTCCGAGATCGGCACGCGACTGGGCATCTTCAAGAAGCACAACCTCGAACTCGAGATGCTCTACACGCAAGGAGGCGGCGAGACGCAGCAGGCGGTGCTCTCCAACAGCGTCGATCTCGGCATCGCGGTTGGCATCATGGGGGCGCTCTCGGCCTATTCCAAGGGCGCGCCGATCCGCATCATCGGCGCCGAGACGACCGGCGCGAAGGACATCTACTGGTATGTGAAGGCCGACTCGCCGGTGAAGACGCTGAAGGATTTCGACGGCAAAAGCGTCGCCTATTCGACCAACGGCTCATCGACCCATGGCGTCGTCAACGCCTTCGTCAGGGAAAACAACATCAAGCCGCGGCCGACCGCGACCGGCGGCCCCGCGCCAACCCTGACGCAGGTCATGTCCGGCCAGATCGATGTCGGCTGGGCAGCCCCGCCCTTCGGCCTCGAGCAGATCGACAAGAAGGAGATCCGCGTCATCGCCACGGGCGACGACACACAGGCGTTCAAGAACCAGACGGTCCGCCTGCTCACGGCCAACACCGCCGTTCTCCAGAACAAGAAGGCCCTCGTCGAGCGCTACATGCTCGCCTATCGCGAGACGATCGAGGCGATGTACGGTTCGGACGAGGCGATCAAGGCCTATGCCGCCTTCGTCGGCATTCCGGAGGCGATCGCGCGGCGCACCCGCGACGAGTTCTTCCCGAAGGCGGCGCTCGATCCCGATAAGGTGATCGGCCTCGAGACGATCGTGCAGGATGCGGTCGCGCTCAAATACACTGCCCAGCCGCTGACCAAGGAACAGCTCGCCGAGTTGATCCAGATCCCGCCGCGCAAGTGAGAGCGGCGTTCAGATGAGCCTTCCGGCTCGGCCAGGAGCGATGCCGCGATGACGACGACGGTGGCCACAAACCGGGCGGAGATCCGCCCGGCGGCGATGAGCGAGCAGCGCGCGGTGCTGCTGACGCGGCTCGGCATCGTGGCCTCGGTGCTGCTGGTCTGGGAGGCGCTGGCGCGCTCGGGCCTGCTCTATCGCGACGTGGTGCCGTCGCTGGTCCGCATCCTGCGCGAGTTCGCCCATCTCTTCGTCGAGCCGTCCTTCTACGCCAATCTGGGCGTCACGATCGGCGAGGTGACCGTCGCGATCGCGATCGGCGGCGTGGCTGGCATCGCGGTCGGCATCGTGCTGGGTCGCAGCCGCTTCCTGCAGCGCGCCTACGAACCTTTGCTGCATTATCTCGGGCCCACGCCCAAGATCATCTTCTTTCCGATCATGATCATGTGGTTTGGCGTCGGGCCGGGCTCGAAGATCGCGATGGGCGCGCTGTCGTCGTTCTTTCCGGTCGCGATCAGCGTGGCGGCCGCGATGCGCGAGATCGACGCCGTTCTGATCCGTGTCGGCCTCAGCTTCCGCCTCAACAACGCGCAGATGGTGCGGATGATCTATCTGCCGGCGATGCGCGCGCCGGTGATCAACGGCATCCGCATCGGGCTCGGCGTCGCCATCATCGGCACGCTGCTGGCCGAGACCAAGCTCGCCAATCAGGGGCTGGGCTACGCCGTGATCCAGACTTATGCGACCTTCAACATGCCGCGCATGTATGCGCTGCTGCTCGTGGTGTTCCTGCTCGCGGTGGGCGTCAACACGGTGCTCGGCCGCTACACGCAACTGCGCGCCGGCCGCCGCCCGTCCGAGGGCTGAGCGCCTTTCGCGCGCTGCCTCCGCTTTGTGACGATCCTGTCGTATCGCCGCCGGCAAAGCGCCTGGGCCGGGGCCGGCGAGCCGGCGACTTGTGACAATCCAGCTAAGGAGCGCTTCCGGTGCCGCTATTCGTTAATCTGCAGAAGTCATTGAATTAATGAGATAATCCTGTCCGTGCGCGCAAACGCCGGGCGCGATTGCGGCGGATTCGCCGAATATGTCATGTCACTGTCACACAGAACGTATTTGGAGGGTGCGCCAAGAACCTGCGACCCAGAGAGGATATCTCATGCGCAAACTTCTCATTCTCGCGGCCGCGTCCATCGGTCTTTCGGGCGCCGCCCAGGCCGCCGACATCACCGGCGCCGGCGCGACCTTCCCCTTCCCGATCTATGCCAAGTGGGCCGAGGCCTACAAGAAGGAGACCAATATCGGTCTCAACTACCAGTCGATCGGCTCGGGTGGCGGCATCCGCCAGATCAAGGCCAAGACCGTCGCCTTCGGCGCGACCGACGCCCCGCTCAAGGGCGAGGACCTGACCAAGGACGGCCTGATCCAGTTTCCGACCGTGATGGGCGGCGTCGTCCCTGCGATCAACGTGGCCGGCGTCGAAGCCGGCAAGCTCAAGCTGACCGGCCCGATCATCGCCGAGATCTACATGGGCTCGATCAAGAAGTGGAACGATCCCAAGATCGTCGCGCTCAACGCCGGCGTGACCCTGCCCGACGCCAATATCAGCCCCGTCTACCGCTCGGACGGATCGGGCACGACCTTCGTGTTCACCGACTACCTCTCCAAGGTTTCGGCCGACTGGAAGTCCAAGGTCGGCGCGAACACCTCGGTCCAGTGGGCTGTCGGCATCGGCGGCAAGGGCAATGAGGGCGTCTCGGCCTCGGTCAAGCAGGTCGCCAACTCGATCGGCTATGTCGAATACGCCTACGCCAAGCAGAACAAGCTGAACTTCGCCCTGGTCCAGAACGCTGACGGCAACTTCCCGGCCCCGGACGACAAGTCGTTCCAGGCCGCCGCCGCCAACGCCAACTGGAACGAGGCTCCCGGCTTCGGCATCTCGCTGAACAACCAGAAGGGCGCTCAGGCCTGGCCGATCACCGCCGCCACCTTCCTGCTGATCCACGCCAAGCCGGAGAAGCCGGCCGAGGTCGAGGCCGCGCTGAAGTTCGTCGACTGGGCCTTCAAGAACGGCGACCAGATGGCGCTTGAGCTCGACTATGTGCCGCTCCCGGCCAACGTCAAGGACCAGGTCCGCAACGCCTGGAAGGGCGTCACCGACCCGGCCGGCAAGCCGATCTTCTGATCGAAGCCTGCCGACGCGACCGGGTGGAGGTCTTCGGGCCTCCACCTTAGCCTTGCCGCGAACGGGCCTCCAGAAGCCTGACGCGCGCGATTATGACTGCTTCGAACGCCTTGGGGAGCGCCCGCGATGGCCGCCGTCACTGACCAGATGTCCATTCCGGCAGCGCATGTTCAGCGAAAGACGCCCAAGGGCACCTTCGACCTGATCTTCCGCAACGCCAGCTTCCTATCGGCGCTGTTCGTGCTGGTGCTGCTCGCCGGCATCATGCTGTCGATGGTCATCGGCGGCTGGCCCGCTTTCCGCGAGATGGGCATCGGCTTTCTGACATCGAGCGTCTGGGACACCCAGAACGACCAGTACGGCGCCTGGCCCGCGATCGTCGGCACGCTTTCGACGGCGCTGATCGCGCTGGTGATCGGCGTCCCGCTCTCGCTGGGCATCGCGGTCTATCTGACGCAGCTTGCGCCGCCCTGGTTCAAGCAACCGGTCTCGACCGCCATCGAGTTGCTCGCCGCCGTGCCCTCGATCATCTATGGCATGTGGGGGCTGTTCGTTTTCGTGCCGCTCTTCGCCGCCTATGTGCAGATCCCGCTCTCCAACATCATCGAAGGCATGCCGATCATCGGCACGGTGCTCTACTCGCGCTCGCCTTCGGGGCTGGGCATCCTGACGGCCGGCATCATCCTCGCCTTCATGATCATCCCCTTCATCGCCTCGATCGTGCGCGACATGCTCGATCAGATCCCCTCCGTGCTGCGCGAAAGCGCCTATGGCATCGGCGCCACGACCTGGGAGGTGGTGCGCCATGTGCTGGTGCCGCAGGCTGGCGTCTCGATCATCGGCGCGATCATGCTGGGCTTGGGGCGTGCGCTCGGCGAGACCATGGCGGTGACCTTCGTCGTCGGCAACGCCAACCGGCTCTCGGCCTCGATCATGGATCCGGGCTCGACCATCGCCTCGCGCATCGCCAACGAGTTCAACGAGGCGCTCGGGCTGCAGCTCAATGCGCTGATCGCGCTGGGCTGTATCCTGTTCTTCGTCACCTTCGTCGTCCTCGTCATCGCGCGCATCCTCGTCGCGCGGGTCAAAGCCTTCTGAGAACGGACGGATCCCATGAGCCTCGTCACCCCGTCCACCGTGCGCCAGCTCGAGCCCGCCGCCTGGGGCCGCGTCCGCCAGTCGCGCCGCACCGCCGATCGCGTTATGAAGGTCACCGCCGCCGGCTTCACCTTCCTCGCCATCTTCGTGCTGTTCTGGATCCTCGGCATGCTCGTGGTGAAGGGGCTCGGCGGCCTGTCCGTCGCGACCTTCACGCAGATCACGCCCGGCCCGGGCTCGACCGGCGGCGGCCTCGCCAACGCCATGCTGGGTTCGCTGGTCCTGACCTTCCTCGGCATCGTCGTGGCGACGCCGATCGGCGTGCTCGCGGGCACCTATCTCGCCGAATACGGCAAGGGCTCGAAGCTCGCCGACCTGATCCGCTTCATCAACGACATCCTGCTCTCGGCCCCCTCGATCCTGATCGGCCTGTTCGTCTACGTCATCATGGTCGAGCCGCTCGGCGGCTACTCCGGCTGGGCCGGCGGCGTCGCGCTCGGCATTATCGCGATCCCGGTCATCGTGCGCACCACCGAGGACATGCTGCGGCTCGTGCCCGGTCCGCTGCGCGAGGCGGGTTCTGCGCTCGGCGCGCCGACATCGGTCGTGATCACCTCGATCACGTGGCGGGCGGCGAAGGCCGGCATGGTCACCGGCATCCTGCTGGCGCTCGCGCGCATCGCCGGCGAGACCGCGCCGCTGATCTTCACCGCGCTGAACAACAATTTCTGGTTCTCGCCGACGCTGCAGGGCGGCGTCTCCAACCTCCCGGTGACGATCTACCAGTTCGCCTCGGCCCCTTACGAAAACTGGCAGCAGCTCGCCTGGGCCGGTTCGCTCATCATCACCATGTCGATCCTGCTGCTTTCGATCATCGCCCGCCGTATCGTGCGCGGCTCCAAATGATCGTCGCCAACTGATTTTCGACAGCCATAACCCGTCGCGTCCGCTCGCAAGGAACACGTCGATGCTCTCGACCCTGGAACTCAGCCCCCAATCGCTCGATGCCGATGCGCCGATCCGGATCGCGGTGAAGAACCTCGATTTCTACTACGGCGAGCACAAGGCGCTGAAGAACATCAATCTCGACTTCCGCGACCGCCATGTCACGGCGCTGATCGGCCCCTCGGGCTGCGGCAAGTCCACCCTGCTGCGCATCTTCAACCGCATCTACTCGCTGTATCCCGAGCAGCGCGCCACCGGCGAGATCATGCTCGACGGCCGAAACGTCATCTCCAACGATGTCGATGTCAACGAACTGCGCTCGCGCATCGGCATGGTCTTCCAGAAGCCGACGCCCTTCCCGATGTCGATCTACGACAACGTCGCCTTCGGCATCCGCCTCTACGAGAAGCCGCCGAAGTCGGAGCTCGACGACCGCGTCGAGGGCGCGCTGCGCCGCGCCGCGCTCTGGGACGAGGTCAAGGACAAGCTCAAGACCTCGGGCATGGGGCTGTCGGGCGGCCAGCAGCAGCGCCTGTGCATCGCGCGCACCATCGCCCAGAAGCCGGAGGTGATCCTGTTCGACGAACCGACCTCGGCGCTCGACCCGATCTCGACCGGCAAGATCGAGGACCTGCTGGAGCAGCTCAAGACCGACTTCACCATCGTCATCGTAACGCACAACATGCAGCAGGCGGCGCGCATCTCGCAGTACACCGCCTTCATGTATCTCGGCGAGGTGATCGAGTTCGCCCCGACCAACACGATCTTCATGAACCCGGCCAAGAAGCAGACGCAGGACTACGTCACCGGCCGTTTCGGCTAAGTTTCATCCGCCGATCAGCGCAACCTGACGTCTGCCGCCACTGAGGACTTCGCCCATGTCCGACCACATCGTCCGCTCCTACGACGCCGAACTCGAGGCGCTGCGCCGCAGCCTCGCCGAAATGGGCGGCATGTCCGAGCGCATGCTCGGCGACTCGACCGTGGCGCTGGTCCGCCGCGACACCCAGCTCGCCCAGAAGGTCATCAGCGCCGACCAGCGCCTCGACAACCTGCAGCGCGATGTCGAGGAGCGCGCCGTGCTGACGATCGCGCGCCGCCAGCCGCTCGCCAACGACCTGCGCGAGCTGATCTCGGCGATCCGCATCGCGTCCGACATCGAGCGTGTCGGCGACCTCGCCAAGAACATTGCCAAGCGCGCCGTGGCGATTTCCGGCCAGTTTTCGCCTCCGCACCGCGCCGTGGTCGGGCTGGAGCATATGAGCCGGCTCGTCCAGGCCCAGCTCAAGGACGTCCTCGACGCCTATGCCTCGGGCAACGAACAGAAGGCGATGGAGGTCTGGCATCGCGACGGCGAGATCGACGCCCTCTACACCTCGCTGTTCCGCGAATTGCTGACCTATATGATGGAAGATCCGCGCAACATCACCTTCTGCACGCATCTGCTGTTCTGCGCCAAGAATGTCGAGCGCATCGGCGACCACACCACCAACATCGCCGAGACGATCCACTATCTCGTCACCGGCGAATCGCTCGACATGAACCGGCCCAAGCTCGACACCACGAATATCGAGGTCGAGGCGGTGGTGGGGAGCTAGAGACGAAGAGATGAGCGCGCCTTCTCCGTCATGGTCGGGCATGTCCCGACCATCCACATCTTTCTTTGTCGGGCTTCACGACCAGGACGTGGGTGCTCGCCACAAGGGCGAGCATGACGGGATGTGCTGGTCGAATGCCAGGAACGAAACGACATGCCCGCACGCATCCTGATCGTCGAGGACGAGGAGCCGCTCACGCTGCTGCTGCGCTACAATCTCGAGGCCGAGGGTTTCGAGGTCGACAGCGTCGCGCGCGGCGACGACGCCGAGCTGCATCTGCGCGACAATACGCCCGATCTCGTCCTGCTCGACTGGATGCTGCCGGGCCTGTCGGGCATCGAGCTCTGCCGCCGCCTGCGCGCGCGCCGCGACACCGAGCGCGTGCCGATCATCATGCTCACCGCGCGCGGCGAGGAGACCGAGCGGGTGAGGGGCCTTGCGACCGGGGCAGACGACTACGTCGTCAAGCCGTTCTCGCTGCCCGAGCTGATCGCGCGCATCCAGGCGCTGCTGCGCCGCGCCAAGCCCGGCCATGTTGCGGGGCTGCTGGCCGCCGGCGATCTCGAACTCGACCGCACGACGCGCCGCGTGCGCCGCTCCGGCGCGGAGCTGCATCTCGGGCCGACCGAATTCCGCTTGCTGGAGTTCCTGATGCAGGCGCCGGGCCGGGTCTACTCGCGCGCCCAGCTTCTCGACGCCGTCTGGGGCCGCGACGTCTATATCGACGAGCGCACCGTCGACGTCCATGTCGGTCGCCTGCGCAAGGCGATCACGCCCGACAACGCCAAGGACCCGCTGCGCACCGTGCGCGGCGCGGGTTATTCCTTCGACGAGAACTTCGCCGGCGCAGCGGCGCGGTAGGTATCGGCTTCTGAAGGATCGGCCCTTTCCGTCATTGCGAGCGCAGCGAAGCAATCCAGCGTCTCGCGCTACGCCCTCCTGGATTGCTTCGCTTCGCTCGCAATGACGGCGAGGTCGGTCTTGAGCCCGCCATCGGCAGCCGGCCCATGCAGCCGCGCCGCAGGCCGCGAAAAGCTCTGCCGGCCGGCCTTGAAGCCCATGACCGGCTCCGCGATCGACGCCAGCGCGTCGGTGGCGTTTGCCGCATCCAGCACGACGAGATCGGCCGGGTTGCCGACCGCGATTCCGTAGTCGCTCAGGTTCATCAGCCGCGCCGGCAGGCTGGTCACGAGGTCGATGCAGGTCGAAAAACCATCGGGGCCGATTTGCGCCGCGTTGGCGTAGAGATTGGCCATGCGCAGCAGCGAGGCGTCCCCGAACGGCGTGAACGGGTTCAGCACGTTGTTGGTCGCGACAGAGCAGGTCACGCCGGCCGCGACGAGGCGATGCACTGGGGCGAGGCCGCGCGGCACGGCATGCGTGGCCTCGCGTCCCATAAGGTAGAGATCGGTCGCCGGAAGCACCGTCACCGCGACGCCGGCCTGCGCCAGCTTCTCCGCCATCTGCGAAAAGGCGTCCGGCGGCAGCATGGAGAGCTTGGTGACATGGCCGATCGCGACGCGCCCGCCATAGCCGCGCGCCTGCGTCTCGCGACAGACGGCATCGAGATGCATCCAGCTCGGATCGAGATCGAAATCGAGATGGAAATCGAGATCGACGTCGAAGCGCTCGGCGAGGTCGAACAGCCGGCCGATCTGCGCATGCGGATCGCTGTCGGTATAGGGGCAGCCGCCGAGCGCGTCCGCGCCGTGCCGGAGCGCCTCGACCAGCAGGTCTTCCGTGCCCGGATCGTTGGTCAACCCCTCCTGCGGGAAGACGCAGATCGAGAGGTCGAGCCCCCAGGCATAGTCGCGTTTCAACGCGGCGATCGCCTCGAAGCCGCGCAGGCCCGCGCGCGGATCGACCTCGACATGGGTCCGCATCCGCGTCGTGCCCTTGGCGATCGCCATCTCCAGCACCCGCGCGCCGCGTGCATACACATCCGCGACCGTGAAATCGCGCTTCATGGCGGCGACGGCCGCGATCGCGTCCTTGAGCCCGCCATGGACATGGCCGCAGCGGCCGAGCAGGCAGGCCTTGTCGAGATGGACATGGCTGTCGACGAAGCCCGGCAGCACGGCGCGTCCGGCGATATCGACCGACGGGCAATCCGCGATCAGGCGCGGCGCGATCGCCTTGATCCGCCCGGCCCGCACGCCGATGTCCACGCGGTTCGGCTCGCCTGCAAGCGCGGCGCGGCGGAAGATCAGGTCGAAGGCGCTGTCGGTCAGCATGGCGGCGATCGGGAGAGGGCAGGGCGGCCGGATGGCTCGCTAAAGTGCATGCAGTTTATGTGCCGCGCCAGCCCTATTCCGCCGCGTCCCGGCTCGGGGAAGGCGCGGCCGCCGGCTTTCGGCGCGCCGGAGCAGGCGCAGTCGCGTAAGGCGCCAGGATATCCATGATGTCACGCCCGCGCGGCTTGGCCTGCGCGACGAGCGCGCGCCCCGCGACCGAATCGAGATGGTCGTGCATCAGCGCCATCACCTTGTCGACATCGCCGCCGGCCAGCGCCTCGATCAGCAGCCGGTGCTCGTTGATGGCGCATTCCGACGAGTGCGGCCGGCTGAACAGCGACAGCGTCAGGCAGCAGCGATAGGCGATCTCGCTGACATAGCGGATCAGGATCGGGCTTTCGGTCATAGTCGCGAGCAGGATATGGAACTCGGTCGCCAGCCGGATCGAGACCGCGTCCGGGCCGTTGCGCGCGGCCTCCTCGGCGTCGACATGGGCGCCGAGCGCGGCGATCTGCGTCCTGCTCAGCCGTCCCGCGAGCTGGCGCACCACCAGCCGCTCCAACTCGATGCGGATGTCGAAAGCGTCGCGCGCCTCCTGCCAGCTCGGTGTCGCGACCACCGCGATGCGGTTGCGCCGGAGCTCGACCAGGCCCTCGGCCGCAAGCTGGCCGAGCGCATGGCGTGCGATCGTGCGGCTGACGCCGAAACGCTCGCCGAGCGCATCCTCGGGCAGCTTGGCGCCGGGCTCCAGCGCCTGCTCGATGATGGCGCGGCGCAAGGCGCGGCAGATGGTTCCGACCTTGTCGGACCCGGCGCGGCCCTGTTCCGCGTCACGCGCCATCGTTGCAGTCCATGCTGGCAATCCGTGCTGGTGGTGTCTCGTCTTAGCCCTATCCGCGCGAATGCCGCAATCCGTTGACGTCATGGTGCGGTCCGTGACGAAACCGGCTGCAGCATACACTATGGCATCGCGCTTGCATGCACTTTTGCATGAGCATCCAGCCGCCGCCTTTCCCTGCCACCGCCGCGCCGCTCTCCCATGGGGCGGCTCTCGACGGCGCGCCGGCGCTGGCGATCGAGCTGTCTCAGGCGTCCGTCACCTTCGGCGTCGGAGCAAATTCGGTGCCGGCCCTCGCGCAGACCAGCCTGCGCATTCCGGAAGGGGCGTTCGTTGCTTTGGTCGGCCCCTCGGGCTGCGGCAAATCGACGATCCTGCGGTTGGCAAGCGGCCTCGTGCGGCCGACGACCGGCGTCGTCATCGTCGGCGGGCGCGAGGTCTCGGCCAAGGCGCTGCGCATCGGCATGGCCTTCCAGAACCCGACCATGCTGCCGTGGCTGTCGATCGAGCAGAACATCATGCTGCCGCTCAAGATCGTCGAGCCCTTTCGCTCGCGCTATCGGCAGGAGCGCAAGGGCGCCTTTCGCGACAAGGCGCATGCGCTGCTGGCGCAGGTCGGCCTCAAGGGCTTCGCGTCGAAGTTTCCGTGGCAGCTTTCGGGCGGCATGCTGCAGCGGGCCAATCTCTGCCGCGCTTTGATCCACGAGCCGCGCCTGCTGCTGCTCGACGAGCCCTTCGGCGCGCTCGACCAGTTCACCCGCGAGGAACTCTGGGCGATCCTGCAGGAACTTTGGCTGGCGCATCGGCCGACAGTGCTGCTGGTCACGCACGACTTGCGCGAGGCCGGTTTCCTCGCCAGCCGCATCTGCGTGATGAGCGCGCGGCCCGGCCGCATCATCGACGACAGCGCCGTCGACTTTCCCCGCCCGCGCTCGATTGCGATGACCTTCGAGCCGGGCTTCGTCGCTCTCAACCAGCGCCTGCGCGAACTCATCGTCGATGCGCGCTCGGCCGTGCCGGGGGATCACTGACATGGCCGATCCGCGCCTGAAGCAGCGTCTCTGGTCGGCCGGGCTGATCGCCCTGTTTTTCCTGGGCTGGGAGCTGTTTTGCTTGGTCTCGGGTGCAGATTCCGACGCGACCGGCCGGGTAATCCAATAATTAACCGGCCACTGTTCC
>LSIB01000006.1 GCA_001556025.1 Rhizobiales bacterium CCH3-A5
CCTCCCCACGAGGGGGAGGGGCTAGGAGCCCCTTATGACCACGAACCCCGCCCCCCGCGTCCTGATCTCAGACGCGCTCTCGCCCGCCGCCGTGCAGATCTTCAAGGATCGCGGCATCGACGTGACCTTCGATCCCAATCTCGGCAAGGACAAGGACAAGCTCGCCGCGATGATCGGCGATTATGACGGCCTCGCCATCCGCTCGGCGACGAAGGCCACCGCCAAGCTGCTGGAGGCCGCGACACGGCTGAAGGTGATCGGCCGCGCCGGCATCGGCGTCGACAATGTCGAGATCCCGGCCGCGACCGCGCGCGGCATCATCGTGATGAACACGCCCTTCGGCAATTCGATCACCACCGCCGAGCACGCCATCGCGATGATGTTCGCGCTCGCCCGGCAGATCCCCGCGGCCGATGCCTCCACGCAGGCCGGCAAGTGGGAGAAGAACCGCTTCATGGGCGTCGAGATCACCGCCAAGACGCTGGGGCTGATCGGCTGCGGCAATATCGGCGCGATCGTCGCCGAACGCGGCATCGGCCTGAAGATGCGGGTGATCGCGTTCGATCCCTATCTCTCGCCGGAGCGGGCGGTGCAGCTCGGCGTCGAAAAGGTCGAGCTCGACGATCTGCTCAAGCGCGCCGACTTCATCACGCTGCATGTGCCGATGACGGCGATGACGAAGAACATCCTCTCGGCCGAGAACCTCGCCAAGACCAAGAAGGGCGTTCGCATCATCAACTGCGCCCGCGGCGGGCTGGTCGACGAGGCGGCGCTGGCCGAGCTGATCAAGTCCGGCCATGTCGCGGGCGCGGCCTTCGATGTGTTCTCGCAGGAGCCGGCCGAGAGCAACCCGCTCTTCGGGCTGGAGAACGTCGTCTGCACGCCCCATCTCGGCGCGAGCACCAACGAGGCGCAGGAGAACGTCGCGCTTCAGGTCGCAGAGCAGATGTCGGATTATCTGCTCAAGGGCGCGATCACCAACGCGGTGAACTTCCCCTCGATCTCGGCCGAAGAAGCACCCCGGATCAAGCCCTTCGTGGCGCTCGCGGAAAAACTCGGCTCCTTCCTGGGCCAGCTCACAGAGGCGCCGGTCAAGGGCATCCGGATCGAGTACGAGGGCGCGGTCGCAGGGCTGAACCTCAAGGCGATCTCGGCCGCCGCGATCACCGGCGTGCTGCGGCCCTTCCTCTCCGAGATCAACATGGTCAACGCCGCGATGATCGCCAAGGACAAGGGCATCGTCGTCGAGGAGCTGACCCGCGAGGTCGCCGGCAATCTCGAAAGCGTCATCCGCATCGTGGTGGACGCCGAGGACATGCCGCGCCATGCCTCGGGCACCGTCTTCCAGGACGGCAAGCCGCGCATCGTCGAAATCCGCGACATCCAGGTCGACGCCGAATTCGCCCCGCACATGCTTTATGTCCGCAATGCCGACAAGCCAGGCTTCATCGGCGCGTTCGGCTCGCTGCTTGGCGAGGCCGGCGTCAATGTCGCGACCTTCTCGCTCGGCCGCGACAAGCCGGGCGGCGACGCGATCTGCTATGTCGCGGTCGACGAGCCGATCTCGGACGCGCTGCTGGCGAAGATCCACGACATCCCGATGGTGAAGCGGGCGCGGCGGCTCAGGTTCTGAGGCGCGGCCCCTACTCCTTGGGGGCCACCGCGGCCGCGGTCTGGCCGCTGCGGTCGAGCCCGGCCTTGACGAAGCCCGTCGCCTTCACCTCCTCGACGAAGTCGCGGACATAGGCGGCGGCCGCCAGCCGGCCCTTCGGCACGGCCATGGCCTGTCGGATTACCTGGAAGCGGCCGTCCATGACGCGCAAGCCGGAGCCCGCGACGGCGAAGGGCTCGAGCTGCTGGCGGACGCCGGCGACGACGTCGAGCTTGTCGGCCAGGAACATCTCGACCATCGAGCAGCAGCCGCCGCTCGGCGAGCGCACCAACTCGGCGGCCTTGAGCGTGCGCGTGAGGAACAGATCATAGGCCGAGCCGCGCCCGACCGAGATTTTGATGCCGGGCTTATCGACGTCTTCAATGACCTTCAGCGGCGAATCATTGCGGATCATGTAGGTCCCCTCGATCAGCACATAGGGCGGCGAGAACTCGATCTCGGCGGCGCGGGCCGGCTCGATGGCGATGAAGGCGACGTCCCACGCGCCGGCCTTCAAGGCGTCGAAGACCTTGCCCGCCGCATCGAACGGCACGAGATCGAGCGGCAGGCCGGTCCGGCGCGCCAGCTCGCGCGAGAGATCGACGGTGATGCCCTTCAGCTCCTGCGGCGTGCCCTGTGCGAGCACCGCATTGCCGAGATTGATCGCGGCGCGAAGCCGGCCCGAAGGCGCGAGCTCCCTCAGCACGTCGGGCGAAGGCGGCGCAGGCGTGGTTTGCGCCATGAGCGGCGCGCCGGCCGCGAAGGCCATGACGATTGCGGCAAGCGTCGCGCGAATCGATCCGACCATCTCGTCATCTCCCATCATCCGACGCCCGGGCGCTGTTGCGAACACTAGGCCTTCAGGGCGAAATGGAGCAAGCACGGTCCCGCAGCACCGCTATCTGTTGGATCGTGGTCGTCGAGCCGATCTCGGACGCACTATCGGGGCAGACCCGCTCGCTCCCCATGGTGAAGCAGGTGCGGCGGCTCAGGTTGTGAGTGGCGGCTGATGGTGGTTCGGGCTGCGTTTCGTGCTATTGTTCGGCGAGAGGAGAGCGACCCATGCGTGTCGTCAAATTCGAGGTTTTTCGTGACGATGAGGCCGGCGTCTGGTGCGCAAGCTCGACGACCGACGCTGGCATCGTTACGGAAGCTGAAACGATCGAGGCTTTACGCGAACGGCTGAAGTTGCTCGTTCCAGATTTTCTGGAAACAGAAGACCAGTTGCGGATCGAGATGGACGTTCATGTTGCGGATGTCGTTCAGGCGGCCTGATGGTCGAGATCGGGCCGCGCCTGAAGAAAATCCTGCGGGAGGCGGGCTTTCGATTTGAGCGGCCAGCCAAGGGCGATCACGAAATCTGGCGTCATCCTGAGACTGGAAGGCAAGTCTCGGTCGATCATGGAACCAAGTCGCGGCATACCGCGAATGAAATCCTCAAGAAGGCTGGCCTGCCGAAGGCCTTCTGATCCGCCCCACCCCCGCCTGAATCCTCCCCTCCTGTGCGCGCCACAGGAGACGCCCATGCTTCGCTTCGCCGCCCTCGCCATCGCCTGCCTCGCCGCCGCGCCGGCCCTCGCCGACTGGGACAAGGCGAAGCTCGATCGCGAGATCGCAGGCATCGAGCGCGATTCAAAGGGCCGGCTCGGCGTCGCGCTTATCGACCTCAAGGACCGCACCGCATGGTCGCATCGCGGGAGCGAGCATTTCCCGCTGCAGAGTGTGTTCAAGCTGCCGCTCGCGGTCGCCGTGCTGCAGGCGGTCGAGGCTGGGACGCTCAGGCTCGACCAGCCTGTCACGGTGACGCGAAAGGACCTTTCGCTCTATCACAGCCCGCTCGCGACGCGCTTCAAGGGCGAGCGGCAGGAGGTCCCCTTGCGCGAACTCGTCCGCCTCGCCGCAGCCGAAAGCGACAACACCGCCGCCGACCTTCTCACGCGCCTGATCGGCGGGCCGCAAATCCTCACCGCCATGCTGAAGGCGGGCGGCGTCGTCGGCATCTCGGTCGACCGCTATGAGCGCGTCTTCCAGCCTGAAATCCTCGGCCTGCCGGGCTATGGCTGGGATGAGGTCATCGATACGAAGGCGTTCCGCGCGAAGGTGCAGGCAGTTCCGGCGGCCGAGCGGCGCAAGCGGCTGGAGGCGACGCTGTCGGACCGGCGCGACGCCGCGACGCCCGACGCCTCCGTCGCCTTCCTCGAAGCCTTCGCGAAAGGGAACTGGCTGCGCCAGCCGGAGCACAGCCGGTTGATCGAAGGTTTTGCCGCGGGCGCGCTCACCGGCAAGGACCGCATCCGCGCCGGCTTGCCCGAGGGTTCGCGCTTCGCCCACAAGACAGGGCTCGGCCCGAGCGCGGCGGGCCTCAACCACGCCACCAACGATATCGGCATCGTGACGCTGCCGAACGGCCGCATTTTCGCGATCGCGGTCTATCTCGCGGGCTCGACCGGCGCGCCCGAGCAGCGCGAGGCGGCGCATGCGGCGGTGGCGCGGCTGGCGGTCGCGGCGCTGCGCTGAGCCTCAGCCGGCAGGCTTGCCGAGCCGCTCGGCGATGAAGATGCCGCCCAGCACCAGCGCCAGCGCCAGCGCGTGATAGAGCCCGAACGGCTCGCCCAGAAGGAACACCGCCAGCACCGGCGCAAACACCGGCACGAGGTTGACGAAGACGCCGGCGCGGCCGGGTCCGATCAGCTCGACCGCGCGCAGGAAGAAGAGCTGCGAGGCGATGGAGGGGCCGAGCACGACGAAAGCGAGGATGAGCCAGCCCTTGGGCGTCGGCCAGACGACGTTGCCGGTCGCGACCTCCAGCGCCAGCAGCGGCAGCGAGATGACGCAGGCGACGCAGGCGATCGCCGTGAAGAAGACAAGGCCGGGCATGGGCGGGCGCTTGCGAATCGCCACCGTATAGCCGGCATAGAACACGCAGGCCAGGATCATCCAGAGGTCGCCGGCCGCGAAGGCGACATTGGCCAGCACCGCGACATCGCCACGGCTGGCGGTGACGGCGACTCCAAGCAGCGTGACGAAGACGCCGAGCGCCTGCAACGGGCCGATCGGCGTGCGATAGACGAAGAAGGCGCCGATCAGCACGAAGACCGGGATCGAGCCCTGCAAAATGCCGATATTGATCGCGCTTGTCGAATAGGCGGCAAGATACATCAGCGCGTTGAAAGCGGTGAAGCCCATCGCGCCCATGGCGAGGATGAAGCCCCAGCGCGCCTTCAGCGCCGGCCAGTGCGCGACAAGCTCCCGCCGCATCAGCCAGGGCATCACCGCGCAGACGAAGACCCAGCGCAGCGAGGTCAGCGCCATCGGCGAAATCTCGCCAACGGCGGCCCGGCTCGCCACGGCGTTGCCCGCCCACATCAGCGTGGTCAGGGTCAGCAGCAGATAGGCGTTGGCCCAGAGGCGTTGTGGCAGCGAAAGGGGCAAGGGAATGGCCTGGTCGGAGAAGCAGAGCGTCAGATGGCGCGGAGCGTACGGTCGTCGAGCCCGCGCCCATCCCATAACCTTGCCCGGCCCTTGCATCCTATGCGAGGAGGCGCAGGGCCGTCCGTCTCCCTGCGCATCGCTTGGGCAAATACATGCTTCAGATCACTCCTCGCCTGCCGCGCCTGCTCATCGTCGACGGCAACACAAGCGACCAGCGCGAGGCCCATGCGTCGGGTTATGGCGGCCTTTCGCCGGCGCAGGCCTATGCGCAGGAGGTTACCGCCATTGCGCCGGGCGCGGTCACCGACATCTGCCTGCCGGCCGACGCGGGCGCGAACCTGCCCGATGGCGCGGGCATCGCCTCCTATGACGGCATTTTTCTCACCGGCTCCTCGCTGCACATCTACAAGACGGAACCGGCGGTGACGCGCCAGATCGAGCTGATGCGCGCGATCTACGCCAGCGGCACGCCCTGCTTCGGCTCGTGCTGGGGCATCCAGGTCGGCGCGGTTGCGGCCGGCGGTACGGTCGTCGCCAACCCGAAAGGCCGCGAGATCGGCGTCGCGCGCCGCATCACGCTGACGGAAGCTGGCCGCTCGCACCCGCTTCTGGCCGGCCGGCCGCTCGCCTTCGACGCGCCCGCGATCCATCTCGACACCATCGCGGTGCCGCCGCCGGGCGCGACGGTGCTCGCCTCGAACGCCTACAGCACGGTCCACGCTGCCGAGATCGCCCATGACGGCGGCGTCTTCTGGGGCGTCCAGTACCATCCCGAATTCCCACTCCGGCAAGTCGCCTCGATCCTGCGCCGGATGACGCCGCTGATCATCGCCGAAGGTTTTCGCCGCGATGAGGCCGAAGCCGAGCGCTGGCTGAGCGAGATCGAGGCGCTCGACGCCGACAAGGCCCGCCACGACCTCGCCTGGGCGCATGGGCTCGACGAGGAGGTGCTCGACGACGGCAAGCGGGTGACGGAGCTGCGGAATTTTCTAGAGATGCGGGTCAAGGCCGGAATGGCTGCGAGGGGACGCGGGTGAGGAGACTGGCTCGGCACGAGCGCCCCGGCGCTCGCCGACGTGTGGCGATCAGCCACCCTCGCGCATCCGGCGCGGCACGTAGGTCGACCAGCCCATGATCTCGGTGCCGAGCGCAGCGATGCAGATGAACAGGGCCACGATCTGCCAGAACCGGTCCCATGTCACGGGCGAGTTCCAGTCGATCACGACGGCTCTCCCGGCGTCCTTTCAGGTGGCGCGAAGCGCAGGACCAGCCAGCCGATCGCGCCGGCGATCAGGGATCCGGCCAGCACGCCGATCTTCGTCGCATCCTGCAGGGCCTGCGAGGTCGGAAAGGCCAGCAGGCCGATGAACAGGCTCATGGTGAAACCGATGCCGCAGAGCAGCGAGACGCCGTAGAGCTGGAGCCAACTCGCATTGGCGGGCAGATCGGCGAGCCCCGAACGGATCGCGGCCCATGCGAAGCCGAAGACGCCGATCTGCTTGCCGATAAAGAGGCCGAGCGTGATGCCGAGCGGAACGGGCGCGAGCAGCGCGGAGGGACCGACGCCGGCGAAGGAGACGCCGGCATTGGCGAAACCGAAGATCGGGATGATCAGAAAGGCGACCCAAGGGTGGAGCGCGTGCTCCAGCCTGTGCAGGGGCGACTCCGCATCGTCCGGCGCTCCAGGCGAGGCCTTGATCGGGATCGTCAGCGCCAGCGCGACGCCGGCAAGCGTGGCGTGAACGCCCGATTTCAGGACGAGGAACCACAGCACCGCGCCGAGAATGAGATAGGGCGTCAGCCTGCGGTAGCCGAGCCTGTTGAGAGCAAACAGGACACCCAGGACCACCAGCGCTCCCAGCAGCGCCTCGATGTTGAGGTCGGCGGTGTAGAAAAGGGCGATGATGATGACCGCGCCGAGATCGTCGAGGATCGCCAGCGCCGTCAGGAAGACTTTGAGCGAGATGGGCACGCGCGGTCCCAGCAGCGACAGCACGCCGAGCGCAAACGCGATGTCCGTGGCGGCCGGGATCGCCCAGCCGCGCAGGGTCTCGGGCGAGCCGGCGTTGAACGCAACATAGATCAGGGCCGGGGCCGCCATGCCGCCCAGTGCGGCGAAGCCGGGCAGCGCGCGCCGTGACCAGGACGACAACTGCCCGTCGAGGAACTCGCGCTTGATCTCGAGCCCAACCAGCAGAAAAAACACCGCCATCAGGGCGTCGTTGATCCAGTGCAGGACGGAAAGTCCGAGGACGTAGCGGTTCAGCGTCGCGAAATAGACCGGCGCAGCCGGAGAATTCGCAATCAGGATGGCGAGGAAGGCCACGCCCATCAGGATGATGCCGGCGGAGGCTTCGTTGCCCAGGAACTGGCGGAAAGCGGACAACGGGCGTGAGAGAGGGCGAGACATGAGCGCGAGATCCCCGCGCTGGCGGCCCGACCGACGCAATCCCTGCCCGCCCGACAATCGCGGCGGAGCACCCTGTCGGCTCTATCGCACCGTTCGTGCCGGACCGCAACAATCCCAACCGGCGAGCGGGCCCGCTGGGCTGCGACGCCCTATCCCCGCGCCGACCAGGTGCTCGTCCACGTCTCCGTCAGCGTGCGGCCCCTGGATTTCAGGAACAGCCGCAGATCGGCCGTCTCGCCATCCGGCAGGCTGGCGTCGAGGATGACGCGGAAGCCTTTCACATCGGGGTTGGGGACGAGGATGGTCGAGGTGATCGCGCCCAGCGTGGTTGAGGCGACGGCCTCGACGCTGCCTGCGTCGCCGAGCCAGAAGGCGAGATCGCCCTCGGCGAAATCGACGATGAAGCGCTTTCGGCCCTCGGGCCTGGCTTCGACTTTTCCGTCCTGGATATCGGAGCCCGAGAAGCTGTTGCGAGTCTGGCCCAGCGGATGCAGCCGCTCCGTGGTCGAAAGCGCGGTCATCCGGTAGGCGAACTCCGTCGGTTTGCCGACGGGCGGCGGCGTCTCGGGCGTCCAGAAGGCGACGATGTTGTCGAAGGCCTCGTTGTCGGTCGGGATCTCGACGAGTTCGACGCGGCCTTTGCCCCAGTCGCCCCGCGGCTCGACCCAGTAGCCCGGCCGTGCATGGTAGTGCGCCTCGAGGTCCTGATAGTGGCCGAATTCGCGGTCGCGCTGCATCAGGCCGAAACCGCGCGGGTTCTCGTCGGCGAAGCTGGAGACGCGCAGCGCCCGCGGATTCCGGATGGGCCGCCAGATCCATTCACCCGCGCCGGTGCGCAGCATCAGCCCGTCGGAATCATGGATCTCGGGGCGGAAATCGGTGCGCTGCGCGAGATCTCCCTCGCCGGCCTGGAACATCGAGGTCAGCGGCGCGAAGCCGACGCGGCGCAGCTCCGTGCGCGGCACGATCGTCGCCGTCACTTCGACGCTGGTCACAGCCCCTGGCGTCACGACATAGCGGTAGGCGCCCGCGACCGAGGGCGTATCGAGCAGGGCATGGATCACGAGCTGCGTCGCTTCTCGCGCCGGCTCCTCCAGCCAGAGCGCGCGAAAGAACGGGAATTCCTCGTCCTGTTCGCCGCCGACATCGAGCGACAGCGACCGCGCCGAAAGCCCGTAGCGCTGGCCGCGCCCGATCAGCCTGAAATAACTCGCGCCGAGAAACGAGATCAGTTCGTCCTGCACGGTCGGGCTGTTCAGCGTCGTGGTGACAGCGAAGCCGGCGAAGCCGAGCGAGGGCGAGAGCTGCTTGGGAACCGGAACCTTGCCGTATTCAAACAGCGCGGTCTGGAACGGTATCGGGATCGCCAGCCCGTCGCGCACGACATGAACCTGCACCGGCTTGTCGTGCAGAAAGCCGAGATGGAACGGCAGCAGCCGGAAATCCGAGCCGCCATCGCGCCAGAAGGCGCGGTCGCGCCTGAAGCGGATTTCGCGATAGCTGTCATAGGTGAGCGCCGACAGCTCGTCTGGAATCTTCGCCGCCCCGGTGTCGAAGGGCCGCTCGCCGAGCGCAACGGCCTGCGCGACGACATCCTCATAGCCGAAGCGACGGCCGGTCCCCGCCTGCTGCGCCATCACGCGCGGAGCCGCCAGCGCGATCACGACCGAGGACAGCAGCGCTCCCAGCGTATCACGGCGGGAAAGCGCCCGCCCGGCGCGGGCGGCGGTGTCTGAGATGACGTCTGGCATCGGGCTCCCCTGGCTCGATGCGAAACCATGCTGCGGCGCGGAAGTTCCGGCAGGCGCGGCGCAGGCTTTCGCGAGCCGGACCAGCCCCGCTTGCCCGCTGCCGCATCGTCATTCCACCCCAATCCCGCCTTTCCCGCGCCGAAATCCGGCTCGCCTATCACGGGCTCGTGATCAAACGGGGATAGCACCATGACGAGCCGACGCCTGAGCCCCTACGCAGCCGCCCTGATCCTGACGCCGGGCCTGCTGGCATCGACGCTCGCAGGAGCAGCCGAGATCGAGCTGTCCTCCCGCATCGACCGCGTCACGGTCTATCCCGACGGGGCGGTGGTGACACGGCTGGGCAAGGCGCAACTCATGGCCGGGGCCTCGCAGATCGTGCTGCGCGGCCTGCCGGCGAGCGTCGATCCCGCTTCGATCCGCGTCGAAGGACAGGCCGAGGGCGCTTTCTCCATCGGCGCGGTCGATGTCCGCCTCGTGCCCGGCGAGGTCCGCACGGGGCTCGACCCCGCGATCGAAAGCAAGCTCAAGACGCTGCGCGAGGAGAAGGCGATGCTGGAGGGCCACGCGGCCGCGATCGAGGCCAAGCGGAGCACGATCGAGCGCTTCGGCCAGGCCGGCCCGGACAAGCTCGGCCCCGACGGCAAGGCCTTGCCGCTGGCCGACTGGCCGGCGGTCTTCGACGCGATCGGCACGGCGCTGGTCAAGGTCCATGAGGAGTTGCGCGGCGTACGCGGCCGCGCCACGGAGGTCGAGGCCGAGATCGCCGCGCTGGAGCGCGCCCGCCCGCAACCCGGCCGCCCCGGCGCGCCCAAGCGCGACGTCGCCATCGCGGTGGAGGCGCAGAGCGCGCTCGCAGCCGAGATCAGCGTCAGCTACCGCGTCAGCGGCGCGAACTGGCTTCCGGGTTACGAAGCACGGCTCTCGACCGGCAGCGCCACGGCAAAACCGGAGATTCTGTTCGTGCGTCGCGCCGAACTGCGCCAGCGCACCGGCGAGGACTGGGGCGATGTCGCGGTGACGCTCTCGACGACGCGCACCGCCGGCGGCACCCGCGCGCCGGACCTGCCGCCGATGCAGGTCGCCTTCTTCGAGCCGCCGGTGCTCTACGACGCACGCCAGCGCGCGGCCCCGCAAGCGCTGGGCGCAGCCCCTGCTCCGGCAGCCAAGGCAGAAAGCGAGGTTGCGATCGCGCGCAGCCAGGCCGAGCCGCGCCAGGCGGAGGTCCAGACGGCTCGGATCGAGGCCGGGGCCTATCAGGCGAGTTTTCAGGTTCCCGGACGCGTCAGCGTCCCGCAGGACGGCTCCTCGCGGGCGGTGGTGCTGAGCCAGGGCACGATCGCGCCCGCGCTGACTGCCCGGATCTCGCCCGAGCTGGAGGAGCGCGCCTATCTCGAAGCCGCCTTCACCCATGAGCAGGAAGCGCCGCTTCTGCCGGGCGAAGTGACCTTGCATCGCGACGGCGCCTATATCGGCAAGGGCCGGCTCGGGCTGGTCGCGCCCGGCGACAAGGTCGAGCTCGGCTTCGGCGCGGACGACAAGCTCAAGGTCTCCCGCGCGCCCGTGCGCCGGCGCGAGAACGACCCGAGCTGGCTCGGCCAGACCCGCACCGATCTGCGCGAGTTCAAAACCGTGGTGAAGAGCCTGCACACGCAGCCCGTGAAGGTGACGCTGAGCGAGCGCATCCCCTTCTCCGAATCGAGCGCGATCACGGTCGAGACGCTGCCCCAGACGACGCCGCCGACGGAAAAGCAGGTCGGCGACAAGCGCGGCGTCATGGCCTGGAGCTTCGACCTTCCCGCAGGCGCCGAGAAGGAAATCAGGCTCGCCTACCGGATCAAATGGCCCGGCGACCGCGAGCTGAGTTTCGAGGCGAGGCCGCTGCGGTAAGTGACGGCGGCGATGCGCCCGCCTTGACCTCTCGGCCCGATTGGCTCATGAGAGCCTGCAAGGAACTGCCCCGAAACCCCGGCCTTGCGTCGGGGTTTTTCGCGCGCGGCGCTTGCCGGGAAACGCGAAAAGACAGGCGGGGAGTTAAAGTCCGATGGGCAATGTTGTGGTGGTCGGCGCCCAGTGGGGCGACGAGGGCAAGGGCAAGATCGTCGACTGGCTGTCGAGCCAGGCCGATGTCGTGGTGCGCTTTCAGGGCGGCCACAATGCCGGCCATACACTGGTCATCGACGGCAATGTCTACAAGCTCTCGCTGCTGCCCTCGGGCATCGTGCGCGGCGGCAAGCTCTCGGTCATCGGCAATGGCGTCGTCGTCGATCCCTGGCATCTCGTCGAGGAGATCGCCCGACTGCGCGCGCAAGGCGTCGCGATCAGCCCTGAGAACCTGCGCATCGCCGACAACGCCACGCTGATCCTGCCGCTGCATCGCGAGCTCGACCATTTCCGCGAGACCAGCAATGCCGGCCTCAAGATCGGCACGACCAAGCGCGGCATCGGCCCGGCTTATGAGGACAAGGTCGGCCGCCGCGCCATCCGCGTCATCGACCTGAAGGACCCCGCGATCCTCGCCGCCAAGATCGAGCGGCTGCTGGCGCATCACAATGCGCTCAGGCGCGGACTAGGCATCGGCGAGGTCGATGCCGCCGAACTGCTCGGCCAGCTCACCGCCATCGCCGGCGAGGTTTTGCCCTATGCCGACACGGTCTGGGCGCTGCTCGATGCGCAGCGGCGGGCAGGAAAGCGCATCCTGTTCGAGGGCGCTCAAGGGGCGCTGCTCGATGTCGACCACGGCACCTATCCCTTCGTGACCTCGTCCAACATCGTCGCCGGACAGGCCGCGACCGGCTCGGGGCTGGGGCCGTCGGCCGTCGGCTACGTGCTGGGCATCGCCAAGGCCTATACGACCCGCGTCGGCGAAGGTCCCTTCCCGACCGAGCTCTTCGACGAGACCGGCGAGTTGATCGGCCAGAAGGGCAAGGAGTTCGGCGTCGTCACCGGCCGCAAGCGCCGCTGCGGCTGGTTCGACGCCTGCCTGGTGCGCCAGACCGTCAAGACCTCGGGCATCGACGGCATCGCCCTGACCAAGCTCGACATCCTCGACGGCTTTCCCGAAATCAGGGTCTGCACCGGCTACAGCCTCGACGGCCAGGTGCTCGAGCACCTGCCTGCAGGCCAGAGCGACCAGGGCCGGGTCGAGCCGATATACGAGACGATTCAGGGCTGGGAAGGCTCGACGGCCCACGCCCGCTCCTGGGCGGACCTGCCGGCGCAGGCGATCAAATATGTCCGGCGCATCGAGGAGCTGATCGGCGCGCCGGTGACCGTGCTCTCGACCAGCCCGGAACGCGACGACACCATCCTGGTGCAGAATCCCTTTGAGGGCTGAACCTCCATTCGCGGGTTGACGCACCCCCTCAACATCGACAAGTGAGGCCTATGGCCGACTTCTATCCCATCCTGGCGCGCGCGGTCGCCGGGCTGACCGACCCCTCGCCCGAGGCGCGGCGCGCGATCTATGAGCGGGCGCGGACGGCGCTGGTGGCTCAGCTTCGCAGCCTAGACCCGCCCTTGGGCGAGGCCGAGATCATGCGCGAGCGGCTCTCGCTCGACGAAGCCATGGCGCGCATCGAGGCCGAGCATGGCGATGCCCCGGCACCGGCGCAGGTTGCGTTTCCAGACGCCCCTCTTCCGCCGGTCATTTCCGAGCCGCCGCGCCCGTTCGAGCCGGGCCCGGCCGCGCCCGATCCTGCGCCCGTCGCCCTCGACGACATCCCAGCCGAGGCGCCAGAGCCGCAGCCGGTCCGGCCTCGCATCGCGCCGCCGCGCGAGAAGCGGGTGGCAGCGAGCCATGTCCGCACCATCATCGTCGGCGGCGGCGTCGCGCTCGCCGTGGCGGCGATCGCTGGTGCGGCCTACTACGTCAACAAGGTCAATCCGCCCGACGCCACGACGCGCCCGCGCGCGGAGACGCCGGCGCAACCCGGACAGCCCGACAATGCCGGCAAGCTCGGCGACCGCGTCGGCGAGGCCGGCAACCCCAATGCGCCCAGACCCGGCAGCGGCACGCCGACGCAGACCCAGAGCGGCGAGGTCGCGGTGGCGCAGCGCGCCATCCTCTACACCGAGGACCCGGCCAATCCGCAGCAGCCCCGCGCCATACAGGGCCGCGTCTTCTGGCGGCTGGACAGCGAGAGCGCCGGCCAGGGCCGCCCGGTCGAGACGATCGTGCGCGCCACCATCGAGGTCGCGGAAGCGGGCCTCGCACTGGATTTCACCATTCGCCGCAACACCGACAGCGCCTTCCCTGCATCTCACATCATCGGCCTGCGCTTCACCCCGGCCGGCGACCCGGCCCAGAACGCGGTGCGCGAAGTCGGCGTGCCGCAGTTCAAGATCGAGGAAGGCGAGCGCGGCGCACCCTTGTCGGCGATCAACTCGGCGCTGGGCGACAATCTGTTCGTGGCGGCGATGTCGAACGTCCCGGTCGAGGTCGAGCGCAATCTCGAGCTGATCCTGAACCGGCTCTGGATCGACGTGCCGGTGCGTTTCGCCTCCGGCCGCAGGGGCATCATCACCTTCGAGAAGGGCGTCTCCGGCAGCCAGACGCTGGCGGACGCCTTTGGGCGCTGGCGGTAGCAACCGGCCCGTTTGCAGCCTGCAAAGATCGAGGGCCCCCGGCGACAGCGCCGGGGGCTTTGTCGTTCCGCCGTCCGTTTCAGCGGCAGACCGTCTTATGGCCGATCACGATCATCTCGCCGGAGTAGCGGTCGAAGCGCTTGATCGGCTTCTCGAAGCACTCCTCGTCATCCTGGTCGTCATGGTCGACGAAGCGAACCGGGCGCTGCGGCGCGTAGCGCTCATCGGCATGGCGGGGCTGGCTATGGGCGGCGGCCGCGCCGAGCAACACGCCGCCGAGGCCGACCAGAGCGCCGATCGCGAGAGCAGACTTGTTGACCTTGTTGCTGCGCACGGGCTTCACCTCGAAGCCGCGATCCGAGGCGAAGGCGGGAGCGACGGAGGCAGCCGTGACGCTGACGATGGCGAGGGCGGCGACCAGAGACTTGGCGAACATGACGATCTCCCGAGGGTTGGCGGCGATCCGTTCGCCGATGAATTGACCCTAGAGGTGAGCCTGACGCGGCGCTGTTCCGCAGGTGACAGGCCGACTCGTCAGTTCCGTCTTTCCGCCGCGAACCGCGCCGCCGCGCTGAGCATCCCCGCTTTGTCTCCAAACCGATCCAGTGCCGCGACCGCCTGCCCGCTCAACCGGTCGCGCTCTCGCCTCGCTGCCTCCAGCCCGAGCGCGGAGACCAGCGTGCCCTTGCCCTTGCCTTCGTCCTTGGCGGTGGCCTTGCCGAGTTGCTCGGGCGTCGCCTCCACGTCGAGAATGTCGTCGGCGATCTGGAAGGCCGCGCCAAGAGCGTTGCCAAAGGCGACGAGCGCGGCGCGCTCGGTCGGCGAAGCCTGCCCCAGCAGCGCGCCGATCTCGACGCTGGCGGCCAGCAGCGCGCCGGTCTTCATCGCCTGCAATTGCCGGATCTGCGGCTCATCGAGCCCCCCGGCCGGAGCATCGCCGAAGCGCCCTTCCGCCGCGAGGTCGAGCATCTGGCCGCCCGCCATGCCGCCGAGCCCCGAGGCACGCGCCAGCGCCAGCACGAGCCCGGCGCGGACCTCGCCGTCGGGATGGGTCTCCGGACCCGCCATCACGTCGAAGGCGAGCGTCAGCAGGCTGTCGCCGGCGAGGATCGCGGTCGCGTCGTCATAGGCCTTGTGGACGGTCGGGCGGCCCCGGCGCGTATCGTCGTCGTCCATCGCCGGCAGATCGTCATGGACCAGCGAATAGCAATGCACGAGCTCGACCGCGGCGCCCGCGCGCAGCGCCTGCGCTGGCGCGACATCGAACAGCCGCGCCGTCTCGACCGTCAGGAAGGGCCGCAGCCGCTTGCCGCCGCCGAGCGCGCCATGGCGCATCGCGTCGAGCAGGCGTCGCGGCCGGGCGATCTCGCCAGCCAGCGCGACGGGCGACAGGAGCGCGTCGAGCAGGGTCTCGATCGCATCGGCGGTTTCGGCGAGCCTGCGGGGCAGCGCGGCGCTATCCTCGGCGGGGGAACTCATGGATTGATCTCGCGTTCGCTGATGGGCGGACTTGCCGGAGCCGTATGGCATCGTCAAGCAGGGGCGGGGGAGAACGACATGGCCGAGGGGGCGAGGCGAGCCGGGCTGCCGGCGCGCATCATGCGCTGGATATGGCTCGCCGCGCTCGCTTTGGCTGCGGCGCTCGTGCTGGGCCTGATTCTCTTCCGCTTCGTGCCAGCGCCATCGACGCTGATGATCGGGCGCTGGCTGACGTTCCAGCCGGTCGAGCGGCGATGGGTGCCGCTCACGCAGATGTCGCCGAACCTGATCCGCGCCGTGATCGCAGCCGAGGACCAGCGCTTCTGCGAGCATTCAGGCGTCGATTGGGTCGAGCTCAACAGCGTGCTGGAGGACGAGGACGGGCCGAGCCGGGGCGCCTCGACCCTGACCATGCAGACCGCCAAGAACGTGTTCCTGTGGCCCGGCCGCTCCTATGTCCGCAAGGCTCTGGAGATTCCGCTGGCGATGGCGATCGACCTCGCCTGGCCCAAGCAGCGCATCATCGAGGTTTATCTCAACGTCGCCGAATGGGGCGACGGGCTCTATGGCGCGGAAGCCGCCGCGCAGCGCTATTTCCGCAAGCCGGCGGCCCGACTCAGCCCCGCCGAGGCGGCAAGGCTCGCAGGCGCGCTGCCCAACCCGATCCTGCGCAATCCCGAGCGCCCGACGCGCGGCCTGCAAGCGGCCGCCGGTCGGGTCCAGCGCCGCGTCGGGCAGCTTGGCCCGCTGGGCGATTGCGCCGTGCCGGGGTGAGAGTGTTGTCCGACGGGAACGCACATTTTTGCGCGGCCAAGACTAGTCACGCCGCGCCCAAGCGTGTATGGGCAACGCCTCACGAGATTGATGACGTCGTCGTGGCGGCAGCGCGGGCCTTGGGCCGAGGCGCTTGCCAGCGTCGGCGCGATGGAGAATAGCATGGCCGTTCCGAAGAGAAAGACCTCGCCGTCCAAGCGCGGCATGCGCCGCTCGGCCGACGCGCTGAAGCAGCCCACCTATATCGAGGACAAGAACTCCGGCGAACTGCGCCGCCCGCACCATGTCGACCTGAAGTCGGGCATGTATCGCGGCCGCCAGGTGCTGAAGGCCAAGACCGAGGCCTGATCGGCTCGGGCTCCCCGACGGAGCCTTGAGCCAGACGGAGTGAAACGAGCCGGCCGCGAGGCCGGCTTTTTCTATGGCCGGACAGATCCCTTGACCTAACGCCACAGGATGCTGGACACGCGCCCGGCGTCGCTGGATAGTGCCGTCTCACGGCTTTTGCGGCCGAACCAAGCCTGCTCCGAAACGACGACAATCGGACGGCCTCCCATGGCTTACGACGCCCGACTCAACGCGCGGATCGTGGCCTGGCTCCAGGCGAGACCGGTCGGCGTCGCCCATGGCAATGGCGAATGCTGGACCCTGGCGGAGGATGCGCTGAGCTATGTCGGCGCGCGGACATCGCGGCAGCTCACGCCCGGGTTCAGCAGCCGCGCCGACTTCGTCTGGGGCGACGTCGAACCCAGCCTCAACGCGATCGCGCCTGGCGATATCATTCAGTTCGTCGGATACAGCGCGGTTCTGACGACGACAGTCACGGACTTCCTCGCGCCAAGGGGCCGCGTCGTGAGCCCGACCCAGACGCATGGCAGGGGCCACCACACAGCCATCGTCCTGCGCGTGCTTGTGGTGGGCGGTCTCGTCGAGGTCATCGAACAGAATGTCGCGCGCCTGCCGGTCGCCGGCGTGCCGCGATCGGCGAGGGTCGTCCAGATCAACCGGATCGCGCTTCGCACGGTCACAGGGCCGACGGAGGTCGGGTTCGACGGGCTGGGGGACCGCGAGACGACGACGATCTCCTACGCCGTCAGCCTGGCGCAGTTCACCGTCTATCATCCCAGACTCTAGGGCGGCATCGGCGCGGCCTCCGGTTCGCCGGCCATCGCATGGTCCGGCGCTCAGGCGAATCTGGCAGGCGGGCGCGACTGGCGGCTGGCCGCGATCTCGTAGCACCGGGCCGCCGCCTGCGGCGTTTCCAGCGCGCGCCGGGCGAAGGGCCCGATCTGCGCCTGCGCGGCGGCAAGCTGCAGCAGCAGCATCGCGGCGCAGCTTGCGGCATCGCTTGGAGGGGCAGCGTGGGCCATGTCTCACTCCGGAACGCGGTCGTGTCAGCGTTCCATTCGTTGCAAACCGCCGGCCGGAATTAACCGGCTGTTAAGCCCAAAACCCGCATCGTTCCGGGACAGTTTCCGCTCCGTCAGGCCAGGATGGGACAGCGTCTTGGCGCATCCTCCGGCTTACGGCTCTCGAGGCCTTCCGCGATGCATGCGCCGTCGATCCTGAGCTCCCGCGCCGACGGCCTCGCCGATCCGCGCAGCCTGCTCTCCTCGATCGGCGAGGTGGTCTATAGCTGGGAGATTCAGGGCGACGTGCTGACCTGGGGCCCCAATGCGGGCGAGGTGCTGGGCGCGATCTCCGAAGCGGCGATGACGCGCGGTCTTGCTTTCGCCGGTCTGGTCGAGCCCGGCAGCGGCCGCAGCCGCTACGACGCGATCTTCTCCTCGACGGGACATGACGAGGGCGAAGGCGTGGTCTACCGCACCCGCTACGCCGCCGCGCTGGCCGGGCGGACGATGTGGGTCGAGGATGCCGGGCGCTGGTTCGCCGGGCTCGACGGCCGCCCGGCCTGCGCGCGTGGCGTGCTGCGGATCGAGCGGGCGGTGAAACCCGACGAGCTGGCGGCCTGCACCAGCGAGGTCACCGACCGCCACGCACTGGTCGAGCGGGTCGAGCAGGCGTTGTCGGAGCATCTGCCGGCCGAGCGCATGGTCGTGGTGCTGATAGCTGCAATCGACGAACTGACGCGGCTGAACGACGATTTCGGCCATGAGGCGACCGACGAGATCATCGGCGTGGTGCAGGAGCGGCTGCGCTCGGTGATGCGCCGGCGCGATCATCTGCTGCGCTATTCCGGCAACCGCTTCGCCATCCTGCTCACCGGCTGCCCCAAGAATCAGGTCGAGGCGGCGGCGCGCCGCTTCATCAAGGCCGTCGCTCATTCGGCGATCGAGACCGGGCGCGGGATCGCGCTGGCGAGGCTGAGAGTCGGCGCGGCGATCGCGCCCGATCTCTCGAACCATGCCGGCACATTGGTCGCGGCGGCGGAGAATGCGTTGGCGAGCGCCCGCTCCGGCGCGGTCGATTCGGCCGTGATCGCACGCCGCCGCGACAGTCGCGAAGCGCCGAGCGACGGGCCGGGCCTCGACCTGCAGGCGGTGGCGGCGCTGAACGAGCGCCGCGTCCAGCTTGCCCTGCAGCCGATCGTGCGCGCGAAGGGCCGCGAGGTCGCCTTCCACGAAGCGCTGCTGCGTGTTGGACAAGGCAATGGCGGCAAGGATTCCGGCGGGCTGTTCTTCGCGCCGGCCGAACTGATTCCGTTGCTGGAGCGGCGCGGGCTGGTCCGCCTATTCGACCATCGCGTGCTCCAGCTCGCGGTCGAGTTGCTCGCGGCGGATCCCGCGCTGTCGCTCTCGGTCAACGTCTCGCCGCGCTCGCTCTCCGACCCCGAATGGCTCGACGCCTTCCTGGCCTGCACCCAGGCTGCGCGTGGCGTGGCCCAGCGCCTGATCGTCGAGATCACGGAGACCGCGACGATCGAGGATCCCGCTCGCATCGCCAAACTGCTGGGCAGGATCAAGGATCAGGGCGCGCGCATCGCCATCGACGATTTCGGCGCGGGCCACACCTCGTTGCGGCATCTGCGCGCCTTCCCGATCGACATCCTCAAGCTCGACGGGGCCTTTACCCAGAACCTGCGCCGCTCGACCGACGACCGCTTCTATGTCCGCACGCTGATCGACCTCGCCCGGCATCTGATGGTCGAAACCGTGGCGGAATGGGTCGACGACGACCTACAGGCCAATATGCTGGCCGACTGGGGCGTTACCTATCTGCAGGGCCATCTGGTGGGGAAGGCGGAGCTGTGGCCGGTGGCTCAGCCCGCCCCACGCCAGCGCGTGGCGGGCTGAGCCGCGTCGCGCGCTCACTTCCCCTTCGACAACTTGTCCAGCCGCTCGCGCATTTCGGTGAGCTCGCGCTTCATGTCGCCGAGATCGTCGCCCTTGGCGGACGCAGCGCCGGGTTCCTCCTGCGCCTTGGCCGCCGCCATGGCCGCAAACGGGTTGAACATACGGAAAGCGTCGGTGAAGAGCGCCATGTTGGCGCGCGTCTGCTGCTGGAGCGCGTCCATGGCGGGACCGCCGAACGCCCCGCCCGAGAAGGCCTTGGCCATCTGCTCGCGGAACTGGCCCTGGTCCCTGGTCAGGTTGTCCATCGAGAATTCGAGGTAGCGCGGCACCAGCGCCTGCATGCTGTCGCCGTAGAAGCGGATGAGCTGGCGCAGGAAGGCGATCGGCAGCAGGTTCTGGCCGTCCTTGCTCTCCTCGTCGAAGATGATCTGGGCGAGCACGGAACGGGTGATGTCCTCGCCCGACTTCGCGTCATAGACAACGAAATCCTCGCCGCCGCGGACCAGCCCGGCAAGATCTTCCAGCGTGACGTAGGAACTCGTTCCCGTGTGATAGAGCCGGCGATTAGCGTATTTCTTGATGACGGTCGGTTCTTTGTCGCTGGCCATCAGAGTCCTGCATGACGTTGGCTCGCGCGCCCCTGCGAAAATCGCGGCGACGCCGAACGAAACGGTCTTCCCGTGACTGACGATAGCCGCTCAGTGGCGGGCCGCAAGTTTTTTGAGCGTGCAGCGCGAAAAGCTGCCTGAACATGCGGTGAACATGCCGATGTTACGAGCAACTTCTCGCCGACGGCCGTCGCGAACGGCGCTGCCGCACCTTTCGGATCACTTGACGCCGCCGCGACGGGCCTGAAAGGTGACGGTCGAAACACGGTCGGCCCCGGCGAGATCGGGCCGTCGCGACAACAGCGAGGAACTCTCCCATGGCTGATTCAGACATCGTCATCGTCGGCGCGGCGCGCACGGCGGTCGGCGCCTTCAACGGCGTCTTCGCCAACACGCCCGCCCATGATCTCGGCGCCGCCGCGATCAAGGAGGCGCTGGCCCGCGCCAAGGTCGATCCCGCCGATGTCGACGAGGTCATCATGGGCCAGATCCTGACCGCCGGTCAGGGCCAGAATCCGGCCCGCCAGGCCGCGATGAAGGCCGGCATCCCCCAGGAGGCGACCGCCTGGGGCCTGAACCAGCTCTGCGGCTCGGGGCTGCGCGCGGTCGCGATCGGCCTGCAGCAGATCGCCAATGGCGACGCCGACATCATCGTGGCCGGCGGCCAGGAATCGATGTCGATGTCGCAGCACGGCGCGCATCTGCGCAACGGCACCAAGATGGGCGACCTGAAATTCGTCGATACCATGCTGAAGGACGGCCTTTGGGACGCCTTCCACGGCTATCACATGGGCACCACCGCCGAGAACGTCGCGACCAAGTGGCAGATCAGCCGCGAGGAGCAGGACAAGTTCGCCACCGCCTCGCAGAACAAGGCCGAGGCCGCCCAGAAAGCCGGCAAGTTCAAGGACGAGATCGTCCCCTTCACCGTATCGACCCGCAAGGGCGACATCGTCGTCGACAGCGACGAATATCCCCGCCATGGCGCGACGCTCGAAGCGATGGCGAAGCTCAAGCCCGCCTTCTCAAAGGACGGCACCGTCACCGCCGGCAACGCATCCGGCATCAATGACGGCGCCGCCGCGCTGGTTCTGATGAGCGCCACGGAAGCGGCCAAGCGCGGCCTGAAGCCCCTCGCCCGCGTCGCCTCCTGGGCGACGGCCGGCGTCGATCCGGCGATCATGGGCTCGGGTCCGATCCCGGCGACCCGCAAGGCGCTGGAGAAGGCCGGCTGGAGCATCGGCGATCTCGAACTCGTCGAGGCCAACGAGGCCTTCGCGGCGCAGGCCATGGCGGTCAACAAGGACCTCGGCTGGAACACCGACATCGTCAACGTCAATGGCGGCGCGATCGCAATCGGCCATCCGATCGGCGCGTCCGGCGCCCGTGTGCTGGTGACCCTGCTGCACGAGATGGAGAAGCGCGACGCCAAGAAGGGCCTCGCCACGCTCTGCATCGGCGGCGGCATGGGCGTCGCCATGGCGATCGAGCGCGCCTGACGACATGGCGCGGCGGACGACGCTCTACCGCTACCTCACCGGGCCCGATGACGCCTCGTTCTGTCATCGGGTCTCGGAGGCACTGAGCAAGGGCTGGGCGCTGTACGGACAGCCGGCACTGACCTTCGACGCCGCCAGCGGGCGCGTCATCTGCGGGCAGGCCATCACCAAGGACGTGGACGGTCCCTATCGGGCCGACATGAAGCTGTCAGAACAATAGCGCGGCACAACGCCGCCGAGAGGGAGGAACGAGCCTATGACGAAAGTGGCGTTGGTCACGGGGGGAACGCGCGGCATCGGGGCTGCGATCAGCCGGGCGCTGCAGGAGGCCGGTCACAAGGTCGCCGCCAGCTATGCCGGCAATGACGAGGCGGCGGCGAAGTTCCAGGCCGAGACCGGCATCCCGGTGTTCAAATGGGATGTCGGCGATTACGACGCCTGCGCGGCCGGCGTTGCCAAGGTCGAGGCCGATCTCGGCCCGATCGACATCCTCGTCAACAATGCCGGCATCACGCGCGACGGCTTCTTCCACAAGATGACCAAGGAGCAGTGGTCGGCCGTCATCCGCACCAATCTCGACTCGCTCTTCAACATGACGCGTCCGGTCATCGAGGGCATGCGCGCCCGCAGCTTCGGCCGCATCATCGTGATCTCCTCGATCAACGGCCAGAAAGGCCAGATGGGCCAGGTCAACTACTCCGCCGCCAAGGCCGGCGATATCGGCTTCGTCAAGGCTCTGGCGCAGGAGAACGCCAACAAAAACATTACCGTGAACGCGATCACGCCGGGCTATATCGGCACCGACATGGTTTCGGCCATGCCGGAGGAGGCGCTGAAGCGAGTCGTCGCGGGCATCCCGGCCGGCCGACTCGGCAAGCCCGAGGAGATCGCCTCCATGGTGGTCTGGCTCGCCTCCGAGCACGGCTCGTTTGCGACCGGAGCGACGTTTGCGGTGAATGGCGGTCAGTTCATGGCATGACGCCGGACGCTTTCAATCAAACCTGCCGCGCGCCGCGCGGCAGGAAGAACGTCAGCAGCCCCAGCGCCGGCAGGAAGGCGCAGAGCCAGAACACCTGCACGATGCCGATCTTGTCGGCAAGCGCCCCGATCCCTGCCGCCGCGATGCCGCCCAACCCGAAAGACAGGCCGTAGAACAGGCCCCCGACCAGGCCGACGCGATGCGGCACGAGGTCGATCGCGTAGATCAGGATGGCTGAGAAGGCGCTCGCCATGATCAGGCTGATGACGATGCTCAGGATGCCCGTCCAGAGCAGGTCGGCATAGGGCAGCATCAGCGCGAAAGGCAGTGTGCCGAGGATCGAGAGCCAGATCACACGGTCGCGGCCGATCCGGTCGCCGACCATGCCGCCGATGATGACGCCGATTGCGCCGACGACGAGATAGGCAAACAGCATCACCTGCGAGAACTGCAGCGTCACGCCGAAACGCTCGATCAGGTAGAAGGTGTAGTAGGAGGTGAAGGCGGCCGAATAGCCGTTCTTCGACATCAGCAGCACGATCAGGATCGCCATGGCGAGCAGGATTTTTCCGCGCGGCAAGCCGTGCGAGGCCGCCGGCTCGACATGGCCGCTCTTATCTGCCGCTTCCGCGCGCCGGAAGGCCGCATAGCGCGAGGCCGTCCAGGCCATCAGCGCCATCGCCACCAGCACGACGCCGGAAAACCAGACCAGGCTCGCCTGCCCTCGCGGCACCACGATCGCAGCCGCCAGCAAAGGCCCAGCGGCATAGCCGGCATGGCCGCCGACCTGAAACACGCCCTGCGCCAGTCCCTGCCGCCCGGCCGCCGCATGGCGGGCCATCCGCGTCGCCTCGGGATGGAACACGGCCGAGCCGAGCCCGATCAGCGCCGCCGAGACCAGCACCATGCTGTAGCTGCCTGCAAAGGACAGCCCGACGAGCCCGCACAGCGTCGAGGCCATGCCGGCCACCATCGCATGCGGCCAGGGCTTGCGGTCGGTGAGCCAGCCCAGCAGCGGCTGCAGCAGCGAGGAGGTGACCTGGAAGGCGAGCGTGATCAGCCCGACCTGCAGGAAGTCGAGCCGGTAGGCCTCCTTGAGCAGCGGATACATCGCCGGGATCATCGACTGGACGAGGTCGTTCAGCAGATGCGCGACGCTGAGCGCCGCGAGAACCGGCATCACGGGGCGGCGGGCTGAGAGCGGCAGCGGGATCGTCGTCATGGGCGAAAGGCTTGATCCGAGGCACTGACGCGGTCAATTGACGCGCACGCATGGCCGCCATGGCGAAAAACGCGCCATGGCGCACATCATCAGCGCCGCGCAGCCAGCATCCGGTCGACGAATCCGTCCAGCGATGCGCCATCGATCCAGCGCAGCACCGCGACGAGATCCTGCGCCGGATCGAGCCAGATCGCGTTCGTGCCGGCCCCGAGCGCGAAGGCGGCGGTTTCGGGCACGTTTGCGCGCGCCGCAGGGCCACGGTTCAGCCACCACAGCAGCCCGTAACTGGCGAGCGTCGCAGAGGGCGTCAGCATCGCCTCGACCCACTGCCGCGAGAGCAGTCGCCGCTCGCCCCAGACACCGCCGCGTGCGATCAGCAGGCCGAAGCGGGCATGGTCGCGCGCGCCGATGAACAGGCCGCCGCCCCAATGGCCGCCGCCGGGCACCGACTGGATGCGCTTGCCGTCGATCTCGACCCATGAGGTCTCGTACCCCTCCCAGCGCCAGTCCTGCGAGGCACCGATCGGGTCCATGATGCGCTCGCGCAGCACCTCGGGCAGCGGCCGGCGGAAGCGCTGCAGCAGGCACCAGCCGAGCAGGTTCACACGCACGTCGTTGTATTCGTAGAAGGAGCCGGGCGCGCGCATCTCGCGAAGCTGACCTTTTCGGCTGTTGTCGGCGCCGGGCCCGATCTGGCGGTTGTGATCGACCTGGTCGGATTTCCCGAAAATCTCGCCGCGCCATTCGCTGGCCTGCGTCAGGAGATGCCGCCAGGTGATCGCGCGGTTCTGCTCGCTCTCGAAAAACGGGCCTTCGACCGAGCGGCCGACAGGCTCGTCGATATCGGCGATCAGCCCGTCATCGACGGCGAGCCCCGCCAACACCGAGAGATAGCTCTTGGCGATCGAGAAGGTCATGTCGGTGCGATCCGTGTCGCCCCATTCGGCGACGAGCCTGCCGCCCTTCAGGATCAGCCCCGCCGGGCCGCCGCGCTCGGCGACAGGGCCGACGATCTCGCTCCACGGGCCGGTCTCGTTCCACTCGACGTTGCCGACATAAGCCCCGTCCGGATAATACAGGCTGCGCGGCCAGGGACTTTCGTTCGCCTTCGCGAAGGCGATGGCCGCTTCGAGCGCGGCGGCGTCGAAGCCCGCCTCGGATGGCGGGATGGTGGCCCAATCCTGGCCAGCGGGCGAAGGCGAATGGCTTGCGGTCGTCATGACGTCTCGATCTGTTGCGGCACGTCCTCCTTAAATCCCGCATTCGCTTTTCCAAAGCCCTGATCCTCAGCAGCCGCGTCTCGGCGGCAAGCCGCTGGGCAGCGCCCTGGCCGTCTGCTATCGCCCGCCCATGACCGCCCGCGCCGCCACCCTCACCGGCTTCCTCGCCATCCTGCTCTGGTCGACGCTGGCGCTGTTCACCGCCATGTCGGGCCGGGTGCCGCCGTTCCAGCTCGTCTTCATGACCTTCGTCATCGGCGGGCTGCTGATCCTGACCATCGCTGCGGCGCGCGGCCGGCTGGGCGCGATCCTGCCGACGCCGGCCTCCTTCGCGCTCGGGCTCTACGGGCCGTTCGGCGACACCTTCCTCTATTACGCGGCGGTGAAGACCGCGCCGGCTGCCGAGGCCAACCTGATCCACTATCTCTGGCCTCTGCTGATCGTGCTGTTCGCGGCGCTGTTGCCGGGCGGAGGCCTCAAGGCGCGTCATCTCGTCGGGGCGCTGATCGGGCTCGTGGCCACCGCGCTGCTGGTCTCGGGCGGGCTTGGAACCGGCGGGGGCCTGCAACTGGGCCATCTTCTCGCGGCGCTCGGGGCCTTCGTCTGGGCGAGCTATTCGGTGGTCTCGCGGCGCTTTGCCGGAGTGCCCTCGGAGAGCCTTTCCATCACCCTGCTGGGCTGTGCCGTGCCGGCGCTGGCCTGCCATCTGGCTTTCGAGCAGACCCTGTGGTCGCTGAGCGCCGTCGAGTGGGGCGGCGTGCTGGGCCTCGGCCTGGGCTCGATCGGGCTTGCCTTCGTGGTCTGGGACATCGGCATGAAGCAGGGCGACGTCGCGCTGCTCGGCGTCGCATCTTACGCCGCCCCCGTGCTCTCGACGATCATCCTGGTGATCGCGGGCTATGCCGCGCCGAGCTGGCTGCTGGCGGCAGCTTGCGTGCTCATCGTCGGCGGCGCGCTGGTAGCGAGCCGGGGCGGCGCTTCGGACGGAAAGGCCTGATCATGGCGAAGAAGACACCCGAACAGCTCGCGCAGGAATTCGAGGGCCGCAAGGCCAAGGGACTGGCCAAGGGCGCGGCTGCCTATTGGCCAAACGTCATGGCCAACGCCGTGCTGCGGCTGGTCGCGGCGGGGGCAGAGCCCTCGGTCGCAGCGCTGACCGCGGCGCTGGAGAAGGATGCGGCGGCGTCCGACCTCGCGCTGAAGGCCGGCGCGACAGAAGCACTTGCGCGGTTGAAGCAGGCCGTGGCCAAGGCCAGCTAAACTGGATGCAGTGACGGCATGTGACGCCGTCACGAACACGCTCCGGTGAGTCGGCTGGCGTGGTGGTCGAGAACCGGAGCGCAGCGGACTTCTGGTCCGTGAGCACCGGAAGCGGAGACCGCCGCGTCAGACGGCCTCCGGAGTAGCGTTTCGCGTCGTCCTCAGCGAGGCAGGATCGTCTCGCCCATCAAGTGCTTGTCGATCGCATGGGCCATCTGGCGGCCCTCGCGGATCGCCCAGACCACGAGCGACTGCCCGCGCCGCATGTCGCCGGCGGCGAAGACCTTGTCGACGGACGTCTTGTAGGCGAGCTGATTGGCCTCGACATTGCCACGCCCGTCCAGCCTGACGCCGAGCTTTTCGATCAGCCCCTCATGCACGGGCGAGACGAAGCCCATCGCGAGCAGCACGAGATCGGCCTTGAGGTCGAATTCCGTGCCCTCGATCGGCTTGAACGAGGCATCGACCTTGGCGCAGCGCAGCTTGCGGACATGGCCGTTCTCGCCGGTGAACTTTACCGTGCCGATGGCGAAGTCGCGCTCGGCGCCCTCCTCATGGCTCGACGAGGTGCGCAGCTTCAGCGGCCAGTTCGGCCAGGTCAGCGCCTTGTTCTCCTTTTCGGGAGGCTGCGGCATGATCTCGATCTGGGTCACCGAGAGCGCGCCCTGGCGCACCGAGGTGCCGATGCAGTCGGAGCCGGTGTCGCCGCCGCCGATGACGACGACATGCTTGCCGCCCGCCAGGATCGGCTGCGAGTTCGCCAGCGTCGCCGGCTCGCCGCCATTGCGCCGGTTCTGCTGCGGCAGGAAGTTCATGGCGAATTCGATGCCGGCCAGGTCGCGGCCCTCGATCGGCAGATCGCGCGGCTTCTCGGCCCCACCGGTCAGGCCGATCGCGTCATGCTTGCCCAGCAGCTCGGCCGGATCGAGATCGACCCCGACATTGACGCCGTAGTGGAAGACGACGCCCTCGGCCTCCATCTGCTTCACGCGGCGCTCGACATGCGACTTCTCCATCTTGAAATCGGGGATGCCGTAGCGCAGCAGGCCGCCGGCGCGGGACTGGCGCTCATAGACATGCACCTCGTGGCCGGCGCGCGCGAGCTGCTGGGCTGCGGCCAGGCCGGCGGGGCCAGAGCCGATGATGCCGATCGACTTGCCCGTCTTCGTCTTCGGCGGTTCGGGGTGGATCCAGCCCTCGGCCCAGCCCTTGTCGACGATGGCGCATTCGATCGACTTGATCGTGACCGGCGTGTCCTCGAGGTTCAGCGTGCAGGACGCCTCGCAGGGCGCCGGGCAGACCCGGCCGGTGAATTCGGGGAAGTTGTTGGTCGAGTGCAGGTTGGTCAGCGCCTCGCGCCACTTGTCGTTGTAGACAAGGTCGTTCCAGTCCGGGATCTGGTTGTTCACCGGGCAGCCGTTGTGGCAGTACGGAATGCCGCAGTTCATGCAGCGCGCCGCCTGGTCGCGCGTCGCCTCCGGGCCGAGCGGGATCACGAACTCCTTGTAGTTCCTGATCCGGTCCGATGCGGGGAGATACTTCCGGTCGCGCCGGTCGATCTCGAGGAAGCCTGTCACCTTGCCCATCGATCTTACTCCGCCGCCACTGATAGGCCGGCCTGCGCCTGCTCGAGTTCCTGAAGCGCCCGCCGATACTCGACCGGCATCACCTTGACGAATTTGGGCAGGTAGTCGGCCCAGTTGTCGAGGATCTCCTTTGCCCGCTCCGACCCCGTATATTCGTGGTGGTCGGCGATGAGCTGGTGCAGACGCTCGGCGTCATAGCCCGACATGTTGGCCATCACGTCGATGCGGCCCTTGGTCTCCATGTCGCCGCCATGGTGGTAGAGGCGCTGGGTCAGCTCCTCCTCTTCCGGCACCGGCTCGAGATCGACCATCGAGAGGTTGCAGCGCTTGGCGAAGCTCTTGTCCTCGTCCAGCACATAGGCGATGCCGCCCGACATGCCGGCCGCGAAGTTACGGCCGGTCTGGCCGAGCACGACGACGACGCCGCCGGTCATGTATTCGCAGCCATGGTCGCCGGTGCCCTCGACCACCGCGATCGCGCCCGAATTGCGCACCGCGAAGCGCTCGCCGGCGACGCCGCGGAAATAGCACTCCCCGGAAATCGCGCCATAGAGCACGGTGTTGCCGACGATGATCGACTGATGGGCCGAAGCCTTCGCATCGGGCGAGGGCTTGATGATCAGCTTGCCGCCCGACAGGCCCTTGCCGACATAGTCGTTGGCCTGGCCCGTGAGCTCGAGCGTGACGCCATTGGCCACCCAGGCGCCAAAACTCTGGCCGGCGGTGCCGGTGAGCTTAACCGTGATGGTGTCCTCGGGCAGGCCGGCATAGCCGTAGCGCTTGGCGACCTGGCCCGACAGCATCGCCCCGGTCGAGCGATCGACATTGTTGATCTTGCTCTCGATCACCACCGCCTCGCCCTTTTCGAGCGCTGCCTGCGACTGCGCGATCAGCGTCCGGTCGAGCACGGTGTCGATCGGGTGCTGCTGCAACTCGACATGGCGGATCGCCACCTCGGGACCCATCTCCGGCTTGTGGAAGATGCGGGCGAAGTCGAGCCCCTTGGCCTTCCAGTGCTCGATCGCCTGCTTCTTGTCGAGCCAGTCCGAGCGGCCGACGAGGTCGTCGAACTTGGCGACGCCGAGCGAGGCCATGATCTCGCGCACGTCCTCGGCGAGGAAGAAGAAGAAGTTGATGACGTGCTCGGGCGCGCCCTTGAAGCGCTTGCGCAGGACGGGATCCTGCGTCGCGACGCCGACCGGGCAGGTGTTGAGATGGCACTTGCGCATCATGATGCAGCCGGCCGCGATCAGCGGCGCGGTGGCGAAGCCGAACTCGTCGGCCCCCAGCAGCGCGCCGATGACGATGTCGCGGCCGGTCCTGAGACCACCATCGACCTGCAAGGCGATCCGGCCGCGCAGCTTGTTCATGACCAGGATCTGGTGCGTCTCGGCGAGACCGATCTCCCAGGGCGAGCCGGCATGCTTGATCGAGGTCAGCGGAGACGCGCCCGTGCCGCCCTCATAGCCCGAGATGGTGATGTGGTCGGCGCGCGCCTTGGCGACGCCGGCCGCGACCGTGCCGACGCCAAGCTCCGAGACGAGCTTGACGGAAACGTCGGCCGCCGGATTGACGTTCTTCAGGTCGAAGATGAGCTGGGCGATGTCCTCGATCGAATAGATGTCGTGATGCGGCGGCGGCGAGATCAGGCCGACGCCCGGCGTCGAATGCCGGACCTTGGCGATGCGCGCATCGACCTTGTGGCCGGGCAACTGCCCGCCCTCGCCGGGCTTGGCGCCTTGCGAGATCTTGATCTGCATCATCGCCGAGTTGACGAGGTATTCGGTCGTGACGCCGAAGCGGCCCGAAGCGACCTGCTTGATCGCCGAGCGCATCGAGCGCCCGTCGGCCATGGGCACGAAGCGCTCCGGCTCCTCGCCGCCCTCGCCGGTGTTCGACTTGCCGCCGATCTGGTTCATCGCGATGGCGAGCGTCGAATGCGCCTCATGGCTGATCGAGCCGAAGGACATCGCGCCCGTCGAGAAGCGCTTGACGATGTCGACGGCCGACTCGACCTGGTCCAACGCGATCGGCTTGCGGCCGATGCCGTCTGCATCCTTGATCGCGAACAGCCCGCGAATGGTCGAGAAGCGTGACGACTGGTCGTTGACGAGGTCGGAATAGGCCTTGAACTTGTCCTTGGCGTTGCCGCGCACCGCATGCTGCAGCAGGGCGATGTTCTCCGGCGTCCAGGCATGGTCCTCGCCGCGCAGGCGGAAGGCGTATTCGCCGCCGATGTCGAGCGAATCCCGGTAGATCGGCGAGTCGCCGAAGGCGTCGCGATGGCGACGCACCGATTCTTCGGCGATTTCGGCCAGGCCCACACCCTCGATCGAAGAGATCGTGCCGGTGAAATAGGTCTCGATCAGGTCGCTGCGGAGGCCCACGGCGTCGAAGATCTGCGCGCCGCAATAGGACTGATAGGTCGAGATGCCCATCTTGGACATGACCTTGAGCATGCCCTTGCCGACCGACTTGATGAAGCGCTTCACCGTTTCGTAGCGGTCGACCTCCCTGGGGAACTCGCCGGCCTCGTAGAGCGCTTCAAGCGTCTCGAAGGCGAGATAGGGGTTGATCGCCTCCGCGCCGAAACCGGCGAGGCAGGCGAAATGATGAATCTCGCGCGGCTCGCCCGATTCAACAACCAAGCCGACCGAGGTGCGCAGGCCCTTGCGGATCAGGTGATGGTGCACGGCCGCCGTCGCCAGGAGCGCCGGGATCGGGATGCGCTCGGCCGAGACCTGCCGGTCGGACAGGATGATGATGTTGTAGCCGCCATGGACGGCCGCTTCGGCCCGCTCGCAAAGCCGCGCGATCGCGCCCTCCATGCCGGCCGCGCCCTCGCGCGCCGGATAGGTGATGTCGATCGTCTTGGTGTCGAAGCGGTCCTCGTAATGGCCGATGCAGCGGATCTTCTCGAGATCGTCATTGGTCAGGATCGGCTGGCGCACCTCCAGCCGCTTGCGCCGCGAGGTGCCCTCGAGATCGAGGATGTTCGGCCGCGGCCCGATGAAGGAGAGCAGGCTCATCACCAGCTCCTCGCGAATCGGGTCGATCGGCGGGTTGGTGACCTGCGCGAAGTTCTGCTTGAAATAGGTGTAGAGCAGCTTCGACTTCGAGGAGAGCGCCGAGATCGGCGTATCGGTGCCCATCGAGCCGACGGCTTCCTGGCCGGTGACCGCCATCGGCGCCATCAGGATCTTGGTGTCCTCCTGGGTGTAGCCGAAGGCCTGCTGGCGATCGAGCAGCGGCACGTCGGTGCGCTGGGCGCGCGCCTCGACCGGCGGCAGCTCCTCGAGCACGATCTGGGTGCGCTTCAACCAGTCCTTGTAAGGATTGGCGAGGCACAGCGAGGCCTTGATCTCGTCGTCGGAGATGATGCGGCCCTGCTCCAGGTCGATCAGCAGCATCTTGCCGGGCTGGAGCCGCCACTTCTGGACGATCTTCTCCTCCGGGATCGGCAGCACGCCGAACTCCGAAGCCAGCACGACGATGCCGTCATCGGTGACGAGATAGCGCGCGGGCCTCAAGCCATTGCGGTCGAGCGTCGCCCCGATCTGCCGACCGTCGGTGAAGGCGATCGCGGCCGGCCCGTCCCAGGGCTCCATCAGCGCGGCGTGGTACTCGTAGAAGGCGCGCCGCTCCTCGTCCATCAGCGGGTTGCCGGCCCAGGCCTCGGGCACCAGCATCATCATGGCATGCGCCAGCGAATAGCCGCCCTGGACCAGGAATTCGAGCGCGTTGTCGAAACAGGCGGTGTCGGACTGGCCTTCATAGGAGATCGGCCAGAGCTTCGAGATGTCGGCCCCGAACAGCTCCGAATCGACGCTGGCCTGCCGCGCCGCCATCCAGTTGACGTTGCCGCGCAGCGTGTTGATCTCGCCGTTATGGGCGACCATGCGGTAGGGATGCGCCAGCCGCCAGGACGGGAAGGTGTTGGTGGCGAAGCGCTGATGGACGAGCGCGATCGCGCTCTCGAAGCGCTCGTCGGTGAGGTCCTTGAAATAGGAGCCGAGCTGCGTGACCAGCACCATGCCCTTGTAGACGATGGTGCGGGCCGACATCGAGACCGGGTAATAGGTCGCGGTCGAGCGGTCCTGCTGCTTGTAGACCTTGTTGGAGACGGACTTGCGCAGGACGAAGACCTTGCGCTCGAAATCGTCGGCGTCGGTCACGCCGGGGCCGCGTCCGATGAAGATCTGGCGGTGGCGCGGCTCGCTCTCCTTCACCGCCTCGCCGAGATCCGACGAATCCACCGGCACGTCGCGCCAGCCGAGGAAGATCTGCCCCTCCTCCTCGATCGTCTGGGCGACGATGTCCTCGCAGACGGCGCGTGCGGCGTCGTCCTGCGGCATGAAGAACTGGCCGATGGCGTAGTCGCCGGGCTGCGGCAGCGTGATGCCGATCTTCGCGCATTCCTCGGCGAAGAAGCGGTGCGGGATCTGGGTGAGGATGCCGCAGCCGTCGCCGAGCTTCGGATCGGCCCCGACCGCGCCGCGATGGTCGAGATTGTGCAGGATCTGCAAGCCTTGCGCGACGATGGCGTGGGTCTTGCGGTTCTTCATGTCGGCGATGAAGCCGACACCGCAGGAGTCCTTCTCGTAGGACGGGTCGTACAGGCCCTGCCGCTCCGGCATCGCCGGATCGCGCACCGCCGGGAACGCCGCCGCTGCGGCCGCCACGTTCGCCTTGCTGATCTCGCTCATCGTCAAACCCCGCTTCCAGATCCGCGCCAGCTTCCGCCAATTCGGGCCATCGAGTCCACTTCGTCCAGACCGGGCTCGTCCGCGATCGACCCGGTCGGGATCGACAGCAAGGATGAGGCCAACCCGGCCATGTCGTCTTCGTCTCGGAAGGTGGCTTGCGCTGTCTGGTGGGCGCCCGCGTCTTCCGCAGGCGCCTGGGGCTCGCTGCCCGTCGCGCCTGTCTTAGGCCGCCGCTTTGCGGGCGGCGCGCGTACGATTGGTTTTGGCGTTGCCGGCCGTCCCCCTCGTCATCCGTCCGCTCCGTCGCAGGCGTCCGGCGCAGGGCTTGAAGCCTTGCAACCAGCGCGGTGAAAATGGGACAGCAACACTGTCCTATTACGATGAATTTGCCAGAATTCCAATCTGGGCACAAGAGGCGATTTTGGCGCCTTTTGAAATAATATTGCGATGGCGCGGCCCGTCTCGACATTTCAGGCATTCTCCGGCCCGGCACGCGCATACATCTTGTCGCCCGCCTCTGGTTCCTGCGCGCGCCTGACCTACCTGTTCAGCGCCGCCCATCGGAGCCGCATCAAATGTCGATCGCCATCGTCCCGGTCTATGCCGCGCTGCTCGCCGTGCTGTTCGTCGCCCTGTCCTTGCGCGTGATCGGCGCACGGCGCAGCGGCAAGGTCGCCATCGGCGCGGGCGGCGATGCGGGGCTGGAGCGGCGCATGCGCGTCCATGCCAATTTCGCCGAATATACCCCCTTCGCGCTGCTGCTGCTGGCGCTGGCCGAGTTGCGCGGCGCGCCAGCGCTTCTGCTGCACGCGCTCTGCCTCGCTTTGATCATCGGCCGCGCAGCCCATGCCTGGGGCGTGTCCAATCCGAAGGAGGATTTCCGCTTCCGCGTCTTCGGCATGGCGGCGACGTTCACGGTGATCCTGCTCACCGCGCTCCTCCTGCTGGTCGGGTCCGCCCTGCGCTGAGGCGCTTGGCGCGGCCGCGGCCGACCGCTATCGCTGGGGCATGAACTTCATCAGCGACAACACCGCCGGCGCGAGCGCGCCGGTGATGGCGGCGATTGCCGCCGCCAATGACGGCGCGGCCTCGGCCTACGGGACCGACATCTGGACGAAGCGGGTCGAGGCGCTGTTTGCCGACATCTTCGCGCGCGAGGTCGCGGTCTTCCTCGTCGCCAGCGGCACGGCGGCCAATGCGCTGGCGCTTGCCAGCATCACGCGGCCATGGGGGGCGGTGATTACGCATGAGGAAAGCCATGTCGCCGACGACGAATGCGGCGCACCGGAGTTCTTCAGCGACGGCGCCAAGCTGATCGGGCTGCCGGGAACCGGCAACAAGATCACTCCCGCCAGCGTCACGCAGGTTCTCGGCCGCTTTCGCGAGGGCGCTTTGCATCAGGTCCAGCCACAGGCGCTCGCGATCACGCAGGCCACCGAATGCGGCATGATCTATACGCCGGCCGAGGTCAGGGCGTTGAAGGACGCGGTCGCGGCGCGCGGCCTGAAGCTGCATATGGACGGGGCGCGCTTCACGAATGCGCTCGTCACGCTCGGCTGCACGCCGGCCGACATCACCTGGAAGGCCGGCGTCGACGTGCTTTCCTTCGGAGGCACCAAGAACGGCGCCTGGGCCGCGGAAGCCGTGATCTTCTTCGATCCCGGACAGGCAGGCGAGCTTAAATGGCGGCGCAAGCGCGCCGGCCATACCCTCTCCAAGGGCCGGCTGATCGGCGCGCAGTTCGAGGGCCTGCTCGGCGGCGGCCACTGGCTCGACCTCGCCCGCCACGCCAATGCGATGGCGCAGAGACTTGCCGCGGCCGTCGCCAACGATGGGGCGACACGCCTCGCCTGGCCTTGCCAGGCCAATGAAGTGTTTCTGGTCTTGTCGGCCGGGCTTCAGGCGCGGCTGGCCGAAGCCGGCGTCGGGTATATCGCCTGGTCCGACAGGGCGCTTCCCAACGATGCGCCGCTTGCGACAGGCGAGATCATCGGCCGTTTCGTGATGTCGTTTGCGACGCAGGCCGAAGCGGTGGATCGTCTGGCTGGCCTTCTGAACCGCTAGGACGCGCATTCCGCTCCGATTTGCGCCCCATGCGCGCCGCAATCCCTAAGGAAGACTGAACCAACGGATCAGTCACTCCGAGGATGACGACATGCAGCCTGTTTCCCTGCGCGAACCCTTCGCGAAACGCCAGACGCGCGGCGCGCTGATCGGTCTCGCCTTTGCCGGGGCGCTCGGCGCCGCGAGCCCGGCCGCCGCGCAGTATTACGTCTATGACGAGGTCGAAGCCTATGGCTACGGCGGCCCGGTCTATGGCCGCAGCTACGGCTATCGCGACTATTATGATGCGCCGCGCCCGCCCCGGCGGGTCGCCCGCGTCTCAGCGCGCGATTACGGTCTGGCCGAGATCGAACGCACGCTGCGCGCGCGCGGCTCGACCATCGTCGACGGCCGCAGGGCCGACGGGGCACGCGTTCGGCTGATCTTCGACAGCTACAGCGGCGCGTTGCTGGACCGGATCATCCTGCAGGGCCCCGGCCGCCCGGCCCAGCCGCGCGTCGCCCGCGTCGATCCGCGCGAGGACGAGCGGCCGGCTCCCCGCATCGTGCCGCGCCCGCCGGAACGCCCTGCCGCGCTGAAACCTCCGGCACAGGCGAGCGCGCCAGCGACGGTCGTGCCGCCATCGCCCGCCGCCCCCGCCCGTCCTGTGGTCCCTGAAAAACCGGTCGAGAAGCCGCCTGCCGCCGCCAGCGCCCCGGCGACGGTCGTGCCTGCGGTGCCCGCGCAGCCCGCGCCGCCGACGCAAGGCCCCGTCAACCCGGCGACCGGTGCCGACAAGCCTGCTCTGGTGAATCCGCAGGATGTGCGCGGCGCCGACGTTCCCGAGCGCAAGCCTCCGCTGGCGCAGGCCGAACAGCCCGCGATCACTGTCGCGCCCGTGCAGTTGCCCCCGGTCCAGATCGAGGACATGACGACGGCGACGCCCCGGCCGGAGACGCCGGCGGTTCCGGTGACGCCGCTGGACTGAGCGGCGACATTCAGCCTCGACGCCCAAAAGAAAGCGGCCCCGGTTTCCCGGGGCCGCTCAGGTTTCGGGCCTGTGCCGATTACGCCGCCTTGGCGGTCTCGATCTTGGCCTCGAGCACCTTGGCCTTGCTGCCGCCGATCGCGATCTGGCGCGGCTTCTTGGCCTCGGGGATCTCGCGTACGAGGTCGATGTGGAGCAGCCCGTTCTCGAGGCTGGCCCCGGTCACCTGGACATAATCGGCGAGCTGGAAGCGGCGCTCGAAGGCGCGCGCGGCGATGCCCTGATGCAGGACCTCGCGCTTCTCAGCCTGGTCGTTGGCCTGCTTCTCACCCTTCACAGTGAGCGTGCTCTCCTTGCTCTCGATGGCAAGGTCGCCCTCGCCGAAGCCTGCGACCGCGATGGTGATGCGGTAGGCGTTCTCGGACGTGCGCTCGATGTTGTAGGGCGGGTAGCTCGGCGCGGTCTCGGTGGCGGTCGCCTGATCGAGCAGCGAGAAGAGCCGGTCGAAGCCGACGGTCGAGCGATAGAGCGGGGAAAGATCGAAATGACGCATGGTGTCCTCCAAAGAAGCGACATGATGGTCAGGCCCGCCTCGGCGTGAGCACGGGCCCGGTTCTGGTCTTGCGCAGCCGGCCTCCGGCCTGCGCAGACAAACAGTTGGGAGACCCTTTTCGGCTTTTCAAGAGGTCTTTTCGGCAGGCATAACTGCATCGCGCCGCCACGGGGCGAACGCCGATTCGAAAGCCCGACATGGCTCCAAAGCTGGCCCAGACCCCGGCCGATGCCGAGCTCTTCACCCATCCGGGCTACCCTCTGCCCGGCCATGGCAAGGTCTGGTTCGCGACGACGCGTGACGGCGCGCGGCTGCGCTTCGCCAGCTGGCGGCCCACGGCAAGGCCGGTGCGCGGGACGGTGGTCGTCGTGCAGGGCCGGGCCGAGTTCATCGAGCGCTACAGCGAGACCGTCGCCGAACTGCGCCGGCGCGGTTTCCACGTCATGGCCTTCGACTGGCGTGGCCAGGGCGGCTCGCAGCGCTTCGTCGCGCGCGACCGCAAGGGGCATGTCGGCTGGCTGCGGCACTATGAGAATGACCTCGCGCTGGCGATGGCGCAGATGCGCGAGACCCTGCCGGGGCCTTACTTCGCGCTGGCCCATTCGATGGGAGCCGCGCTCTGCCTCGATGCGGCGCGGCGCGACGCGCTGCCGGTCTCACGGCTGGTGGCGCTCGCGCCCATGCTCGGCCTCACCATCATCGACAGGCCCGACGCCGCGCGCCGGCTGGCGAGCCTCCTGTTCTGGCTGGGCCTCGGCAAGAACTTCGTGCCCGGCGGCGGCGACACGGCGATCGCGACCAAACCCTTCGAGGGCAACCGCCTCACGAGCGACGCCGTGCGCTACGCCCGCAACAGCGCGCTCTCGGCCGATGCCCGCCATCTCTCGGTCGGCGACCCGACGATCGGCTGGGTCCGCACCGCTTTCCAGTTGATGGCCCGGCTGAACGCCCCCTCGGCCGCCACGGACGTCCGCGTTCCCACCCTGATCATCGCGGCGGGCCAGGATCCGGTCGTCTCGACGCCGGCAATCGAGCGCTTCGCCGCCCGCCTGAAGACCGGGCAGGCGCTGGTGCTGCCGGGCGCGCGTCACGAGATCCTGATGGAAAGCGACGCGATCCGGGACCGCTTCTGGGCGGCGTTCGACGCCTTCGTGCCCGGCGAAGACAACCGCCCTGCCGCGTCAGCCGGCGAGAAGGGCGAGCGCGGCCTGATGCAGCGCCTTGCTGCCGGCGGCGAGGATCGTGCCGCCTCCGGCGGCGCTGCCGCCGTCCCATGAGGTGACGATGCCGCCCGCGCCCTCGATGATCGGGATCAGCGCGACGATGTCATAGGGCTTGAGCCCCGATTCGATCACCAGATCGACATGCCCGGCCGCCAGCATGCAATAGGCGTAGCAGTCGCAGCCATAGCGGGCCATCCGGACCTGGGCCTCGACGCGGGCATAGGCTTCAGCTTCCGCGCCCTTGAACAGCGCCGGCGTCGTCGTCATCAGCGTCGCGCCCGAAAGTGCCGTGGTATCGCGGGTGCGCAAGGGCCGCGAACCGATCGGTCCCTCATAGCGCGCCTGCCGGCCGTCGCCCGAGAAGCGCTCGCCGGTGAAGGGCTGATGCATCATGCCATAGACCGGTACGCCGTCGCGCATCAGCCCGATCAGCGTACCCCAGACCGGGAGGCCTGCGATGAAGGCCCGCGTGCCGTCGATCGGGTCGAGCACCCAGACATATTCGGCATCCGTGTTTTCCGATCCGAACTCCTCGCCCAGCACCCCGTGCCCGGGAAACTGGCGCTGGATCAGGTGCCGCATGATCACCTCGCCGGCGCGATCGCCCTCCGTCACGGGGTCGAACACGCCGCCATGCGACTTGTCGTCAGTGGTGTGGTGCGCGCGGAAGAAGGGGAGGATCGCCTTGCCCGATTCGGTCGCAAGCTCCGCGACGAAGGCGCCGAAATCAACGACACTCATATACCAGTCTCCCCCGATCGACGTGCTGCGCAGCATTTCAGATCGGCGGCGCCCTGTCCCGGTCCGCTTTATTGCGCGCCGACCTGCCGGATAACAAGGCATTAACGCCGTTTTCGCGCCAACGCTTGCGTGCAGCGCATACCCCATAAGATTCACAACAAATGCACTTGCGTTTTTGCGCTGCACATCTAAATTGTGCACTGCGAAGGGGCGATGACCTCAAGCCTTCGTTGCCCTCCTTGGGCGTTTCCTCCCTAGACTTGGGCCGCCACGCAAGTGTGCGGCCCTTTTTTCTTGGTTGCGTCGGCAAGCAATAGCCGGTCTGCACGAGGCCGCGCTTACTCGGCCGCCTCGCGCCATTCGTCGAGCCAGCCGCTCCAACGCGCGAAACAGTCGGCCATCGCGCTCGCGACCGTCTGCTGCAGTTCGCCGAAGCCGGAATGCGGTGCGAGCGTCGCCTCGTTCATGTAGAGCGCGCGGTTGATCTCGATCTGCAGGCCATGCACGCCCGCGCTCGGCGCGCCGTAATGCTCGGTGATGAAGCCGCCCGCATAAGGCCGGTTGCGCGTCACGGTCAGGCCGCGCCGGCGGAACGCCTCTTCGGCGATGTCGGTGACGTAGGCCGCCGCGCTGGTGCCGAAGCGGTCCCCCAGGATGATGTCGGCCTTGGCGAGGCCGTCGCGGTCGAGCCCCGTAGACGGCATCGAATGCGCATCGACCAGGATGCAGGTGCCGAAGGCGCTCTGCGTGCGCTGCACGAGGCTGCGCAGGCCGGCATGGTAGGGCCGGTACAGCGTGTCGATCCGCGACAGCGCCTCCTCGACCGGAATCCGCCCGAAATAGATCTCGTGCGCATCGCCGACGATTCGGGGGATCGTGCCCAGCCCGCCGGCCACCCGCATCGAGCGGGTGTTGGCGAAAGCTGGCAGCCGCCCGTCGAACATGCGCGGATCGAGTTCATAGGGCTCGCGGTTGACGTCGAGAAAGGCGCGCGGAAACTCGGCAACCAGCAGGGGCGCGCCGAGATCGACGCACGACTCGAACAGCCGGTCGACATAGGCGTCCTCGGAGCGGCGCAGCGATTGAAGCGACAGCCGCGCTTTCTCGACGAAGGCGCGCGGATAGCGCCGCCCGGCATGGGGCACGTCCACCACCACCGGCACGACATGCAGCAGCGGCTGATGCAGGGTGAAAGGCCGCTCGATCTCGGCGACGACGCTCAGCGGATCGGGCGGGAAAAAACCAAGTGGGACGCTCATGTCTCCGGAAGAAAGCACACAAAACGGCGCTGTAGAAGCGTTACCAGTACGGCCCGGAAACCATGATGGGATTCACCCGTTGTTTACCATGACAGTGCCTTATAGAACGACTTGGTTCCACGCTGGCCGGCGGGTCGCTACCCCTGCCGCCGCACCACGCGCCGCGGCGCGATTCGAGACGAACGGCCGGGACGGTTCCCACGGGACGGGCTCGGCCTTGCGACAGGCCTTATCGGGGACGGACACAGCAGGCCCATGACGAAGATACTTCTCGCCGAAGACGACAACGACATGCGCCGCTTCCTGGTCAAGGCCCTGCAGAATGCTGGCTACGACGTGGCCTCGTTCGACAACGGGCTCTCGGCCTATAACCGCCTGCGCGAGGAGCCGTTCGAGCTGCTCCTGACCGACATCGTGATGCCCGAGATGGACGGCATCGAGCTGGCGCGCCGCGCCACCGAGCTCGACCCCGACATCAAGGTGATGTTCATCACCGGCTTCGCCGCCGTGGCGCTGAACCCCGATTCGCAGACGCCCAAGGACGCCAAGGTGCTCTCCAAACCGTTCCACCTGCGCGAGCTGGTCAACGAGGTCGAGAAGCTGCTGGCGGCCTGATCGGCAAGGCAGCCCGAATGCCTTGCCAAAGCCCCTTGCCGAAAGCGCCTTGCAAGGCCGGCTGACAGCGGCTATAGCCGCACACCTCGCAACATGGTCTCCGGCTTTCGGGCTGGCGGCCGGTTCCGTCTGCCGCGGCGGGTTTCCGACGCAGCACATGGGCGCGTAGCTCAGCGGGAGAGCACTACGTTGACATCGTAGGGGTCACAGGTTCGATCCCTGTCGCGCCCACCATTTTCGAAGGCCCCGGAGCTCTCATGCATGAGCGGCTCCGGGGCCTTTTCTTTGCGTCTGGCCGGGCGCTGAACGGGCGCGGCCGGCTTGCCTGATGCGGAAGGGCGTGGTGACATCGCGCATGTCCAGCGGGAAGAATGCCACGGGCCAGATTGTGCTGATCGTCGAGGATGATGCGATCGCGCGCGCCATCCTGGATCAGTATCTGCGCCGCGCCGGGTTCGGCACCGTGCTGGCCGGGAGCGGGGAACAGGCGCTGAACCTGCTGCGCGACCCCTCGCGCGCCATCGACTGGCTTTACACCGACATCAAGCTGCCCGGGCTGGTCGATGGCTGGGTGGTCGGAGCCGAGTTCCATCTCGGCCATCCGCTGCGCCCGATCGTCTACGCCACCGCCGACCAGCGCCACTCCGAGGCCCGGACGGTGCGCAGCCTGTTCATCCAGAAGCCGTTCGACCCTGCCAGGGTCGTCGATTTCTTCCTCGGGCAGATCGCCGCCGCGGGCTGAAGCTGCGCCGGAGGCGCGCTCAGGCGGCGCGCAGCCGCGCGATCACCGAAAGCGCATCGCGCCGCGCCGCGCGCACAGCGGCGACAGCCTCCGCCAGACCCTCGCCGGAATGACAGGCGGCTTCCAGTTCGGCGCAGCGGCGCGAGAGCGCCATGAAACCGAGCATGCCGGCGGCGGAGACGACGCCATGGGCCTCGCCGGCAAGACCCTGCGGATCGTCCGGCACCAGCCTCTCCTCGGCGAAACGCCGGGTCAAAAGCTCCGACAGCATCGCCAGCATCTCGCCCATCTGCTCCGGCCCGAGCGTCTCGCGGATGCGCTCATAGGCCTCGCGGTCGAGCGGTGCGGCGTCCGCTTCAGGCGCGGTCTCGGGGGCCCGGACCGCGCGCTCGATCGCCGCCAGAAGGTCGGCCCGCTTGAAGGGCTTGCCGATATGGGCGTCCATCCCGGCTGCCCTGAAGGCGGCGATTTGCGCCGGCAGCACATTGGCGGTCATGGCGATGATCGGAACCGACCGGGCCGCGTGCTCCAGCGCACGGATGTGCTGCGTCGCCGTGATGCCGTCCATGCCGGGCATCTGGACGTCCATCAGCACGACGTCGTAGGCGCTTTCCTGAACCGCCATGATCGCATCGGCGCCGTCGCCCAGCACGTCGACCTCGTGTCCGGCCGACTCCAGCACGGCGCAGGCCAGTCTCTGGTTGATCTCGAGATCCTCGACCAGCAGAACCCTGGCCCGTCTGGCGGCGGTTCCGCGCGCCCCACTCTGGCCGGCCGCCGCCTGCCCGGCCGCCGCCAGCGCCAGCGGAACGCGGAACCAGAAAGTCGAGCCCTCGCTCGTGGCGCTTTCGACGCCGATCGCGCCGCCCATCAGCTCCACCAGCCGCTTCGAGATCGCCAGTCCCAGGCCCGTGCCGCCGAACTCCCGGCGGATCGAGCCATCGACCTGGGAGAAGCGCTGGAACAGCCGCGACTGGCGCTCGGGCGAAATGCCGATCCCGGTATCGCTGACCGCAAAGGTCAACTCCGCCTGCCCGGGCGCGCCATCCTCCGCCCCGATTGTCAACGCGATATGGCCGTGCGGCGTGAACTTCACGGCGTTGTTCAGAAGATTGAGCAGAATCTGGCGCAGCCGGTCCTGATCGCCGACGAGGTCGCGCGGTACATCGCCGCCGAGATGGACCAGGATCGGCAGGCCCTTCGCGGCCGCAAGGCCCCTGACGATCGAGACGGCATTGTCGACCAGGCTGTCGAGCGAAAAGGGGCGTGGGTCGAGTTCGATCCCGCCGGCCTCGATCTTCGAGAAATCGAGGATGTCGTCGACCACCGTCAGGAGCGCGGCGCCCGAACTCTGGATGCGCTGCGCCTGCAGCGCCTGCTCCTCGCCGAGGCCGCCGCTCTCGATCATCAGGTCGGTGTAGCCGATGATGCTGTGAAGCGGCGTCCTGATCTCGTGCGACATCGAGGCGAGGAAATCCGATTTGGCCTGGCTCGCCTGCTCGGCCTGTTCGCGCGCCGCCTCGGCTGCGGCGCTGGCCTGCTCGAGCGCCTGCGCCTGCCTCTGGCGTTCCGAGACGTCGCGGAAGGTCGCCACGACGCTGGGCTGGCCAGGTTCCGCATTAGGAATGCGCCGGAAGGAGCCCTCGACCGCGACCCATCCTTCCGTCTTGTGGCGGGCGCGATAGACCAGCGAGACCTGATCCTCGCCGCGCAGCAGACGCGCCGTCGTGTCCTTGAGGCGCTGCAGGTCGTCGGGATGAACATAGTCGCGCAGCGACATCGCCATCAGCTCGTCGGGGGCGAAGCCGAGCAGGCGCATGGAGGCCGGCGAGATATAGGAGCGCCTGCCGTCGTCATGGCCGAGCATGATCAGTTCGCTGGTGTTCTCCGCCAGAAGGCGAAAACGCGCCTCGCTCTCCGCCAATGCCTCTTCCGCCTGCTTGCGGATGGTCATGTCGCGCAACGAGCAGATCAGCGATGTCGCGGCGCCGCTCTGCTTGTCGCGGGCGAGACTCATGCCCGCTTCGATCCAGACCCAGTGCCCGTCCTTGTGGCGCGTGCGGTAGGTCGCGGTGACGCGATCGCCCTCGACCTCGCCGGCGACCAGCCGGCGCGCCTGCTCGCGCACGGCCGGCGCATCGTCGGGATGGATCGCGTCCGAGGGCTGGGCGCCGAGCATCTCCTCGGGTTCGTAGCCGAGCAGCGCCCGGCAGGTCGGCGAGACGTATTCGCGCTTGAAGTCGAGGCTCAGCCGCGTGATCACGTCGTTGGTGGTCTCCGCCAGCAGGCGGTACCGTGCCTCGCTCTCGCGCATCGCGGCTTCTGCCGCGCGCATCGCCGTCACATCGGTATAGGTGCGTACCACCCCGGCTTCGCCGGGCAGAGGCACGGTCCGGATTTCGAGGACGACGCCGTTGGGCCGCCGCCGCTCATAGATGCCGGTGGTCGGGAGCTTGGCCTGATTGCGGACATGCGCGTGCAGGGCCGGGTCGATATCGTCGAATTCCCCCGCCTCGTAGAGATAGTCGATCACTTCGGGAAAGCTCGGCCGTGTCGCCATGAATGCGTCCGGCAGATCCATCAGTTCGGCGCAGCGCCGGTTGGCGACCTTGATCTCGCCCTGCGGCGTGATCAGCGCCAGACCCTGGTCCATATTGTCGAGCGTGACCTCGAGCAGCGCCGATTTTTCGACCAGCGCCCGCTCGGTCTGCCGGATCTCGGTCACGTCCATGACCGTGCCGAACAGCGCCGTCACCACCCCTTCGGCGTTCTGCTCGCACAGGCCCCGCGAGATCACCTCGCGCAATGTACCGTCGGGGCGCAGGATGCGCAGTGAGAATTCGTAGCCGCGCCCGGTGGCGACCGCCTCCTCGACGCAGCGGGCGACCTCCGCCCGGTCGTCTGGATGATACAGCCCGATCGCGGTCGCGGCGTCGGGCGTGAAGTGCTCCGGGTCGAGCCCGTGCATACGGTAGACCTCGCGCGACCATGTCAGGCGTTTCGAGGCGAGTTCGAGGCGCCAGTGCCCGACATGGGCGATCTGCTCGGCCAGCAGCAGCATGCGGTTGGCCTCGCGCGCCTCGGCCTCGGCCCGCTTGAGATGGCTGATGTCGCGCGTCGACACAAAGATGCGGTCGATCGCGCCTGCGGCGTTGCGCAGCGGCACCTGAACGATCTCCCAGGTCCGCACGCCACCGCCGCGGACGAGATGCGATTCGAAACGCTCCGGCATGCCGCTGGCCAGGCAGCGCCGCAGATCGGCTTCGACCTTGGCTGCTTCCGCCGCCGGCAGGACGTCGTCGAGGAGGCGACCCTCGGCCTGCTCGACCGGGATATGGATGATCTTCGCCGCGGCGGAGTTGTAGGTCTCGATCGCAAGCCGGCCGCGCGCATCGACGCGGTTGATGAAATGCCCGTCCGTCGCATTGTCGAAGACAGCCCGGAACAGGGCCTCGCTGCGGTCGATCCTGTCGAGAGAACGGGCCAGCGCGGCGCCGAGCAGCGCGACCAGCAGCACGGTGACGGATGCGCCGGCAGCCAGACCGCCCATGTTGCGCCGCCAAGGGGCGAGCGCCTCGGCTTTCGACAGCCCGACGAGGACGGACAGGCCTGTACTCTCAATGCGGCGGTGGGCGACGATGCGCGGCGCGCCGTCATTGGGCGAATCCGCTAAAAATACCCCGCTTGGCGTCGCCCCAAGACGCTGGGCGAGGTCACCCGGAACCGGGATGCCGACCGAGGCGTCGAGCCAGGGCCGCCGGACCAGCCGGAAGCCGTTGCCGGAGATCAGCCCGATCGCGCCGTGCTGGCCGATGTTCATTTTCTCATAGAACATCCGGAAGTATTCCGGCGCGACGGCGGCCACCACGATCCCGCCGAAAGAACCGTCGGCGCGCGAAATCCGGCGGCTGGCGAAGATGGTCCATTCGCCATTGATGCGGCTGCGCATCGTCGTGCCGATGAACAGGCCGGCATCGGCACGATCGCGATGCACGATGAAGAAGTCGCGATCGGTGGTGGGCGGCACCGCGCGCGGCGTCGGAGCGAATGAATCATGGATGGCAAGGCCATTCTGGTCCAGAATGACGAGGCTACGGGTCTGCGGGGAGGTGTCGGCGAGATCCCTGAGCAGGGCATGGACAGGCACACTGTCGTCAATGCCCAGCGCCACGGCCTCCATCCGGTTCTGGGCGATCCGGAGATTGAGATCGACCGCCTCGAAGGTGCGCGCGGCGTGCTGCTCCAGCGCCAGCGCCAGATTCTCGGCCGCCGTTTCGGTCTGCCGGATGACGGCGCCGTGGCTTTGCCAGGCGATGAGGGCGGCCAGCGCCAGCAGGGCCATGACGACGAACAGCACGAGCGCGCCGAGCCTGACCATGGCCGAACGCCGCGCCGGCGCAGCGCCCGCGCCGCCAGCCACAATTGGCACGATGCCAGTCATGAAGCACCCCACATCCGGCGCGGCCGCCTCATGACCTGATTCGGGCGACGCCTCGGCGGCGACAATGCCACGGAGAACGCTGGTCCAGCCCTGCGCCGCCATCCGCTCGCGGCCGAAATGAACAGAAAAATCCGGCAAGCCGGCCGGAGCATGGCGGCGACGCAACCTGCGCTATGCCTTCCTAAGCGCGATGCGACGAAAAACGGGCCGCTCAGCGCGTGGCGCGGCGCGTCTCGCGTACGACGCCGGGCGCCGTGATCGCGCCAGCGGCGCCCCCGACGACGGCGCCGACCGGCCCTGCGACGACCGCGCCGGTCCCGGCGCCGACGGCCGCACCGCCGATGCGTTGTTCGGTGGTGTTGCCGCAAGCGCCGAGCGCAAGGGCCGACGCCGCGATAAAGCCGAATGTGACGAGTTTCATTGTGCTATCCCCGATCAGGTTGATGGCGGGACAACGCCCCGATGCGGGCCGGGTTCCCTTCCGCTGCCCGCGGACCTCTCCATAAGCCGCGACGCTCGCAGAGCCGCTCAAGGCGTGACGATGCGTTGCCGAAGCCGGCGATCCTCGAATGGAATGGAGACTGGCTCTTGCGATCCGCGCCAAAATCCGTATACAGCCGGCATCGCACCGACCGCACCATTCGCATGGGCGATGAGGGCTGGTTTCCGGCCCGCATCGCAGCGGACACGTTTTTCGACCGATTCGCGTAAAGCGCGGGTCGATGGAGTTGACGACCATGAAGATCCGCAATTCGCTGAAGTCGCTGCGCGCGCGTCATCGCGACAACCAGCTCGTGCGCCGCAAGGGCCGCGTCTACATCATCAACAAGGTCCAGAAGCGCTTCAAGGCGCGCCAGGGCTGAGATTTGTCGCGTCGGCCGCCCGGTCGGCGCGGAACTCGAACCGGGTCTTGTCTGCGAGACGGGGCGCTTTCGGGCGCACCCGTCTTTTTGCGTTGCGCTGCTCGCCTTGCCGTGAATTGACGCCGGCCCGCGCCGCATGACACTCTCGCGTCATGATGATCGCTCGCTTGATTTCCCGACTTGTCGCGCTCGTTCTGGCGGCTGGCGCGATCCACGGTCCGGCGCTCGCGCAGAACGCTGCGCCGCAGCGCCCCGGCGCCGTCGCTCCCGCCGACAAGGACGACAATCCCGCAACGCCGGCCCCGGCCTCGCCCCGTTCGCCTGCCGCCACGCTTGACCGGCTGTTCGAGCGCCTCGCCGCCGCCAAAAGCGCCGAAGAGGCGAAGGGCATCGCCAATCTGATCCAGCGCCGGTGGGCCCGCTCCGGCTCCGACACTGCCGATCTGCTGATGACCCGCGCCCAGACGGCGTTGCGCCAGAAGCAGACCGAGATCGCCATCGAACTGCTCGACCGCGTCATCAGCCTCGAGCCCGACTGGGCCGAGGGCTGGAACCAGCGCGCCAGCGCGCTGTTCGTCGCGGGAGACCCGATCCGCTCCATGCTCGACATTGGCGAGGCGCTGAAGCGCGAGCCCCGGCATTACGGGGCGATGATGGGGCTCGGCACGATCCTGCGTCAGCAGGGTGACGACAAGCGCGCCATGGTCGCCTATCGCCGCGCGCTCGAGATCTATCCCCAGATGGAAGCGATCAAGAACGCGGTCGATTCCCTCAAGACCGAGGTCGACGGGCGCGACGCCTGAGCGGGCCGCATGCGCCATCGTGCGATCGTTGGTCTGGTCCCCGGCGAAACCGATGTGGCCGGGCCTGCGTAGGCAGTTCATGCTGCCTCGGATCCTGCTTGTTCTCGTCCTCCTCGCCGCGACCGGCCTGATCCTGCGCAGTGAATGGATCGCCGCGGAGGTCGCGCGCGCCTATCCACCGAGGGGCGCGTTCCTCGATCTTCCCGGCGGACGGCTGCACTACCGCGAGCGCGCGCCCGTCGGCGACAATCGCGGCACCGTCGTGATGGTCCATGGCGCATCGTCGAACCATGCCGACCTGCTGGCGACGCTGGGCCCCGAACTCTCGCGCTACCGTCTCATCGCGCTGGACCGGCCGGGCCATGGCTGGAGCGAACGGCTGGACGGGTCCGCCATGGCCGATCCCGGCCGGCAGGCGGCGGTGCTGATGCAGGCGCTCGACAAGATCGCGCCCGAAACCTTCGTGCTGGTGGCGCATTCCCTGGCGGGCGCGCTCGCCACCCGGATCGCGCTCGACCGGCCCGACCGGCTGCGCGGCCTTGTCCTGCTCGGCGGCGTGACCCACCCCTGGCCCGGCGGCATCGCCTGGTATCACCATATCGCCGTGCTTCCGGTGATCGGCCCGCTGTTCACCCGGCTGGTCGCGCTGCCGGTCGCCAACATCCAGCTCGATGCCGGCGCGAAAAGCGTCTTCGCCCCGCGCGAGGCGACGCCCGGATACGTCGAGAGGGCGGAGATCAGGCTGCTGCTGCGCCCCGCGACCTTCCGCGCGAACTCGGAGGACATCGCGGCGACGCACGCCTTCGTCACGACGCAGGCGCCGCGCTATGGCGACCTCAAGGTTCCGGTGATCGCGATAACCGGCGACAGCGACAGCGTCGTCTCGCCGACGATCCACTCGGCGACGATCGCCCGGCAGGCGCCTCAGGGCCGCTTCGTTCTCCTGCCCGGCACCGGCCACATGCCCCATCACGCCGCGCCCGAAATCGTGGTGCAGGCGATCGACGAACTGGCCGCGCTGCGCTCGGGCCTCGCCAGCCGCTAGCCCACGCGTCAGGCCGACGACGAAAGTCATAAGCCTTTAGTAGCGCTGTTCGGGCCAGCGGGATTCATCCAAGTTAACCTGCTGCTTTAGTCAAGTTGTGACGTAACGACGCCAACCCTCGGCCGCGCCGGCGGGGGGAACGAGACGTATGCGAACGTCCTCACGGGGGAGACAGGGAATGTCACCAGAAGACAATGTGAAGGCTCATTGGGCCGAAACGACCAGATTGACCTATATCATGATCGGCATCTGGGCTTTCTTTTCGTTCTTCATCCATATGTTTTCGCCCAGCCTCAACGGCATCAGGATCATGGGCTTTCCGCTCGGGTTCTACATGGCCGCCCAGGGCTCCCTGATCATATTCGTGGCCCAACTGTTCTGGTTCGCCAAGGCCCAGGACAAGGTGGACCGCAAATACGGCATGGCCGAAGAAGATTGAGAGGGGAACGCTCATGTCAGCAGAAGCACAAAAGGGCGATTTCACCTCCAGTTTGGGACGCATCTACGGCGTCTATACAGGCGGCTTCATCGCATTCGTCGTCTTCATCGGCGTTCTGGAGCGCGCAGGCGTTCCCAACCATATCCTCGGCTATCTCTTCGTCGCCTTCACGATCGGCGTCTATGCCGCCATCGGCATCATGTCGCGCACCATGCAGGTCGACGAATATTACGTCGCCGGCCGCAAGGTGCCGTCCTTCTACAACGGCATGGCCACTGCGGCGGACTGGATGTCGGCGGCCTCCTTCATCGGCATGGCCGGCACGCTCTATCTGCTCGGCTACGACGGCCTCGCCTTCATCCTGGGCTGGACCGGCGGCTATGTGCTGGTGGCGACGCTGATCGCGCCCTATCTGCGCAAGTTCGGCTGCTACACGGTGCCGGACTTCCTCGCCTTCCGCTTCGGCGGCAATGCGGCACGCATCGCCGGCATCGTCGTGCTGATGAGCTGCTCCTTCACCTATGTGGTGGCGCAGATCGTCGGCACGGGCCTGATCGGCGCGCGCCTGCTGGGCATGAGCTTCGAGGTCGCGGTCTTCGTCGGCCTCGTCGGCATCCTGGTCTGCTCGATGCTGGGCGGCATGCGCGCCGTTACCTGGACGCAGGTCGCGCAGTACATCGTGCTGATCGTCGCCTATCTCGTCCCGGTCGTGATCCTCTCGACCCAGAAGTTCGGCATTCCGATCCCGCAGCTCACCTATGGTTCGGTTCTCTCCGAGATCCAGACCCGCGAAGCTGCGCTCGGCGTCTCGGCCGCGGCCTCCCATGTGGTGCCCTTCGCCCGCTACGACCCCCTGAACTTCTTCGCGCTCGTGCTCTGCCTGATGGTCGGCACCGCCTCGCTGCCCCACGTCCTGATGCGCTACTTCACCACGCCGTCCGTGCGTGAGGCGCGCTCCTCGGTGGCCTGGACGCTGCTGTTCATCTTCATCCTCTACTTCACGGCGCCGGCCTACGCCGCCTTCGCGAAGCTCGAGGTGTTCGAGAACGTCATTGGCAAGCCCCTCGCCCAGCTTCCCGGCTGGGTCTACAACTACGGCAAGATCGGCCTCGTCCAGATCTGCGGCACGAACGCCGTCGATCTCGCCACCATCACCGCCGCCTGCGGCAGGATCTCCGGCTTCACCGGCGTCCTGCAACTCGCCAACTTCGGCATTCAGGCGGACGCGATCGTCATCGCCACGCCCGAAATCGCCGGCCTTCCCTACGTCGTCTCCGGCCTCGTCGCCGCCGGCGGCCTGGCGGCGGCGCTCTCGACCGCCGACGGCCTGCTGCTGGCGATCGCCAACGCGCTCTCCCATGACGTCTATGCCCGCATGATCAACAAGAACGCGCCGGTGGCGAGGAAACTCATCATCGCCCGCGTGCTGCTGATCCTGGTTGCGATCATCGCGGCCTGGGTGGCCTCGGGACGACCCGCCGACATCGTGGCGATGGTGGCCTGGGCCTTCTCGCTGGCGGCGGCGGGCCTGTTCCCGGCGCTGGTCATGGGCATCTGGTCGAAGAAGACCACCGCGGCTGCGGCCGTGGCGGGCATCTGGGCCGGCTTCCTGACGACCTTGGTCTATCTCGTCGTGACCCGCTACTTCCCGGGCTTCGGCGTGAACGTGCTCGGCATGTATTCGAACGTCCATCCGATCACCGGGGCGGCGCTCGTCGACATCGCCAAGCTCAAGGCCGAGCAGCCGGCGATCTTCCAGCAGGGCTGGGTGGCGATCAGCCACCCGCTGGCCTCCAAGGTCGGCTACTTCAACGTCGCCAACATCTCAGCCGGCCTGTTCGGCATGCCGATCGGCTTCCTGACGATGTACATCGTCTCGAAGTTCACCACGGCGCCGACCAAGGAGCTGCAGAGCTTCATCGACGACATCCGCCGTCCGAAAGGCGGCGCGGTGATGATCGAGAAGTGAGGCGCGGCGGCGGGCGCAACGCCCGCCGTCAGTTCTCTTCGGGGGCGGGCCTTGGTCCGCCCCTTTTTCGTCTCCCCGTTTTTGCCCCGCCGCTTGCCTGCGCCGCCGATGTGGGGCACAGGCAGGGACGAGTTCCGACCCGCAAGGATCGATCCTTAATGGCCGATGTCGACAGCCAGGGCCTGTTCTGGCTCTATCAGGCGCCCAATCTCGCGCTGGCGGCGCTGATGTACACGCTGCTGGGCCGGTTCATCCTGTCGCTGGTCTTCCCCGACGAGAGCGAGAAGGTGATCTGGCGCACCTTCCGGCAGGTCACGCAGCCGGCGATCGAGGCCGTGCGGATCATCACGCCGGCGGCGGTTCATGAGCGCATCCTGACGCTTCTCGCCTTCGTCTGGGTCCTTTTCCTCCGCATGCTGATGTTCGTCGGCTTCGCAGCGGCAGGCTGGCTGCCGACCATCGTCGGAGCGCCGAAGCCATGACCGACGACCGCGAGGAAACCCTGCGCCGCGACGGCATCACTATCGGCATCGCCGGCATGTCGCTGATCAACGGCCTGCACTTCTCGGCCTATTTCGACCCGGTCTACATCCTGATGCGGCAGTTCGGCCCCGGCTTCTTCATCACCTCGCCGTTGCTGATCTTCTATTTCACCTCGCTGTTCCTCTCGGCCCTGACGCTGGCGATCGGCGGCATCCCGGCAGCCATCTACGAGCGCGGTAAGGGCCTGACCGAGAGCACCGCGACATCGATGTGGATCTGGCTCGGCGGCATCATGCTGCTGACGATCCCGACCCTGCTGCAGATGACGGCGCGCCCTGCCTGAGACGTCGCGAGGCGCGCGATTTCGTGATGTTCACGAGACGCGCGCCGCTCTAACTTCGGGCATGTCCCGGAGAGACGCCGCATGAGCCCATCGCGCGTGAGAGAACTGGCGCTGCTGTCGGTCTCGCGCGGCTGCGGCTTTGCCGGCCTCGCCATCATCTGCTTCATGGTCGGGCTGGCGGGTTATCCGCGCGTCGCGCTGGAGAGCGGCGCGATCCTGATGATGGCCACCGCCGCCGTGCTGGTCGTGAAAGCCGACACGTCGGTCCGCCGGCCCTACAAGCGCACCGAACTCTGGATCCTGCTGCCGCCGCAAGACCGGCCCCGTGCCGAATTCGCCCAGCAGGTCATCGGCCGCACCCTGCGCGACGTCTATCGTCGCTTCGCGCTCTCATTCGCGGTCGGCGGCGGGCTCTGCTACGCGGCGTCGTTCGTTCTGCCGGGGTGAGGATCACGCCTGCTGGACATGCTCCTTCGCCACGAAGGCGATGCGGACCATGTTGGTCGCACCCGGCGTCCCGAAGGGCACGCCCGCGACGACGATTATGCGGTCCCCCAACGCCGCAAACCCCTCGCGCACCGCGAATTTGCAGGCGCGGGCCGCCATGTCGTCGATGTCGCTGGCGTCCTTGGTCACGACCGAATGCACGCCCCAGACCAGCGTGAGCCGGCGCGCCGTGGCGCGGTTGGGGGTGAGCGCGATCACGGTCGAATTCGGCCGCTCGCGCGCGAGCCGCATCGCCGTCGAGCCCGACGAGGTCCAGGCGGCGATCGATTTCAGATTCAGCGTGTCGGCGATCTCATGGGCAGCCTTGGCGATGGCGTCAGCCCCGGTCGCCTCGGGTTCGGCGCGCTGCGCCTCCAGGATCGAGCGGTAGACCGATTCAGCCTCCACCTCCTCGGCGATGCGGTTCATCATCGTCACCGCCTCGACCGGATACTGTCCCGCCGCGCTCTCGGCCGAGAGCATCACGGCGTCTGCCCCCTCGAACACGGCGGTGGCGACGTCGGACACCTCGGCGCGGGTCGGCACCGGGCTGGTGATCATGCTCTCCAGCATCTGCGTCGCCACCACGACCGGCTTGCCCATGCGCCGGCACATCCGCGTGATGCGCTTCTGCGTGCCCGGCACCTTCTCCAGCGGCATCTCGACGCCGAGATCGCCGCGCGCGACCATGATCGCGTCGGACGCCTCGATGATCTCCTCCAGCCGCGAGAGCGCCTGCGGCTTCTCGATCTTGGCCAGAGCCAGCGCCCGGCCCCGCACGATCTTGCGCAGATCCGCCATGTCCTCGGGCCGCTGCACGAAGGAGAGCGCGATCCAGTCGACGCCGGCTTCGGCCGCGGCCTCGGCGTCCGAGCGGTCCTTGTCGGTCATCGCGGAAACCGGGATCACGGTGTCGGGCAGGCTCACGCCCTTGCGCGAGGACAGGCGCCCCGGAACGGTGACCCGCGTCACGGCCTGCGTCACGCTGGCCTTCTCGACCACGAGCCTGATTTTGCCGTCGTCGAGGATGAGGTTGTGGCCCGCTTCCAGCGCACTCAGGATCTCGGGATGGGGCAGATGCACGCGCTTGACCGTGCCGGGCGCGGGGTCTGAATCGAGCGTGAACTTCGCGCCCGCCTCCAGAATCACGCCGCCATCGCCGCCGAAGGCCCCGACGCGCAGTTTTGGCCCCTGCAGATCGGCGAGGATGCCGACCGGGCGCTTGAAGCGGCTCTCCAGCGAGCGCAGCATGGCGACGCGCTCCGGCAGCGTCTCGCGCTGGGTGTGACTCATATTGATCCGGAACACGTCGACACCGGCCTCGAACAGCTTGGCGCACATCTCCACGGTCGCCGAGGCCGGCCCCAATGTGGCGATGATCTTGATCCGGCGCTCGCGCTTCATGGTGATGTCCTCAAGGCCTTTGCGGCGCGCTGCCGGTTGCGTCGGTGAGCTGGATCGTCCAGCTCTTCTGTTCGCCGGTATCGACCTCGAAATAGCCGGCGCGGTCATAGCCGCGCGCCAGGCAGTCCTCGATGCCGCGGATCGTGAATTCCTTGTTGCGCGTACACATGACGGATTTTCCCGTCCACTCGCCGCCCTTGTCGTAATCGACGGCGTGGACGTAGTAGAATCGCGCCGCCAGCGTGCCGCGCAGCAGCGTCTCGCAGGCGCGCGGGGCGAGGTTCCACCAACCCTCGGTCACCCAGCCCTGCGCATCGCGATAGCCGATCGAAACGCCGATGCGGCTGCCCGTGGTGTTGCACATGCGCAGATCGGCCTGGGCCGGGGCCGGAAGGCTGGCGAGGCCGGCGGCCAGCAGGCTCAGGCGCAGCAGATGGGCGAGATTGCGGTTCATCACGGGTCGATCAGGATCACGCGGCAATCGTTGACATTGGTCAGGGTCGGCCCCGTTTGCAGCAGGTCTCCCAAAGCCGCGAAGAAGCCGGTGGAATCGTTCTCGGCAAGCGATTGGGCGGGAGCAAGGCCAAGCGCCGCAGCCCGCGCCAGCGTGGTCGGATCGACCAGCGCGCCGGCCGGGTCACTCGCCTCGCCGCCGCCGCCATCGGTGCCGTCGGTATCGCCCGACAGAGCGACGATGCCGGGCTCTGCGTTCAACGCGAGCGCCAGCGCCAGCGCATATTCCTGGTTCGGCCCGCCCTTGCCCTGCCCGCGCAGCGTCACGGTCAGTTCCCCGCCCGACAGGATGCAGGCACGCTTGCAGGCCCGCTTCAGTTCGACCGCCAGCGCGGCATGGGCGGCCGCGACATCCCGGGCCTCGCCCTCGCAATCGGCCCCGAGATCATGCACGGAGTAGCCCGCCGCCTCGGCTGCGGCGCGCGCGGCCGCGATGGCGTCCGCCGGCCGGGCGATGATGCGAAACTCGCTCCCGGCGAAGGCGGGGTCACCCGGTTTGGGCGTCTCGCTGGCGTCGTCTTCGAGCAGGGCGCGGGCGGCCGGCGGCAGGTCGAGCCCGTTGCGCGTCACGATCTCCCGCGCCTGCGCCATCGTCGTCGGGTCCGGCACGGTCGGGCCGGACCCGATCGCGGTCGCCTCGTCACCGGGCACGTCCGAGATCGCGAGCGTCAGCAGCCTCGCCGGCGCAGCCGCCAGCGCCAGCCGGCCGCCCTTGATCCGCGAAAGTCGCTTGCGGACGATGTTCATCTCGCCGATCGGCGCGCCCGAGCGAAGCAGCGCCTTGTTGACCGCCTGCTTTTCCGCAAGCGAAAGTCCCCCTGCCGGCGCGACCCAGTTGGCCGAACCGCCGCCCGAGAGCAGCACCAGCACGAGGTCGTCTCGCGTCGCCCCTCGCACCAGTACCAGCGCCCGCTCGGCGCTGTCGATGCTGCCCTGGTCCGGTACGGGATGCCCGGCGGCCACCATCGGAATGTGCCGCGTCGTCGTCTCGTAACCATGCCGGGCGACAGCATGGCCGACCAGACGTTCGGGCGGAAAGCCTGAATCGAGATAATGCGCTTCGGCCAGCGCCATCATACTGCCGGCGGCCTTGCCGGCGGCGAGGAGGATCAGCCGGCCCGTCGCCGGTGCGTCGGGCAGATGCGCCGGCAGGCAGCCGGCCGGATGGGCGCGCGCGACGGCCGCGTCGAAAATGCGGCGCGCGGTCGTCCGTGCCGCTGCAATGGCGTCATCCGATGAGTGCAAGGCCGCCCCGCATTCCGCCCGTGATCAGGTCGATTCCATCGACTTTCGTTGCTGATTCTTTTAAGTGCCGGCTGCCCGGCCGTCATCAGGCATTTGCAGCAATAATCATACTTATCGAAAGCCCGCATGACATCCGACCTTGCCATCACGCCGGTCACGCGCCCGCTTGCGATCGGTGAGGTCGAGATCGTTTCCGGCGATCCGGCGACCGGCCTGCTGCTGCTCTGCGACCACGCCAGCAATGGGATCCCGCCCGATCTGGACGGGCTCGGCCTGGCGCCGGCCCAGCTCGAGCGCCACATCGCCTATGACATCGGCGCAGCAGACGTGACGCGGGCCATGGCGGCGGCGCTTGGCGCACCAGCCGTCCTCTCGAACTTCTCCCGCCTGCTGATCGACCCCAATCGCGGCCTCGACGACCCCACTCTCGTGATGCGGCTCTCCGATGGGGCGATCGTGCCCGGCAACCGCGATATCGACGCAGCCGGCATCGCCGGGCGCGTGGCGCGCTTCTACAAGCCCTACGACGCGGCGATAGACGCTGCCGTCGAGGCCGCGATCGCAGCAGGCCACCCGCCCGCCATCGTCTCGATCCATTCCTTCACGCCATTCTGGAAGCAGGCCGGGCGGCCCTGGCATGTCGGGCTGCTCTGGGATGGCGAGGGCAGCCTCTCCAAGCTGCTCATCGCCGCGCTGCAGGCCGATCCCGAGTTGATCGTCGGCGACAACGAGCCGTATTCCGGCGGCCTGCCGGGCGACACGATCGACCGCCACGCCACGCGGCGCGGCCTGGCCGATACGCTCATCGAGGTCCGGCAGGACCTGATCGCGGATCGAGAGACGGCCTTTGCCTGGGGCCGCCGGCTCGCGGCCGTGCTGCCCGGCTGCATCGAGGCGTTGCGCATGGGCTGAGGCGACGCGCCTGTTGAGAGCGGGCCGCTGGCGGGTTGACGAAGGCCCCCGAACCGCGCGAACCCTGCCGCCAAATTCATACCCGTTTCACAGTCGAGGACATCAGATGGACGATCCGGTTCAGGGCGACCAGCTCAAGAGCATCGTGCAGCGCATCGAGCGGCTCGAGGAAGAGAAGAAGACGATCGCCGACGACATCAAGGAGGTCTATGGCGAGGCGAAGGCCAATGGCTACGACGTCAAGGTGCTGCGCAAGGTCATCGCTATCCGCAAGCGCGACGCTAATGAGCGCGCCGAGGAAGAGGCGATCCTCGATCTCTATCTGCAGGCGGTCGGCGAAAGCGCCTGAGGTTATTCGCCAATCCACGAGCGCGGCCGCTTGAAGCGGCCGCCTCCGCTTCCGGTCCTCACGGACATGAAGTCCGCTGCGCTCCGGTTCTCGGCAACCGCGCCAGTCGACTCGCACTGGCGAATTGTCGATGGCCCTGCCTCGCCGCTGCACAGTTGTGAAGCTGTCTCGGGCGAGCGCCCTCAAAGCCAGCCATTCTTCCTAAAGCGCCAGTAGAGTACCGCGCAGCTCGTCACGATCACCGCCAGCACGGTGTGATAGCCGAACTGCAGCTCGAGCTCCGGCATGTTCTTGAAGTTCATGCCGTAGACACCGGCGATCGCGGTCGGCACCGCCAGGATCGCCGCCCAGGCGGCGAGCTTCTTGAAGATCGCGTTCTCCTGGCTTTGGCCGACCAGCAGGCTCGCCTCGAAGGCGAAGGCCAGCACCTCGCGCAGGCTGTCGATCTTTTCCTGCACGGTGCGGACATGGTCGGTCACGTCGCGGAACATCGGCGCCAGCGTCGGGCGCACCTGCGGGACGCTGGCGTTGGCGAGACGCTGGCAGACATCGACCAGCGGGCCGACCGCGTTGCGCAGGCGAAGGAGATCGCGTCGCAGCATGTAGAGCCTCTCGATGTCGGCGCGGCCCATCGGCCGCTCCAGCACCTTGTCCTCGAACGCCTCGACCTCTTCGTGGATCGATTCCAGCACCGGCATGTAGTTGTCGACGATGAAATCGAGGATCGCGTAGAGGATGAAATCCTCGCCCTTGGCCAGCGAGGTCGGGCAGGTCTCCCAGTGCTGGCGCACCGTCTTGTAGGAGGTCGATGCGCCGTGCCGAACGCTGACGATGTAGCCGTTGCCGACGAAGATATGCGTCTCGCCGAAAGCGATGCGCTTGTCGACCATCTGGGCGGTGCGCGCGACGACGAAGAGCGCGTCGCCATATTGCTCCAGCTTGGGGCGCTGATGGGCGTTGGCGGCGTCCTCGACCGCGAGCGGATGCAAGGCAAACTGGCGCTGCACGCAGGCGAGCAGCGCATCGTCGGGTTCGAGCAGGCCGATCCAGACGACATGGCCGTCCTTCCGCGCCCATTCGCCCGCCTCCTCGACGGAGATATCGGCGATGCGAACACCATGGGCATAGACGCTGGAGGCGACGACGCCGGCCTCGTGCCGATGGCCGCGCTCGGGCGGTTTCGGCGACGGCACGTCGCTGGATTCGCCGAGCCGGACGATCTTTTCGACAGCGGACATGGGTTCGACCTCCTCTGCCATCGCGGCCTCGCCGGCAGGCTAGCGCTTTCAGAACCGGGGACAAGGTCTATCGGATGACCGGCCCGACGCCGAGAAGGCCGCGCCATCACCGCACGTGATGCGTGAAATCACGCGAATTCGCGTGGCTTTCCCGGTCCGCCCCGGCACTCTGCCGGAACCGAAAATCGGGAGACTGCCATGCTGCTCGTGGGAATGCTGGACAGCCCCTATGTCCGCCGCGCCGCCGTCACCGGCACGCTGCTCGGGCTCGATTTCGAGCATCGCTCGGTCTCGGTGTTCCGGCACATGGACGCCTTCCACGCCATCAACCCGCTGATCAAGGCGCCGACGCTGGTGACCGGTGACGGCGTGATCATCACCGATTCCAACCTGATCATCCAGCATCTGGAGGATGTCGCCGGCCGCTCCCTGCGTCCCGCCGAAAAGGCGGCGCGCGCCCACGACCTGAGCCTGACCGGCATCGGCATCGTGGCCGCCGACAAGGCGGTCGCTATCGAATACGAGCGCAAGCGGCCCGAGGCGCAGCGCTACGGACCCTGGCAGGAGCGCATCGTCGCCCAGCTCGACACCGCGCTTGGCCTGCTGGAGAACGCCGCCAGGACAGGCGGGCTCGATTCAGGACCGCAGCTGCGCCCGGGCGACATCGCAGCGGCGATCGCCTGGGGCTTCTGCCGCTTCGTCATCCCGGAGTTCGCGCCGGAGGAACGCTGGCCGGCCCTTGCAGCGCAGGCCAGAGCCTGCGAGGCGCTCGACGTGTTCAAACACTGGCCGATCGACCGCGAGGAACCGTGAGCGCGCGTTTGGCTACGGTAAGTCGGCTGGCGCTGGTTTCGAGAACCGGAGCGGATCGAACTTAGGTCCGTGAGCACCGAAAAGGCAGAAAGCAGCGTCAGACGGCCGCCGAAGCCAAGCGCGCTCAGTTCTGGACGAAATTGGTCGGCAGGGAGCGTACGGCCGGGCCGGAGAACGAGCCGGTGCGCGCGTCGCTCGGCTCGGCATGGCTGAAGCCGAGCGAAGCCGCCGGACTCGGTCCCTGGATCGGCGCGGTGCTGGCAACCGGCGCGGGCCTGGCGCGGGCGACGGTGACGGAGCGGCCCTCGCTGGGCAGGCTGCGGGAGACGGCGGCAAAGAGCGAATCGAGGTTCGAGCGGTCGGCGTCGTATTGCGCAGTGACCGGGCTCACCGGCGGCCGCGATGCGGGAGGAGGCGCGGGCGCTTCGGCGAGAACGGGAACGGGGCCACTGCGCGGACGGCTCGGCGGCAGCCCATGGGTTATGGTAACGAGCTTGCCCTCGACGGGCGGCAGTGGCGCGGCCTCGGCCGATGCGAGGCGGAAGCCGGCGGGGTTGGCGCCAGCGAGTTCGGTCGGGCGCGTCGGCGGCAACGGCGCTGCGACGGGCTTGCCGGAGACGATGCTTTCGACCAGCGCGGTCATCTCACCCGGCCGGCGCGGCGGCAGCGAGGCGAGCACCAACTTCTGGTCGGCGAGCGGGGTCTGTGGCGCGAAGGCGAGCGCGCCTGCGGCGGTCGGCAGCGCCGCGACCTCGACGGCGGGGCCGGCTTCGGCGGGTGCTTGCGGCAGGGTCAGCCCGCGCGGGCGCGCCAGCGGCAGCGGCGCGTCGATCAGCTTGGGCCGGTTGTCGATGACAGGCGGCGCGGGAGCCGGCGCTGCGGGAGCCTCGGCCTGAACCGGCGTCGGCGCGGGTTCAGGCTGCGGCTGCGGGCGGGAGGATCCGCGGATGGAGCGCGTCGGGGCCTCCGCGGCCGGGGGCGCATAGGCCACGGCGAAGCGGCCGCCATCCGACGAGTTGCTGTCCACGAAGCCGCTGTTGTTGGCATAGGCCATCACCGCCGGCTGCGGCTTGGGCGCGGCGCGGCGGCCGCGCGTCGGCCGCGCATCGGCCTCCTCTTCGTCGCCGCCGAAAAGCGAGGCCCACAGGCTCTTGCGGCCAGACGAGATGATCGCGCCCTCGTCGAGATCGGCCGCCGCATAGCCGGCGACGGAACCGCCGCGCGCGAGCACATCCGCCTTCGCCAACTCGTAGCCGCTGAGCGGCTGTCCATCGGCTGGCAGATGGACCGTCTTCTCGTCCGGGAAGAGCCTGACGAGCTGATCGCGGGTCATGCGAGGCCATGAGCGCACGGAGCCGGCGTCCATATGGACGAAAGGCGTGTGCGCACCGGGATAGAAGCCGACGCCGCCGCGCTGCATGCGCATGCCGGCCTCGCGGATGCGGGCGGTCGGCGTGTCGGGGAGGTAGAAATCCATCGCCTTGCCGAGCGTGTGCTGGCTGTGCTTGGCGACGCCGCGCGAGCGCCGCCTCAGCATCGAATTGGTGCCGGGCGAACGATAGGCCGAGACAACATGGAAGGGCTGGTCGGAACCGACCTGGCGATGCACCTCCCAGGCGAGGTCGAACAGGCGTGGATCCATCCGGATCGGTTCGTCGATGCGCCAGTCGCGCAAGGCCCAGTTCAGCTTCTCGAGAGCCTCGGAGACATAGCGTCCGTCACGCTTGAAGGTGACGGTCGTCTCCTCCTTGGTGTGCATGTGCTTGATGGTGATGGTGCGGGTGTCGCCATTGGCGACGGCGTCCTGGGTCCCGCGAACGCCCAGCGCCAATGCCGCCGCCGCGACGCCGCACGTCAGAAGCCGGCGCGACAGCGACGCACGTCCGGAGCCGCTTCGCGGGCCGGCTGCGTCTGATGTCGCCTGCTTATCTGATGCCCTGCCCAATCTGACTGACCCGTCTCGCTGCGCCGGCAGGCGGCGCGATAACCGTAAACGAACAGTTGCGGAGAAGCGTTAACGGCAGGTTACCAAGCCGGCAACCATGGCGCCACGGAAAACTCCTTTGAAGTCCGCTATCCGGCGATCATGGCAAAACCGTGCCGGCATGCATCGGACCAAACAGTGGCAGCCACGATTCGATCCCAGGCAAGGGGCTGGATCGCCACCTCGCAGCCGCAAGGATGCGCGGCGATCCACCTTCAGCCGCGCTGCTCCAGCGCCTGACGCACCAGCCTATGGAAGCCGTAGAGATCATCGAACGTGGTCAGTTCGCCATCCGCGCCGACGACATGGGTGTTGTAGACGAGGTGGATCGCCAGCGGCTGCGGCAGGTTGATCCGGCGCTCTCCCGAGCCGATCAGACGCTTCAGCCGCTCCGTCGACCACTCCGGCCCGAGGATCTGATCGGCGAGCAGGAAGGGATTGTCGACGCGCACGCAGCCATGGCTGAAGGCGCGCCGCTCACTGGCGAAGAGCCGGCGGTTGGGCGTGTCGTGCAGATAGACCGCATGGTCGTTGGGGAACATGAATTTGATCCAGCCGAGCGCGTTGCGCTCGCCCGGCGGCTGGCGCACCGAAACCGAGCCGTTGCGCCCCCGCGTCACCACATAGCCGCGCTTGACCGCGTAGTCCGGATCGGCTGCGAGCCCGGGCAGGAACTCCTTCTTCATGATCGAAGGCGGCACGAACCAGGACGGGTTGACGATGACGTGGTCCATCCGGTGCGAGAAGATCGGCGTCGCCGTCTCGGGCTTGCCGACGATGACGCGCGCTTCGTGCGCGAGGCCGCCATCGCGCATCACCCTCACGCGAAACTCCGGCACGTTGACCATGATATGTGCCGCGCCCAGATCGGGCGGCAGCCAGCGCCAGCGCTCCATCTGGGCGATGATGTCCTGCTCGCCGCGTGCGCGAGCCGGCGTACCGAGCGCGGCCAGCGTCTGCGGGCTCAGCACGCCATTGGCCGGCAGCCCGGCCTTCTTCTGGAAATCGGCCAGCGCCAGCGAGGTCGAACGGTCGAAGACCGGCTCCTCGCTGGGGCCCAGGCCCAGCCTCGCCCGGACCAGCGGCACGCGCTCGTCGCGCATGCCGAGCTTCAGGGCAGGTCCCGCAGGAATCCGCACCAGCGGCGTGTCGTCGAGATGGCTGCGCAGTTCGACGAGCTTGGCCCTGAGCCGGCGATAGCCCTCATGGGGCGGATTGTAGGCGCCGAGCACGCTGCCGGGGTCGGACGCGGCCGCCAGTTCGGATAGAACTTCCGTCGCCGAAGGCAGATACAGCGTCGGCGTGATCAGCTTTGAGAGCCGGCGCGGGTCGATGCGGCCGCCGCGCGCATCGCGGGCGTAGAGCACGGCCAGCCCCGAGAGCCGCACATCGGCCTCGGCGAGGCTGCCCCTGTCGCTCGCCTCGAACACCGGCAGGGCATAATCAGTCGGCTTCAGGCCGTCGTCGCCGGCGCGCTCCAGCCGCGCCACGAGGCGCTTGCCGGCCTCGCTCCAGCCGCGCCCGTCGATCCAGAGCGGGCGGTTCTGGTTGGCGGCATAGGCCGCGACGATCTCGGCGCGCTCGCGCTCGGCCAGTCGCGGCAGCGCCAGCGCCTCGCCCGCGCGGGCAGCGATGTCGGCGGCGAACTCCGAACCGGCCGGCAGCGTCACGATGACGGGCGGCAGATCGGGCGGTGGAATCTGCAGCGCGCCGGGCTGGGCCTGACGCAGCGGCTCCGGGCTCTGCACAGGCCTCAGCGCCGGGTCAGACGGCGGCATCTCGATGGCGGGAATATCGAGCGCAACCGGCTCGTCGACCACGCCGGGGGATGCAGTCGCATCGTGAGGCTGGCGCGTCGCCAGCCCTTCGGGCTTCTGCGACGGCGCGATCGTGCCGGTGATGATGTCCTTGTCGCTGTCGGCGGGAACCTCGGAGGCGACCTCGTCGCCCTTCGGCGGCGGAGCCAGCGTCCCGGTGATGACGTCCTTGTCGCTGTCGGCGGGAACCTCGGAGGCCACCTCGTCGCCCTTCGGCGGCGGAGCCAGCGTACCGGTGATGACGTCCTTGTCGCTGTCGGCGGGAACTTCGGCCGTGTCGCTCTGGCCCAAGGGATTAGCCTGGGCCGGAACGCCGCCGAGCGCGAGCATCAGGGCAAGAACCGAGGCGGAGCGCCAGACGGCCTTATGGCTGCGCAGCATGAACCTGATCTCTCATGTTCGCCATTGTCGCACTCCTGCGCGACTCGGGGCATTTCGACAAGATGCGGCGCTGCAACAGCGCCGCGATTTCACATCCGCAACGGCACTACGCGGCGTCTGAGGCGTCGGAGGCGGGCTCGTTCTCGATCAGCCCGTAATCCTTGAGTTTGCGGTAGAGCGTCGAGCGGCCGATGCCGAGCTTGCGCGAAACCTCCGACATGTGACCGCGATAATGGGCCAGTGCGAAGGTGATGATCTCGCGCTCCAGATCGTCGAGCTTGCGCATATCGGAACCGGCGACGAGATCGAGCGCATTGGGATCGCGCACCGGCACCTGGACGATGCGCGGCTCGGCCAGTTGCTCGCTGCGCACCTGGGCGGGGGCCGGAGGGATGCGGACGTCGAAGCCGTCCATCTGCGCGGCGATCTGCGGGAATTCGGCGATCGTCAACTCGTCGCCATCGGCCAGCACGACGGCGCGGAACATCGCGTTCTCGAGCTGGCGGACATTGCCGGGCCAGTCATAGCCCGACAGAAGGCTGACGGCTTCCGCCGAGATGCCCCGGATGCGCTTGCCTTCCTCGGCCGCGAAACGGGCGAGGAAGCCACGCGCCAGATCGGGAATGTCCTCGCGGCGCTGGCGCAGGGCCGGCAGCGTGATCGGGAAGACGTTCAGCCGATAGTAGAGATCCTCGCGGAAGGCGCCCTGCTTCACCTGCTCCAGCAGGCTCTTGTTGGTCGCCGAGATGATGCGGATGTCGACCTTGACGGACTTCTTGCCGCCGACGGGATCGACCTCGCTCTCCTGGATCGCGCGCAGCAGCTTGACCTGCGCGTCGAGCGGCAGTTCGCCGACCTCGTCGAGGAAGAGCGTGCCGCCATTGGCCTCGACGAACTTGCCGATATGGCGCTCGGTCGCGCCGGTGAACGCGCCCTTTTCATGGCCGAACAGGATCGACTCGACGAGGTTATGCGGGATCGCGCCGCAGTTCACCGTGACGAAGGGCTTGCCCTTGCGGTCGCTGGAGCCCTGGATCGCGCGCGCCAGCACCTCCTTGCCGACGCCGGATTCGCCCTCGACCAGGATCGGAATGTTCGATTTCGCGGCGCGCTCGGCGAGCCTGGCGACGCGCGCCATGTCGGCGCTCTTGGTGGAGAGGTCGCGGAAGCTCAGCGTGTTGCTGACCCGGCGCTTGATGTGGCGCAGCTCGTGCTCGAGCGCGCCCAGCTTCAGTGCGTTCTTGAGCGAGATCTGCAGCCGCTCGGCCCCGACCGGCTTGACCACGAAATCGACCGCGCCGGCGCGCATCGCCTGAACCACCGCCTCGATCGAGCCATTGGCCGTCTGGACGATGACCGGCGTCTCGACACCGCGCTCGCGCAGAACGGCCAGCACGCCCATACCGTCGAGATCGGGCATCACCAGATCGAGCACGACGGCGTCGAACCGCTCGCCATCCTCGCCGCAAAGCAGCGCCACGGCCGCGTCGCCGCTCTCGACGGCCGAGACCTCGTAGCCGAAACGCTTGAGCATGGCGTCGAGCAGACGCCGCTGGACGGGATCGTCATCGACGACGAGGACGGTGGCGGTCATGAAACCTCGAAGGCCAGGCGGTGCGACGGCGACAGCTCCGAATCGGGCGGCTGTTCCGTTCTGATCCATCCTCGGCCAGAACCGTTAAGCCGCGCTTAAGCGGGAACGATCCCGCGAGACGCACCGTCTTTCGCCGCGACGGCCGTTGCCCGCACCGCCGCGACGCCGCATATGAGGGGACAACATCCGCCTCGTGAGCGAAGGTGCTGAACCCATGACGACCGCGTGCGACCGACCGATCATGCCCCGTGCGGTGGCCCATGCCGCCACGGATGCGAACGCGCGGACGGCGAATGCGTTGGGCGTTCTGCCTGAATGGGATCTGAGCCATCTCTACCCGGCGATGGACGCGCCGGATTTCGCGGCCGATCTCGAACGGGCCGCCGGTGAGGCGCAGCGTTTCGCCGCGCTCTATCGCGGCAAGCTCGAGGCGATCGCGCAACGTCAGGACGCCAGCGCGGTGCTGGCGGAGGCCGTCGCCTCCTATGAGCAGCTTGACGACCTGATCGGCAGAATCATGTCCTATGCCGGCCTCGTCTATTCCGGCGACACGACCGATCCGGCGCGCGCCAAGTTCTACGGCGACACGCAGGACAAGGTCACCGCCCTTTCGACCGAGCTGCTGTTCTTCGGGCTCGAACTCAACCGCATCGACGCCGGCACGATGGCGCAGATTTCGGCTCAGGCTCCGCTCAGCCACTGGAAGCCCTGGCTCGACGACCTCGCCAAGGACAAGCCGCACCAGCTCGAGGACCGGATCGAGGAGCTGTTCCACGAGAAGTCGATGACCGGGCGCGCCGCCTGGAACAGGCTCTTCGACGAGACCATCGCCTCGCTGCGCTTTCCCGTGGATGGCGAGGAACTGACGCTCGAACTGACGCTGAACCGCCTGCAGGACGCCGATGGTGCGGTCCGCAAGAGCGCGGCCGAGGCGCTGGGCACGGTGTTTCGCGGCCAGCTCCGCACCTTCGCGCTGATCACCAACACGCTCGCCAAGGACAAGGAGATCGCCGATCGCTGGCGCAAATTCGAGGATGTCGCGGATTCGCGCCATCTCGCCAACCGCGTCGAGCGCGAGGTCGTCGATGCGCTGGTCTCGGCCGTGCGCGCCGCCTATCCACGCCTGTCGCACCGCTATTACCGGCTTAAGGCCAGGTGGTTCGGCCGCGAGCAGCTCGATTTCTGGGACCGCAACGCGCCGTTGCCTAAGGTCGAGCAGCGCACCATTCCGTGGAACGAGGCGCGCGACACGGTGCTCTCCGCCTATGACGCCTTCTCGCCGAAGATGGCGGGCATCGCCCGGCGCTTCTTCGACGAGAGCTGGATCGACGCCCCGGCCCGCCCCGGCAAGGCGCCAGGCGCCTTCGCGCACCCGACCGTGCCCTCGGCCCACCCCTATGTGCTGCTGAACTACCAGGGTAAGCCGCGCGACGTGATGACGCTCGCTCATGAGCTCGGCCATGGCGTGCATCAGGTGCTGGCGGCACCCAACGGCGCGCTGATGGCGCCGACGCCGCTGACGCTCGCCGAGACGGCCAGCGTCTTCGGGGAGATGCTGACCTTCCGCAAGCTCCTCTCGGAGACAGCCAATCCTCAGCAGCGCAAGGCGATGCTGGCGGCCAAGGTCGAGGACATGATCAACACCGTGGTGCGCCAGATCGCGTTCTACTCCTTCGAGCGCAAGGTCCATGAGGCGCGCAAGAACGGCGAGCTGACCGCGGAAAGCCTTTGCGAACTCTGGATGAGCGTGCAGGCCGAGAGCCTGGGGCCGGCGATCAGGCTGGGGGCCGGGTACGAGCCCTTCTGGTGCTACATCCCTCACTTCATCCATTCGCCCTTCTACGTCTACGCCTATGCCTTCGGCGACTGCCTGGTGAATTCGCTTTACGGCGTCTACCAGAACTCGGCCGAGGGCTTTCAGGAGCGCTATTTCGCTTTGCTCTCGGCTGGCGGGACCAAGCACCATTCCGAGCTGCTCGCTCCCTTCGGACTGGACGCGCGCGACCCGGCCTTCTGGCAGATCGGGCTGACGATGATCGAGGGGATGATCGTGGAACTGGAAGGGATGGAGTAGGGCGCGAAGAACCCCTCTCCCGGAGTGAGAGGGGTTCGTCGAGTGCCCGCCTTTAAAACTGCACCCTCAACCCCACCTGCGCGACATTGGCCGTGTAGTCCGAGCCCTGCGCCGTCGAATTCAGCCGCTCATGGGTGAAGCTCGCGCGCACCGAAAACGTCCGCGTCAGCTTGTATTCGAGCCGCGCGCCGATGGTCGAGAAATCCTCGCGCAGGCCCTGCCCGTCATATTCCGTGCGGCCGAAGCTGCCGAAGCCGGTGACCGTCAGGTTGCGCCGCAGCGCGTGCGCAATCTCCAGCGTGGCGCGCCGCGCCGTGGTGCCCGACGAGCCCGCGATGGTGGTGTCGCCGAGTTCCGACGCGCCACGCAGGGTCACCGTGGTCAGCGGGGTCGGTGTCCAAAGGATCGCGGCGTCGCCGACGATGCCGCGCAAGTTCTTCAGCCGTGCATCGTCGTAAGCACGATCCTGATAGCCGACCGAGGCCTCGCCCGTGAGCTGCCGGCTGATCTCGATGGTGGAGCCGACGCGGCCGGTCAGGCCGACCGACGAGCGCTGGAAGCCCGACGAATCGACGCTCTGATCGAACTGGCGGGTATCGGCCTCGCCCTGGATGAACGGCCTGATGCCGGGCGTGAGCTCGTAGCCGAGCCGTGCCCTGACGCCGTACTGCGTCTGGTTGCGGTCGCGCTGGCTCAGCCTCGTGCCGCTGGAGAGCTGCGCATCCTCGAAATCGGAGCGATCGACCGAGCCGCGCAGGGTCATCTGCAGACGGTTGATGTCATGCGTCACGCCGGCGGATGCGCCGTACTGATAGGTCAGCGGCCGGCCCGTGACCGAGGCGTTGAGATCGGGCGAGCCGGGGCGCTGCGTATCGAGCCGCAGCCGCGATTCGAGCAGGATGCGGGTGTCGCGGCTGGCGTCGAGCCGCAGATCGAGATTGCCCTCGGCGTCGGGGCGCGAGGCGTCCCTGTCGCGGAAGAACTCGCTGTAGCCGCCGCGCAGCCGGCCTCTCAGCTCATGCACGTTCCAGTCCGACTGGACCTCGAGCTCGCCCTCATGGCGGCTGAAGCCGGAGCCCTTCCGGTTCGCGCCCGAGATGCGCTGCGGATTGGTGTCGTGGCCGATCGAGTTCGTGACCGATGGCCGCAGCGTGACATTGCCGAGCCGGATGCCGAGCGCGGCGTAGGGGTCCTCCTCCGCCACCGAACGGCGGCGCGGCACGGGCGGTTCCGACAGCGGCGGCAGACCGGTCACCGTGGCTTGCGGCGCGCGGAATTGGCGCTGCGTGACGCCGCGGACATTGCGACCCTGCACCGGCCGGCTGGCCCGCGGCGGCGCGCGGCGCGAGATGACGGAGGTCTGGTTCTGGATCAGCGCAGCGGGCTCGCGCAATGCGTCGGGCGCGGCGATCGCAGGCGGCGGGGCCGGCTGCTGCGCCACATAGGCTGGCGTCGCGCCGCGCAGGCCGCGCGCCTGCTGCCCCTGCGCCGCGAGAGGCGCAAGGCTCGCCAGGGCGATGCCCGAAAGCAGCAGGAGAATGGCGCGGCGGGACAAACGGAGACGACGCTCCCGAGACGAGGATTCAGGCGCACCGGAATGGCGCGCATGGTTAACGGAGTTAGAACGAAGACGGTTAACGGGCCGTCAATGCGCAAGACCGCGTCCGGGTCGCGAGAGTGGAAACCCCGACCCTCGCCGTGCTAGAGCCCGTGCCATGACAGCCGACACCCGCGCCTCCGCGCTTCGTACCATCGCCACCGAGCGCGCCGGCCTCGACACGCTCCATTCAGCCCTCGCAAATGGCCTCGGCGAACCCTTCGCGGCGGCCGTCGCGCTGATCCGCGCCGCGAGCGGCCGCGTCGTCGTCACCGGCATGGGCAAATCCGGCCATGTCGCGCGCAAGATCGCCGCGACCCTGGCCTCGACCGGCACGCCGGCGCATTTCGTCCATCCGGCAGAGGCGAGCCATGGCGATCTCGGCATGGTCCAGCCCGAGGATGTGGTGATCGCTCTGTCATGGTCCGGCGAGACGGCGGAGCTTGCCGCCATCGTCGCCCATACGCGGCGCTTCCGGGTCGGGCTGATCGGCCTGACTTCGAATGCCGACAGCGCGCTCGGCCGCGAGGCCGATGTCGCGCTCGTGCTGCCAAAGGCGGAGGAAGCCTGCCCCAACGGCCTGGCGCCCACCACCTCGACCACGATGCAGATGGCGCTCGGCGACGCGCTCGCCGTCGCGCTGCTGGAGGCGCGCGGCTTCTCTCCGCAGGATTTCTTCGTCTACCACCCGGGCGGCAAGCTCGGCGCGCAGCTCAAGACCGTCGAGAGCATCATGCATCGCGACGCCGACCTGCCGCTGGTTGGCGAGACGGCCGCCCTGCCCGACGTTGTCGCGATGATCTCGGCCAAGGGTTTTGGCTGCGCCATCGTGATCGACCCCGACGGCAGGCTGGCCGGCGTCATCACCGATGGCGACCTGCGCCGCAAGCTGACCGCCGGCAACGTCACGGCACGGCTGGCGCGCGACGTGATGTCGCCCAACCCGCGCCGCATCGCGCCCGACGCGCTCGCCGTCGAGGCGCTGGAATTGGTCAACCGCCTGCGCATCACGGCGCTGATCGTGGCTGACGCGGACGAACGCCCGGTCGGGCTGGTGCATGTCCACGATCTGCTGACGCTGGGCGTGGCGTAGGCCGTTTGTCTCAGCCGGCCTTCGCCTCGATCAGCCCGGCCAATTCGGAGAAGGCCTCCTTGGTCGGATGCAGCTCATCATGCCAGCGGCCGTTCACGCGCTTTCGGAAATCGATATAGACGACCGAGGGATGGCGCTTCGCGAACGCCTTCAACTCATCATTGAACGCGTCCAGCATCACCTTCACGATCGCGCGCTGGAGATCGATCTTGAGATGGTCGATGCCGACGAAATCCATCGGCTCGCCGACCCAGCCCAGCCTCATCGGCTCGACGTAATCATAGCCATGGACGATGACCTTGACGGTCTTCAACTGCTTGTCGGCGGCGATGGACTTCATGATCCGTTCGTAGTCGAGAATGACCTGCCGGACAGTCTGGTAGTACAGGTCGAGGACGTAGTCCTTGACCGGCCGCTCAGCGATATAGAGGCGCAGATAATTCTTCATTTTGCCGTCGCCGAGCAGATCGTTTCCGCCACCGCCGAGCAGAAGCAGTTGCGCGCCAGTCTTGCGAAGGACCTTGAGGTAGTCTCCGGCATTCGCGATGGCGGCGATCGTGTCGCCCCAATAGGCGATGTTGTGGACGACATGGCCGCGATCGGCGAGCGCACGGGAGAGGTCGTAGTTCGAGCCTCCGACGATCGGCAGCGACTTCAGGCCGAAATCGGGAAGGTGCTCCCAGGAATCGCCTTCGACCACGAATTCGAGCTTGGTCGCGGCCGTCTTCTTTGACGACGACTTCTTGGACGACGACTTCTTGGCCAGCGTCTTCTTGGCCGATGGTTTGGGGGGTTTTGCCATAGCGAACCTGCCGCCGAGCTCATCTGGCCGCATCGATATGCGACCTTACGCTACGATAGGTTGCATTCTTCCATCAACTGCGCAAGCGGAAGGACTGTCACCCCCGCTCGTAGAGCAGCCGCGCCCTGATGGTCCCCTCGAGCTGGCGGATCTCTTCCAGGATTTCCCGCGCCACTTCGCCGATCGGGTCGGCCTCCATCACGACATACCCGACCTCGCCGTCGGTCTGGTAGTTCTGCGCCGCGATGTTGAGGTTGCGGCTGGCGAAGACGTCGTTCAGACGCCGCAGCATGCCCGGCACGTTGCGCTGGACATGGATGAAGCGCGTGCCGCTCGGCCGCGCCGCGAGCTGGACCTGCGGGAAGTTGACCGCCCCGATGGTCGAGCCGACATCGGAATACTCGACGATCTTGCGCGCCACCTCCGCGCCGATGCGCTCCTGCGCCTCTTCGGTCGAGCCGCCGACATGCGGCGTCAGGATGACGTTGGGCAGGCCCTGCAGCGGGGAGACGAAGCGCTCGGTGTTTGAGGCAGGCTCGACCGGGAAGACATCGACCGCGGCGCCCGCGATATGGCCGGAGCGGATGGCGGCGGCCAGCGCATCGAGATCGACCACCGTCCCACGCGAATTGTTGATCAGGTAGGAGCCCGGCCGCATCATCGCGAGTTGCGCCGCGCCGATCATGCCCGCCGTCGCCGGCGTCTCCGGCACATGCAGCGAGACCACGTCGCTCCAGCCGAGCAGATCGTCGAGGCTCGCCACCGAATCCGTGTTGCCGTGGCGCAGCTTGTCGGTCTGGTCGTAATAGATCACCCGCATGCCCATCGCCTCGGCCAGCGTCGAGAGCTGGCTGCCGATGCTGCCATAGCCGACGATGCCGAGGATTTTTCCGCGCACCTCGAAGGAGCCGTTAGCCGATTTGTCCCAGCCGCCGGCATGGGCGGAGGCCGAACGGTCGGTGATCTTGCGCAGCAGCATGACGATCTCGCCGATCGTCAGCTCGGCCACGCTGCGTGTGTTGGAGAAGGGCGCGTTGAAGACGGGGATGCCGCGCGCCGCAGCCGCGCGCAGATCGACCTGGTTGGTGCCGACCGAGAAGCAGCCGACCGCGAAAAGCCGGTTAGCCCTGGCGAACACGGCCTCCGTCAACTGCGTGCGCGAGCGGATGCCGAGGATATGCGTCTTCTCGACGGCGGCCAGCAATTCGGCCTCGTCCAGCGCCTTGGGCAGCCGCACCATATTGGTGTAGCCGGCCGCGAGCAGGAGATTGGCCGCGGAATCGTTGATGCCTTCCAGCAGCAGGACGCGGATGCGGTCCTTGGGAAAGGACAGGCGGTCGATTTCAGGGATCATGGATCGTCGAACCGGACACGGGAGCTTTCGCTATAGCCCCGCATGCGCCGGGCACAACCGCTTTCTGCTCACGCCTTCTCGACCACCAGCGTCGCGCCATCGACGCGCACGACCCTGACCTCGGCTCCGGCCAGAAGCTCGGGGCCTGTGATGCGCCAGGACGAATCGCCGACGCGGATGCGGCCCTCGCCGCCCAGCATCGTCGCCTCCAGCCGAAAAACCTTGCCGACGAGTTGTCGGCCGCGATCGTTCAGCCCCGTTGCGGCGTCGGGCTCGTCGGCCTTGCGCCGCGTCAGCCCGCGCCCGGCCAGAACGCTGACCACGCAGAGCGCCGCAAACACCAGCGCCGCACCCTGCCAGGCCATGCCCGTGGCGCCGACGACGACGCCGGTGACCAGCGCGGCCAGCCCGAGCCAGACCAGAAACGCGCCCGGTGCCAGCATCTCGCCGCCGATCAGCACGAGGCCGAGCACGACCCAACTCCAGCCGCCGAAGGACGCGATCCAGCCCAGCATCGCTGTCAGCTTCCGCTGCGGCCGGACGGCGGCACCGAGCCGCGCCGCGCTTCCATGGCGTCCTCGCCGAACACGGCCTTGGTCAGCTGCGCGATGCCCCCGACAGTGCCCGCCAGCGCGGCCGCTTCGACGGGCACGATCACCACCTTGCTGTTGTGGCTCGTCGCGATCGCCTTGATCGCATCGGTGTAGCGCTCGGCGACGAGGAAGTTCGCGGCCTGGATGTCGCCCTTGCTGATCGCGTCCGAGACCATCGCGGTCGCCGCCGCTTCGGCCTGCGCCGAGCGCTCGCGCGCCTCGGCGTCGCGGAAGGCGGCCTCCTTGCGGCCTTCCGCCGCCAGAATCTGCGACTGCTTCTGGCCCTCGGCCTTCAGGATTTCCGCTTGCCGCAGGCCTTCCGCCTCCAGCACGGCGGCGCGCTTCTCGCGCTCGGCCTTCATCTGCCGGTTCATCGCGCCGGCGATATCGGCCGGCGGCAGTATGTCCCTGATCTCAATGCGGGTGATCTTGACGCCCCAGGGCGAGGCTGCGGCGTCCATCACGCGCAAGAGCCGCTCGTTGATCTCGTCGCGATGCGAGAGCAACTGGTCGAGATCCATCGAGCCGACCACGGTGCGGATATTGGTCATGGTCAGCGTCATCAGCGCCTGATCGAGGTTCGACACCTCGTAGCGCGCCTTGGCGGCGTCGAGCACCTGGTAGAACGCCGCCGCGTCGATGCGCACGCCGGCATTGTCCTTGGTGATCGCCTCCTGGCTGGGCACGTCGAGCACCTGCTCCATGACGTTCACCTTGTGGCCGATGCGGTCGATATAGGGGACGATCAGGCCAAGACCCGCGCCGAGCGTGCGCGCATAGCGCCCGAAACGCTCGACGGTGTAGTTGTAGCCCTGCGGCACGGTGCGCACGCCGAGCGCGATGGTCAGGATCACCAGCGCGACGAGCGCGACGATGACGATGTCGAATCCGCTGACCTGCATCGGTGGCTCCCTGCCGCTATCGGGACAAGGAACCTGACGATTGCGACGGGCGGATGCAAGGGCGGGCCGCCCGCCAACGTTTCAGAACGACTTGACCGCAGCGTTGCCGCCATCGGCGAAGAGCGCCGAGCCGGCGACGAAGCTGCCCATCGGGCCGGATAGGAAGAGCGCCGCCTGCGCGATCTCTTCGGGGTCGGCAATCCGGCCGAGCGCGTGCAGACCGGCCGCCCAGCGCTTCTGCTCCGCATCACCAGCCATCGCCGTATCGACGCCACCGGGCAACAGGGCGTTCGCGCGGATGGCGTTGCGGCCATAATCGGCGGTGATGCCCTTCACCAGCCCCATCAAACCGGCCTTGGCGGCGGCATAGGCCGCCATTCCCGGCAGGCCGACGCTGGTGCCGACGAAGCTGGAGACGAAGACGATGGCGCCTGCCCCACGCGACAGCATCGCCGGAATCTGGACACGGGCGCCGAGAAAGGCCGCGGTCAGGTTCGTGGCGAGCGTCGCCTGCCACTCGCTTTCCGATATCTCGGCCAATGGCTTGATCGGCCCGACCGTGCCGGCGTTGTTCACCGCGATATCGAGGCCGCCATAGTTCCGGATGGCAGCATCGACGAGCCGATCCTGGGTCGCGGCCATAGCGACATCACCAGCAATCGCGGTGCATGCGCCGCCGCGATCCGAAATCTCGCGACAGACCTCGTCCAACGCAGTTGCGGTTCTGGCGCACAGCACCAGCGAAGCGCCCTGTTCGGCGAAGAGGAGGGCAGTGGCTCGTCCGATCCCGGACGAGGCTCCGGTGACGATGGCGACCTTGCCTGTGAGCGACGTCATGTCTGATCTCCCTGATCGAGGAAGATCGAACCGTTAGTGAGATTGGCGGCAGGCTCCCACCCGATTCCTGACGCGACTCTGTCGTGCCCCGAGTCAGCCGGTGCTCAGACGTATTGCCCGTGGCAGTGCTTGAACTTCTTGCCGGAGCCGCAGGGGCAGGGCTCGTTGCGGCCGACCTTGCCCCAGCTCTCCGGGTCGTCGGGATTGCGGTCGAGCACGGCAGTGTCGGCGTCGGTCGCCGCGTATTGCAGGCCTGACCCGCCATAGTCGCCAAAGCCGGGCGCTGGCAGCGCATCCTGCGGCGGCTGGCCGCCCTCCTCTGGCGCGTCGAAGCGCACCTCGATGCGCATCAGATTGCCGGTGACCTGCTCGCGTAGCCGGCCGATCAGCCCGTCGAACAGCTCGAAAGCCTCCTGCTTGTATTCGTTGAGCGGGTCGCGCTGGGCGTAGCCGCGCCAGCCGATGACCTGGCGCAGATGGTCGAGCGTGACGAGATGCTCGCGCCAGAGATGGTCCAGCGTCTGCAGCAGCACCTGCTTCTCGACATAGGTCATCACCTCCTCGGTGTTGCGCACGATGCGGGCGGCATAGTCCTCGTCGGCGATCTTGCGGATGCGCTCGCGCAGCTCCGCGTCGGCGATGCCCTCCTCCTTGGCCCACTCCTCGATCGGCAGGTCGAGATTGAGGAACTGCAGCACGCCTTCCTTCAACGCTGCGGTATCCCACTGCTCGGGATAGGCCTCCTCGGGGATGTGGCGGGCGACCTGGTCCTCGCAGACGCCGTGGCGCATGTCGTCGATCGTCTCGCGCACGCTCGTCTGGCGCATGAAGTCGCGGCGCTGCTCGAACACGACCTTGCGCTGGTCGTTCATGACGTCGTCGTATTTGAGGATGTTCTTGCGGATGTCGAAATTGCGCGCCTCGACCTTGCCTTGCGCCTTCTCGACCGCCTTGTTGATCCAGGGATGGACGATCGCCTCGTCCTCCTTCAGGCCGAGCGTCTTCAGCATGCCGTCCATCCGGTCGGAGCCGAAGATGCGCATCAGATCGTCCTGCAGGGACAGGAAGAATTTCGAGCGGCCCGGGTCGCCCTGGCGGCCGGCGCGGCCGCGCAGCTGGTTGTCGATGCGCCGGCTCTCGTGACGCTCGGTGCCGACGATATAGAGCCCGCCCGCCTTGATGACGCGCTGCTTGAAGTCGGCGACCTCGGCGCGGATCTCGGCCTCGCGGCGCGTGCGCTCCTCGCCCTGCGGCATGTCGCCGAGATCATGCCTGATGCGCATCTCGGCATTGCCGCCGAGCTGGATATCGGTGCCGCGGCCGGCCATGTTGGTGGCGATGGTGATCGCGCCCGGCGCGCCGGCCTGCGCCACGATATAGGCCTCCTGCTCGTGGAAGCGGGCGTTCAACACGGCGAAATAGTTCGAGGGCTTGCCCTGCCGGGCAGCCTCGTAGATCGGCTCCAGAGCGTTGGGCGAAGCGAAGTCGATCTGCTGGAAGCCATCCTTGGCCAGCATCTCGGCGACGAGTTCCGAGCGCTCGATCGAGGTCGTGCCGACCAGCATCGGCTGCCCGAGCTTCTGGGCTTCCTTGATCTCGCGGATGACGCCGCGGACCTTCTCCTCGAAGGTGCGGTAGACCTCGTCATCCTCGTCCTTCCGCGCGACGGGAACATTGGTCGGGATCTCGACCACTTCGAGCTTGTAGATCTGGAAGAACTCGTCGGCCTCGGTCGCGGCGGTGCCGGTCATGCCTGCGAGCTTGCCGTAGAGCCGGAAATAATTCTGGAAGGTGATCGAGGCCAGCGTCGCATTCTCGGGCTGGACGGTGACGCCTTCCTTGGCCTCCAGCGCCTGGTGCAGGCCTTCCGAATAGCGCCGGCCCGGCATCATGCGGCCGGTGAACTCGTCGATGATCACGACCTCGTCATTGCGGACGATATAGTCCTTGTCGCGCGTGAACAGCGAATGCGCCCGCAGCGCCTGGTTGACGTGGTGGACCAGCGTGACGTTGTGGGCGTCGTAGAGATCGCCCTCCTTGAGCAGGCCCGCCGCCCGCAGCAGTTCCTCGATATGCTCGTTGCCGGCTTCCGTGAGAGAGACGGCGCGCTGCTTCTCGTCGACCTCGTAATCGCCCTTGACGAGACCCGGCAGCACCTTGTCGATCTGGACATAGAGCTCGGATTTGTCGTCGAGCGGGCCGGAGATGATCAAGGGCGTGCGCGCCTCGTCGACCAGGATCGAGTCGACCTCGTCGACGATCGCGAAATGGTGGCCGCGCTGGGCCATCTGCGCGACCTCGTATTTCATGTTGTCGCGCAGATAGTCGAAGCCGAACTCGTTGTTGGTGCCGTAGGTGATGTCGCAGGCATAGGCGCGCTGGCGCTCCTCGTCCTCGATGCCGTGGACGATGATGCCGACGCTGAGGCCCAGGAAGTTGTAGAGCTTCGCCATCCATTCGGCGTCGCGCCGCGCGAGATAGTCGTTGACCGTGACGACATGGACGCCCTTGCCCTCGAGCGCGTTGAGATAGGTCGGCAGAGTGGCGACCAGCGTCTTGCCCTCGCCGGTCTTCATCTCGGCGATTGCGCCCTCGTGCAGCACCATGCCGCCGACGAGCTGGACGTCGTAGGGGCGCTGGCCGAGCACGCGTTTGGCCGCCTCGCGCACCGTGGCAAAGGCCGGCACGAGCAGGTCGTCGAGCTTTGCGCCGGCCGCGATCTGCTCGCGGAAATGCACGGTGCGGGCCTGAAGGGCCTCGTCGCTGAGCGCGGAGACGTCTTTCTCCAGAGCGTTGATCGCCGCGACGCGGGGAGCGTAGCCCTTGACGCGCCGGTCGTTCGACGAGCCGAAGAGTTTCTTTGCAAGCGCGCCGAGCATGGTGGGCCTTTCGGATGGTGCGCCTTGGGCGCCGCGCCGGGCGAAGCCCGATCAGCGGCGCGAAGACTGAATTTCGAATGCGACCGCGTGTTTAGACGCGCGCGATGGCGGGGTCCAGCGTCGCATGGAACCGACGCTGCGGTTAAATCACGGCAGATGTGGGGTTTTCGCAGCCTGCTTCCAAGCCCCCGCGCCGACGCTGCCACGCCTGTGGCGGAACGGGCGCGCAAAGCTGCGTGAAGATGCTGCTTAAGTGGCTCAGCCGCCTTGCCTTTGCCGCGTTCAACTGGCAGGGAGCCGGCATGATCGTCTGAGACCATGTCACTGCGAAAGGCTCATGTCATGCAGCTTACCCGCCTCGCCGCCCTGTCCCTCGGTTTCGTGCTGCTCGCCGCGCAGCCGGGCTTCGCGCAGGCCGACAAGATCGTCGCGCGGGTGAACGGGCTGCCGATCACCGAACGCGAGATCGGCTTGGCGACCGAGGACCTCGGCGAGCGCCTCGCCCAGATTCCCGAGGCACGCAAGCGCGACGAAGTGATCAACTACCTCGTCGACCTGAAGCTCGGCGCGAAGGCCGCCGCCGACGCCAAGGTCGGCGACGGGCCTGATTTCGCAGCCCGCCTCGCCTATAATCGCGACAAGGTGCTGCTCGACGCATATCTGGCCAATGAGGCCAGGAAGGCCGCCACCCCGGAAGCCGCCAGGAAGCTCTTCGACGACACCGTCAAGTCGCTGACGCCGGAAGAGGAGGTCAACGCCCGCCACATCCTCGTCGAGGAAGAGGCGCAGGCCAAGGCCGTGGTCGAGCGGCTGAAGAAGGGCGAGGATTTCGCCAAGGTCGCGGGCGAAATCTCGAAGGACCCCGGCTCGGGCAAGGAAGGCGGCTCGCTCGGCTGGTTCTCCAAGGACCGCATGGTGCCGGAATTCGCAGAGGCCGCCTTCAAGCTGACAAAGGGCCAGCTCTCCGAGCCGGTGAAGAGCCAGTTCGGCTGGCATGTGATCAAGCTGGAGGACCGGCGCACCAAGCCGGCGCCGGACTTTGCCGCCGTGAAGCCGCAGATCGACCAGTATCTCGAGCGCAAGGCCCAGCAGGACATCATCGTGGCGCTGCGCGACAACGCCAAGGTCGAGCGGCTCGACCAGCCGGCGACGCCGGCGGCTCCTGCCCCGGCCGAACCGAAGAAGCCCTGAGCGATTTCAACGATCGGTGTTATGCAAGGGCGGCAGCAATGCCGCCCTTCTTGTTTTCGTCGCCCGGCTGCGGCACACCGGCCTCCCGCACAGGAGGCGCGTCAGATGGCCGGCAAGGATGTTCCCGTTTCCCCGCTCGCGCCCAGGCGCCAGCCCAAGGTGCCAGCCGTTCCCGGCGTGCGCTTCGCCACCGCCGAGGCCGGCATCCGCTACAAGGGCCGCACCGACGTCGTGCTGATGCTGCTCGACGAGGGCACGCAAGCGGCGGGGGTCTTCACCCGCTCGAAATGCCGCTCCGCGCCGGTCGACTGGTGCCGCGAGAATTTGAAGCACGGTGTCGCCCGCGCCGTTGTCGTCAACTCCGGCAACTCCAACGCCTTCACCGGCATGAAGGGGCGCGACGCCGTCAAGCTGACGGCGGACATCGCCGCCACGGCGGCGGGCTGCAAGCCCGAGCAGGTCTTCATCGCCTCGACGGGCGTGATCGGCGAGCCGCTCGACGCCACGAAATTCGAGGGCGTGCTGCAGGATTGCGCCAAGCGCGCCGCCGATGGCCCCTGGATCGACGCCGCCAAGGCGATCATGACGACCGACACCTTCCCGAAGGCGCTCTCGCGGAAAGCCAAGATCGACGGCCATGAGGTCGTGCTCGCCGGCATCGCCAAGGGCGCGGGCATGATCGCACCCGACATGGCGACGATGCTCTCCTTCGTCTTCACAGACGCTCCCATAGCCGCCCCCGTGCTGCAGGCGCTCCTGTCGAAGGGCGTCAAAGGCTCGTTCAACGCTGTCACCATCGACAGCGACACCTCGACCTCCGACACGCTGATGCTTTTCGCCACCGGCAAGGCCAAGGACCGGGGCGTCACCGCGATTACCGAAGTCAACGATCCCCGACTGTCCGGCTTCAAGCGCGCGCTGAACGCGCTGCTGCTCGACCTTGCCCATCTCGTCTGCAAGGACGGCGAAGGCGCGCGCAAATTCGTCGAGGTCCGGGTCGCAGGCGCCGCCTCCTCGCGCTCGGCCAAGCGCGTCGCGCTCTCGATCGCGAACTCGCCACTGGTCAAGACCGCCATCGCCGGCGAGGACGCCAATTGGGGCCGCATCGTCATGGCGGTCGGCAAGGCGGGCGAACCCGCCGACCGCGACAGGCTCGACATCTCCTTCGGCGAGATCATGGTGGCGAAGCAGGGCGCGCGCGCGCCGTCCTACGACGAGGCCGCCGTCTCGGCCTACATGAAAGGCGAGCACATCGTCATCACCGCCGATCTCGGCCTGGGTCGCGGCAAGTCGGTCGTCTGGACCTGCGATCTGACCAAGGCCTATGTCGAGATCAATGGCGATTACAGGTCGTAGAATGACCCCATCCCGTCATTGCGAGCGTAGCGAAGCAATCCAGTCGTTTGCGCGATCCCTCTGGATTGCTTCGCTGCGCTCGCAATGATGGGTAACGACACGGCCGCCGGCCCCAGCCGCGCCTTCGTCATCGGCCACCTGCTCACCTGCTCGCTGTTCTGGGGTTGCAGCTTCCTGTTCATCAAGCTGATGAACGGCGAAATCTCGCCGTTGGCCATCGCGGCCGGGCGCGGATTGCTCGGGGCGGCGGCGCTCGCGGCCTATGTCGTCTGGCTCGGCCAAAACCCGATCCCACGCCGAGACGAGATCCGGCACTGGCTCGTGCTCGGCACGACGAATGGCTGGGTGCCGAACGTCCTCGTCGCCTATGCGCTGGTCCAGCTCGCCAGTGGCCCCGCCGCGATGATCCAGGCGGCCGGGCCTCTGGTGACGGCCATCTTCGCGCATTTTCTCTTCGCCGAGGAGCGCATGGGCTTGGCGCGGCTTGGCGGCATCCTGCTCGGCATGTCCGGCGTCGCGCTGCTGATCGGTCCGCGCCTGATCGAGGGCGGCGGCACGGCGCTCGGCATGCTCGCCATGGTCGGCGTGACGCTGGGCTACAGCGTCGGCAATCTCTATGCCCGGGCGGTGCCGGCCACAGCCGGCGATCCGGCCCGGCTCGCGCTCGGCCAGCAGGTCGTCTCCGGCATCGTCGCGCTGATCCTGACGCTCGCCTTCGCCGGCACGTCCGCCTTCGCGGCCATAACGGGCCATATCCCGGCCATGCTGGCGCTGGGCCTGCTCTCGACCGCGATCCCGATGGCGATCTTCATGCGCCTGATCCGGGCGGCGGGCCCGACGCGCGCGGCGATGACCGGCTATCTGGTGCCGACGGTCGCCACGATCATGGGCATCGTGGTCCTGAATGAGACGCTGGAGTTGCGGCAGATAATCGGAGGTTGCATCATCCTCGCCGGCGTCTTCCTTGTCACGACGTCGGGGCGGTTGGCGAGGTCGGCATGAGGCTGGTTCTGGGAGTGTGCATCGCTACGATGCTGGCTGGATGCGTTGATCGCCAGCCGACGGTGGCGCAGTTCCCGGTCGAAGAGGCAGCCTTCATCAAGAAGCCCGGCAAGGGCGTCGTCGTCGGCCACGCTTTTCTGACCAAATCGACGGGCGTCGTGGTCAACGCGGCAGGGCAGGTCGTGCGGCTGATCCCGGCGACGCCGTTCTCACGGGAGCGCTTCGCACAGCTCTACGGCAAGGGCAAATACGTGCCTCATTCCGCCTATCCGCGCGACGACAATCCCGATCCGCGCTACGCCGAATACAGCCGCACCACCAAGGCCGAGGCCAATGGCAAATTCGCGTTCGAAAACGTGCCGCCGGGGGAGTATTTCATCACCACACAGGTGATCTGGGGCGACGAGGACGCGCTGTTCCGCGAGGGCGGCTCGGTCTATGACACGGTCACGCTGACCGGCAAGGAAACCCAGCCGGTCAGCGTCGTGCTGTCGAGATACTGAGAGATCGCTTGAAACTCCTTCTCGTCGTCGCTTGCGCCCTGATCGATGCCGATAACCGCGTCCTCGTCGCGCAGCGCCCTCAGGGCAAGGCGCTGGCCGGCCTGTGGGAATTCCCCGGCGGCAAGCTGGAAGCCGGCGAGCGGCCCGAGCCGGCGCTGATCCGCGAACTGGCCGAAGAACTCGGCATCGCGGTGAAGGAAGACTGCCTCGCGCCACTGACCTTCGCCAGCTACGCCTACCCCGAGTTCCACCTGCTGATGCCGCTCTATATCTGCCGGCGCTGGGAGGGGCAGGTCTCCTCCCGCGAGGGCCAGCCGCTGAAATGGGTCCGCCCCGGCAAGCTCAGGGAACTGGCGATGCCGCCGGCCGACGAGCCGCTGATCCCGCATCTGGTCGATCTGCTGGGGGTGTGAGCGCCTCCGCGTCGCCCCGCCCGAGCTGAAACCGCTCGAACCGCGAAAGCTCCGCCTCGATCAGCGCCTTTATCTCGGGCGACGCACAACCCTCGATCCAGCTCCATTGCTGGATCAGCAGCTTGCCTGCCGCGCGATCCGTCTTCAGGTCGAGCACCGCGACGATCCGGTCCCCGACCAGCACCGGCAGGCCGAAATAGCCGAAGACGCGCTTCTCCTTCGGCAGATAGGCCTCGAAGACATGGCCATAGCCGAAGATGGCCTTCGTCCGCTTGCGCTGGATGATGAGCGGATCGAAGGGCGAGAGGATATGGACGAGGTCGGCGTCCGGCTCCGGAGTCGAGCTATCGAGCAGGTCGCGCGGCATCCAGTGCGGCGTCTTCTCCGCGCCCTCGATCCTGATCGGTGCAAGCTCCCGGCGCTTGACCCGCGCGTCGATCAGCTCGGCCACGGCCTTCTTGCGCGGCGCGTCGAGATGGCAGATCGAGTCGAGGCTGACGACGCCCTGCGCGCGCAGGGCCCGGTCGAGCACATAGGCCGTCACCTGCCGCTCGCTGGCCGGCGTCGGGCGCTTCTCGAACGCGAAATGCCGGTCCATCAGCTCATAGGTCTTGAGCATGCCGGCGCGGGCCGAGACCACCAGCTCACCATCATAGAAGGCGCGCTCCAGCAGGCCCTTTGACGGCTTCTTGCTCGCCCAGAGATGCGCCTTCTCGACCAGCACATCGGTGTCGATGTCCCGGATCGTCAGCGCGCCCTGCTTGCGGATGCGGGCGAGCAATTTCCGACTCTCCTCGCGAGAGCCTACCGCCGACCATCGCTTCGGCTCCTCGCGATGTACCTTCATCGCCGGCAGGAAGAAGCGCAGGTCGGAGGCCGCGACATAGGACAGCGCATGCGTCCAGTACTCGAAGACGCTCTTCTCGGCCGACTGCGCCACTGCCAGATCGGCGCGCCGGTAGGACGGGATGCGGCTGTAGAGGATATGGTGGTGGCAGCGTTCGATCACGTTGATCGTATCGATCTGGACATAACCGAGATGCGCGACGGCCGCCGCGACGGCCTGCTGGCCGGAGCCGAATGGCTCCCGCGTGTCGAGCCGCTGTGCGCGCAACCAGATGGCGCGGGCCTGCGCCGTGGTCAGGGTTAGCGGCGGTTTGATGCGGGGCGGCATGGGAGCGGTCTCGCCTGTCTCTCTGCGGTGCCCGAGCATAGCCCCGCTGCTGACCGGCGTTGTCACCAGCCTGTTCTGTTCCACAGGGAACAGCGACGGGGCCGACCGCAGCCTAGGCTTTCTCCATCGACGGGACAGACCCGTCTTACGAGAAAGCGCCGGAAATGTCCCGCAAGTCCCTGATCGCTCTTCTGGCCCTGCTGATCGCCGGCGGCACCGCTTTCGCCAGGCCGCGCGCGGTCCAGCCGGTCCCGGCCGTCTCCGCCGAATTCAAACTCTCGGAGAAAATCAAGGCGGCCCGCTTCCGCGTCTCACGCCCCGTCATGGTGCGCAACCCGGAGTTGATCGCCTCGGCGCGGCAGCAGACCTCCCGCACGGTCGTCGCAGCCTAAACCTCAGCCTTGGCCTGCCAGCACCGCGGCCAGTGTCTCGCGCGTCAGCTCCGCCATTGCCGTCTGCGCCTTGAACGCTTTCGTCGTCTCGCCCGGGTTCATCACCAGGATAACGGTTTCCGTGCCCGGACAGGCTGGGTCGGCGCAGATGATCTCGTTGACGGCGATGGCGGCCGCCTCCGGCAGAGCGAGCAGCGCCCGGACCTCGGCCTTGATGCGCGCGGAGTCGCCGGCGTCCTTCGCCTTGTCGGCCGCGCTCTTGCCAAAGAGGCCCAGGCGCATCGCGGATCAGGCCGATGGCAGCGTCAGCACGCCGGCCGCGCCGTCTTCCGTCCCGAAAGCCAGCCGCTTGCCGGGCTTGTCCCAGGCGAAGGCGGTGATCCCGCTGCCCTTCTGCGCGGGGCGCACCAGCAGTTCCGACGCGTCGGTCAGGCGGATCATCAGGATGCAGCCGTCATCATAGCCGACGGCGAGCACCAGCGCACGCGGATGGAAGGCGACGCGCGTGACCTTGGCATGGCGCGCGCCGCATTCGCGCGGGGCCTTGCCCTGCGGCCCGTCGCCCTGGAACGGCCAGACGATCGCGGCGTCCGCGCCGCTGGAGGCGAGCCAGAGTCCGTCATGCGACCAGGACAGCGAGCGCGGCTTGGACGGGTATCCGGTCATCCGCATATGGCTCGGCTTTTCGCCGAGCCGCCAGCCATGCAGCGCGTTCTCCTGCATGGCCGAGACGACGAAACGTCCGTCCGGGGACCAGGTCACGTCGAGATGCGAGCCCTTCCATTCGAGAAAGTCCGGCTTCGCCTCGGTGTTGGGATACCACAGCGAGACGCCGTTCATCTGCGCGATGGCAAGGCGATAGCCTTTTGGCGCAAAGACCAGCCCCTGCGGCGTCGAGGCGACGTCGAGCGATTTGACCCGGCCCTTGTCATCGCGCGCATGGACGCCGCGTCCGGCGTTCCAGGCGAGGCTGCCGCTGGCCGACAGCGTCACGGAATCGATCCAGCGCCGCTTCTCGTCGCGGGCGAGTTCGGTCGCCTGTCCCTCGGCTGTCAGCGCGACCACGCGCCCGTCGTCGCCGCCCGTAATCAGGCGCTCGCCGTCGCAGCAGGCGCTGAGAATGCCGCCGGCATGGGCTGTCACCGTCTCCGCGTCACCTTCGCGCCAACGCAGCACCCGCCCGTCGGCGAGAGCCAGCACAAGCGTGCTCTTCAGCCAATGCGCGGCGACGACATGCTCGCCGGCCTCGACGGGGACGACATGCTCGCGCAGCGAGACAGGTTTGGGGATTGTGTCCATGGGCAACGCTTTAGCTTCTGCGAGGTGTTTCGCAAACAGGTGTCGTTCCGGGGGCGGTCCGAAGGGTCGAACCCGAAATCCACGAACGGGTGAGCCTCAACCGTCATGCTCGCCTGGTGGCGAGCATCCACGCCTTGGTCACAAGGCTCGACAGCGGATGACGTGGATGGTCGCGACAGGCCCGACCATGACGAAACCGGAGTCCGGTCGTGGGTTCGGGGTTGGCTGCTTTGCCGCGTCCCGGAATGACAGTCGGGCGCTCACGCCGCGCAGGCGAGAAAGCCCTTGCGCAGCTCGGCCTCGTCGAGGTCGCGGCCGATGAAGACCAGGCGGGAGTTGCGCGTCTCGCCGCTCTTCCAGTCGCGCTGGAGATCGCCGTCGAGGATCATGTGGACGCCCTGAAAGACGAAGCGGCGCGGCTCGTCCTTGAAGGCGAGAATGCCCTTCGAGCGCAGGATGTTGGGGCCTTGCGCCTGGCTGAGATCGTTGATCCAGGGCATGAACTTTTCCGGATCGACATCGCCGGGGATCGTGAACGATAGCGAGCGCACCTCATCGGAATGGTGGTGATGGTGCCCGGCCTCGAGGAAATCAGGCTCGATGTCGAGGATGCGGTCGAGATCGAAGGCGTTGCGGTCCAGCAACTGGTCGATCGGCAGGTCGCAGCGCGTGGTCCTGTGCAGCTTCGCATAGGGGTTGATTGCCCGGATATTGGCCTCGACCTCGGCCAGTTCCTCCGCCGAGACGAGATCGACCTTGTTGAGGATGATCACGTCGGCGAAGGCGATCTGGTTCTTGGCTTCGGGCGCATCCTTCAGCCGCTGCGTCAGCCATTTCGCGTCGGTAACGGTCACGACGGCATCAAGCTTCGTGGCGTCGCCGACATCCTGGTCGACGAAGAAGGTCTGGGCGACCGGGGCGGGATCGGCGAGCCCCGTTGTCTCGACGATGATCGCGTCGAACTTGCCCTTGCGCTTCATCAGCCCGTCGAGGATTCGGATGAGGTCGCCGCGCACCGTGCAGCAGATGCAGCCATTGTTCATCTCGAAGACTTCTTCATCCGCGCCGACCACGAGGTCGCCATCGATGCCGGTCTCGCCGAACTCGTTGACGATCACAGCGAATTTCTTGCCGTGGTCCTCGGTCAGGATGCGGTTGAGGAGCGTGGTCTTGCCGGCGCCCAGATAGCCTGTGAGCACCGTGACGGGGATTTTTTCGGGCATGGGTCTGACCTGATGGATGGCTGACGCAGACGGGGCCGGCGCTCAGGCCGGGCCGGCGCCGAGCGCCTTCTCGATCTGGCTTATATTGTGTTTCATCATCGCGATGTAAGTCCTGGCGGGGCCGTCCGGTGCCGACAGCGCGTCGGAAAACAGCCGCCCGCCGATCTTCGCCCCCGTCTCGCGGGCGATCTGCTCGATCAGGCGCGGATTGGTGACGTTTTCGAGGAAGACGGCCGGAATCTTCTCGGCCTTGATCTGCCGGATGATGCGGGCGACATCCCTTGCCGAGGCCTCGGCCTCGGTCGAGACGCCCTGCGGCGCGATGAACCGGATGCCATAGGCCTTGATGAAATAGCCGAAGGCGTCGTGCGAGGTAATTGCCTTGCGCCGGTCGGCGGGGATGCGCGCCACGGCCGCCCTGATCTCGGCCTCGACCCCATCGAGCTGCGCGAGATAGGCCGCCGCATTGGCGTCATAGACCGCCTTGCCGGCAGGATCGGCAGCACTCAGCGCGTCGCGGATGTTGGCAACGTAGATCTTGGCGTTCGGAACGCTCTGCCAGGCATGAGGGTCGGCTTCGCCGGCATGGCTGTGGCCATGCTTGTCCTTCTTGCCATGGCCGTGATCGTCGCCCGCCGCCTGCAATAGCGCAATGCCGCTTGTCGCGGTCGCGATCGTACCCTTTGCACCCGAGGACTTGATCAACCGCGTCATCCAGCCCTCGAATTTCAGACCGTTGACGACGATCAGCTTCGCCGCCGCGAGCGTCTTCGCATCGGCCGGCGTCGGCGAGTAGACATGGGCGTCGCCATCGGGGCCGACCAGCGTCGTGACGCTGACTCGCTCGCCGCCGACCTGACGGACGAGATCGCCGAGGATCGAGAAACTCGCGAAGACGGCCAGCTTCTCCTGCGCGAAAGCGGGCAGGCTCGCGAGAGTCAGGCCGGCGACGGCGCCCGCAATCAGGTCACGACGGTTCAGCATGGCAGCTCTCCGGCAGATAATGAAACACTATAACATCACTAACGCTGGAGATGGGCGGCAGGCAAGAGGCGGCGCGCAAGCCCGCCCTGCGAGCCGAACAGGAGCGAGCCGAGATAGAGCACGCCGGCCGCCAGGATGATCGCCGGCCCCGCGGGAAGATTGCTGCCGGCCGAATAGGAGACGACGAGCCCGGCATAGCCGGCGACCATGCCAAAGCCGCAGGCGAGCAGGATCAGTCGCGTGATATCGGCGGTCCAGAAGCGGGCGGCGGCGGCGGGCAGCATCATCAGCCCGACCGCGAGCAATGTGCCGAGCGCATGGAACCCGGCGACGAGATTGAGCACGACGAGCGCAAGGAAGGTCAGATGCACGACGCCGCCCGAACGGCTGACCGAGCGCAGAAAGCCGGGATCGACGCATTCCATCACCAGCGGGCGATAGAGCGCCGCCAGCGCGAGCAGGCTCGCCGTCGCCACGCTCGCCAGCAGCACGAGCACGTCGTTGTCGAGCGCCAGCACATTGCCGAACAGGACATGGAAGAGATCGACCGCCGAACCGCGCAGCGAGACGATGGTGACGCCGAGCGCCAGCGAGATCAGGTAGAAAGCCGCGAGCGAAGCGTCCTCCTTCATCACGGTGAGGCGCGCCACCGCGCCGGCCGCCAAGGCGACCGCAAACCCCGCCGCAAGCCCGCCCAGCGTCATCGCCGGCAGCGAGAAGCCCGCGACAAGATAGCCGATCGCCGCGCCGGGCAGGATCGCATGCGCCATGGCGTCGCCCGTCAGGCTCATCCGGCGCAGCATCAAGAAGACGCCGATCGGCGCGCCCGAGACCGACAGCGCCATGATCCCGACGAGCGCCCGGCGCATGAAGTCGAATTCGGCGAAGGGGCCGATGAGGAGGTCGTAGAGCATCGGCCCGGCTGGGGTTGGCCTGAGATCAGGCGGCAGCGCGCTGGCAGGGAGCGGCGTGGCTGTCGAAGGCCTCGACCATGCGGCGCGCCCTGAGCAGGTTCTCTGCCGTAAGCACCTGCGCGGTGTCGCCCCAGGCGACGGTCTCGCGCGCCAGCAGCAGCGTCTGCGGAAAGGCGCGGCGCACCGTCTCAATGTCGTGCAGCACGGCGACGACCGTGCGGTTCTCGCCATGCCAGCGCTGGACCAACGCCAGCAGGTCGGCCGTGGTGCGGGCGTCGATCGCGGTGAAGGGCTCGTCGAGCAGAATGATGTCGGCGTCCTGAAGCAGCAACCGCGCAAACAGCGCCCGCTGCATCTGGCCGCCCGAAAGCGCACCGATCGGACGGCGCTCGAAGCCGGTCAGGCCGACAGCCGCGATGGCCGCCTCGACCTTGCTCTTGGCGCCGAGCCCGATCCGCCCGAAAATGCCAGCCTGGCTCCACAAACCCATGGCGACGAGATCGTAGACATGGATCGGGAACGAGCGGTCGAGATCGGCCGATTGCGGCAGATAGGCCAGCCGCTTGCCCTTCGACAGCGTCAAGCCGCCGTCCAGCGGCGACAGCGCCCCGGCGATGCCCTTGAGCAGCGTCGATTTTCCCGCGCCGTTGGGGCCGACGATGGCGGTCAGGCTGCCCTGCGCGATCTCGCCCGACAGATGATGCACCGCCGGATGGCGGTCATAGCCGAGCGTCAGATCGTCGAGGCGGATGGCGGGCACGGTCACTCTCGTCACAGGATCACGGCGAGCGTCGCCGCCCAGACCAGGGCGATCACGCCGAAGGCGATGCCGAGCCGCTGCCCAGCCGATAGCCGCAGCAGCGACCAGCCCGGATTCTCGGAAACGGCGCGATGGGCATGGGCGTGCGGATGGCTCATATGGAATGATATAATATTACGTGGCCGCTGAGGCAAGCCGACGCGGAAAACTGTCCCCGGCCATCGCCCGGTCAAAACGGGAGATATTGATAGAGCCAGGTCTCGGTAAGCACCTGATCGCCGCCGCGCAGGAAGCAGCGCATCTCGATCGGGTCGTTGCCCTCCGCCGTGAGGTCGAACTGGGCGCGCCAGTGGCCGGGCACGTCGTTGGGAACCGCTTCTGCGAAGACGTAGGAGAACGCGCCCCGCGAGGCCGAGAGCACGACCTCCGGCTTGACGCCGAACGGGATCGTCTCCAGCGAAGGCCCCTTGAACTCGACCATGAATTTGCGCACGCCCTTGGGCCGTGTCGTGCCGGGCTGGCCGCCATTGCCGAGCCGGGTCGCGACGACGCGCCCGAGCGGCGATGGAAACGGCTCGTCGGCAAGCCAGTGCAGCTTGTATCTGAACGCATAGGACGCGCCGGCCCGCGCCGGCCCGTCCGGCACCCACATCGCGACGATGTTGTCGTGGATCTCGTCGTCGGTCGGGATTTCGATGAGCTGGACCGCGCCCCTGCCCCAGTCTCCTTGCGTCTCGACCCACAGGCTCGGCCGGCGCTCGTAGAACACGCCGTCGAGATAGTTCCCGATCTCGCGGTCGCGCTGCATCAGGCCGAAGCCGCGCGGCGCGTTGTCGGAGAAGGAGGAGGCGATGGTGCGCTGCGGGTTGTTGAGCGGCCGCCAGGCGCGCTCGCCCGCGCCGGTCCAGAGCGCGAGCCCGTCCGAATCATGCACCTCAGGCCGCCAGTCGACGGCGGTCGCCTTTGCGGTTTCGGAATACCAGAACATCGAGGTCAGCGGCGCGATGCCGAGCCGTTCGACGTCGCGGCGCAGCCAGAGCGCCTTCTCGATCTCCATGGTGACGCCCTTGCCGCGTTGCATGCGGAAACGGAAGGCCCCGGCGACCGACGGCCCCGACAGGAGCGCATAGACCACGACATGCTCGGAGGCCTCCTTGGGCGTCTCCAGCCAGACATGAGTGAAATCGGGGAACTCTTCCGCCTTGCCGCCGACGGCCGGGTCGATCGCCAGACCGCGCGCCGAAAGCCCGTACTGGTAGAGTTCGCCGATGGCCCGGAAATAGGAGGCTCCGAGAAACGCGACCCAGTCGTTCTTCTTCCAGTCGAGCTTCTCGCCCTTGCGGCCGGGATGGCCCGAACGGCTTTCCTGGAAGCGGAAGCCGGCGAAGCCCGCACCCTGCGGCAGTTCATGCGCCGGCGAATCCGCCGGCATGTCGAAATAGCGCTCGTTGTAGACGATCTCGCGGGCCTGGCCGTTGTCGAGCACATGCATGCGCGCCGGCTTCTGGAAATAGCGCCCGAGATGGAAGAAGGTCACCGGCCAGGGCGACGGCCCATCGGCCCAGAGCGCCATCTCCGGCTTGAAGCGGATCTTGCCATGGGCGTCGTAGTCGATCCGCTCCAGAACGTCCGGGCGCGGGCTCGGCGGGGCCTGATAGGGCCTGGCGGCCAGATCGCGCGCCCGCTCCTTGAGCCCGTCGAAGCTGAACGCCTCGGCGCTCCCCAGCGTCAGGCCCTGCTGCGCGAGCGCGGCCGGCGAAAAGCCGAGCGCCGCCAGAGCGGCGGTCGCGCCAGCACTGGCGAGCAGGGTGCGGCGGTCGGGGCGGGGCGGCGTGGCGCGCAGGGTCATGTCGGGCTTGAGCTCGGCTTCTGGCGGGGGCTGACTGGGTGGGGATTGTCTCGGCTAACCCGTACCTCTGGCAAGGGCAACCGGGATGCTGTTCGCCTCCCTGCACGGCAAAAATGGCGAAAGCGTCACGCGGGGCAGCCGATGGCGGGGCGTCTGCACGCGACTTGCGCTTTCCATTCCGGCACAGGCTGCTCTACAACAACCGCAAGCCGTTCATCGAATGCGGTGTTTTCTTTTGTCTCGGGAGGTTACATGACCATGTTTTCCAAGCGCTCCGGCGCGATCGCCGGCCTCGCGACCGCGGCGCTGATCGCACTCAGCCCCGCTGCGGCCCGCGCGCAGGATTTCATCAACGTCCTGACCGGCGGCACGTCTGGCGTGTATTATCCGCTCGGCGTCGCGCTTTCCAAGATCTATGGCGAGAAGGTCCCCAACACACGCCCGACCGTGCAGGCCACCAAGGCCTCGGTCGAAAACCTGCAACTGCTGCAGCAGGGCAAGGGCGAGATCGCCTTCACGCTGGGAGATTCGCTTGCCGCCGCCTGGAACGGCGATGAGGAAGCCGGCTTCAGGACACCGCTGAAGAAGCTGCGCGGCATCACCGCGATCTATCCCAACTACATCCAGATCGTCGCCTCGAAGGATTCGGGCATCAAGACGCTGGCCGATCTCAAGGGCAAGCGCCTCTCTGTCGGCGCGCCGAAATCCGGTACCGAGCTCAATGCCCGCGCGATTCTCGCCGCCGCCGGGATGAGCTACAAGGACCTGTCCAAGATCGAGTATTTGCCCTTCGCGGAATCGGTCGAGCTGATGAAGAACCGCCAGCTCGACGCCACCCTGCAATCGGCCGGGCTTGGCGTCGCCTCGCTGCGCGATCTCGCAACCTCGGTCGAGATCACCGTGGTCGAGGTGCCCGCCGCCGTGGTCGACAAGGCTGGCCCTCCTTTCGTGAAGGCGACGATCCCGGCCAACACCTATACCGGACAGACCGCGCCGGTGCAGGCGGCCGCCGCGCTGAACTACCTCGTCACCCATGAGGGCATGAAGGAAGAGACGGTCTACCAGATGACCAAGGCCGTCTATGATAGCCTGCCTGACCTCGTCGCAGCCCATGCCGCCGCCCGCGCGATCAAGCTCGAAGGCGCGCTCGATGGCATGCCGCTGCCGCTGCATCCAGGCGCGGCGCGCTACTTCAAGGAAAAGGGCCTGAAGGTCGGCTCCTGAGCCGCCGAAGCCCCTGATGGACGAAACACGGGCGAGGCCGGATTGTCGGCCTCGCCCTTTTGCGTGACTGACGACAAACGAGACCGCCGGTCAGCGGGCGGCGACGAGGATTGCCAGATGAGCCAGGACACCACGCGACCGCTCGCGGTTCCCGACATCGCCGGCGCGCCCGGCCCGGCCCCTGCCCCCCACGATCCCGAGCACGGCCTGCCGGCCACCTTCGGCGAGGGCTGGACGGGCCGGCTGCTGTTCTGGATCGCGGTCGGGTTCTCGGGTTTCCAGGTCGTCACCGCCTTCGGCATCCCGCTCGATGCGCGGCTCGTCGGCTCACTCTCCTGGCTGACGCCGATCACGCTGATCCGCGTGGCTTTCGCGCTCTGGCTGGTCTGGATCTTCGTCGGAGCAGCGCGCGGCCGCGTCATGGGCGATGCCGTTCTCGCCTTCCTGATGCTGTTGGGGGCCTTCGAGCTGGTCGCTCTTTACACCGGCACCTTGCCGAACCAGGTCGTGCGCACGCTCCATGTCGGCTTCCTGTGCCTGACCGCCTGCGGCCTGCTCGCCAATGCCGAGGAAACCTCGCCCGCGGGCCGCTACTTCTGGTGGGCCGTCGGCGTCGCGGGCTTTCTCGTCGGGCTCTATCACTGGTGGAACTATGTCGAGCTCGTGAACCGCGCCGGCGAGGTCACGCCGGCCGACACGGTGGTGGGACTGACGGCGCTGGCCGTGCTGTTCCTGCTGGTCTGGCGCGCCATGGGCATCGCCCTGCCGCTCGTGGCCGGCACCTTCCTCGCCTATTGCTTCTTCGGCCAGTACCTCCCGGCGCCCTACAACCATCGCGGCTATGGCCTCGATCAGGTGCTGGAGCAGATGACCTTCGGCACCGAGGGCATCTACGCCACGCCGACGGCGGTCTCGGCGACCTTCATCTTCCTGTTCATCCTGTTCGGCGCGTTCATGGAGCGCGCCGGCGTGATCGATTTCTTCAACGACATCTCGATGGCGATGTTCGGCGGCAAGCAGGGCGGCCCGGGCAAGGTCTGCGTCGCCTCCTCGGGCCTGATGGGCATGGTCTCGGGCTCCGGCGTCGCCAATGTCGTGGCCTCGGGCCAGTTCACGATCCCCTTGATGAAGCGCTCCGGCTTCAGGGGCGCGTTCGCCGGCGGCGTCGAGGCGACCTCGTCGATGGGCGGCCAGATCATGCCGCCGGTGATGGGCGCGGTCGCGTTCATCATGGCCGAGACCATCGACGTGCCCTATTCCAAGATCGTCGAGGCGGCGATCGTTCCGGCGCTGCTCTATTTCGCCGCCTGCTACTGGGCGGTGCATCTGGAGGCCGGCAAACTCGGCCTGACCGGCCTGCCGAAATCGGAACTGCCGAGCCTGCGCGCAGAATTGCGCAAGAACTGGTACCTGATCGCGCCGCTGCTGGTGCTGGTCTATCTCCTGTTCGCCGGCTTCACGCCGCTCTTTGCAGGCGCGGTCGGCCTGGCGCTCACCGTCGCGCTGATCCTCGGCCTCGCGATCTCGACAGGGCTGGGGACCACGGCGCTGCGCGTCGTCTTCTGGATCGGCTTTGCCCTGATTTCGGCCGCCTCGATGGCGATCAGCATCGCGACCGTGCTGATGGTCGTGCTGGTTCTGGTGGTCTGGAACATGCTGCGCGGAGCCTCGGGCCGCGAGGTGCTCGGGTCCTGCGTCCAGGCGCTTGCCGACGGGGCGCGGCAGGCTATTCCCGTCGGCCTCGCCTGCGCGCTGGTCGGCATCGTCATCGGCACCATGACGCTCACCGGCATCGGCACGATCTTCGGCTCCTGGCTGATCGGCGTCGGCAAGAACTCGATGTTCCTGGCGCTCGTTCTGACGATGGTCTTCAGCCTGATCCTCGGCATGGGCATCCCGACCATCCCGAACTACATCATCACCTCGTCGCTGGCGGCCCCGATCCTGCTGCAGCTCGACGTGCCGCTGATCGTCAGCCACATGTTCGTATTCTATTTCGGCATCATGGCCGACCTCACGCCGCCGGTGGCGCTGGCGGCATTCGCCGCAGCCCCGATGGCCAAGGAATCGGGCATGAAAATCGGCATGCAGGCGGTGAAGATCGCGCTGCCGGGCTTCGTCATACCGTTCATGGCGGTCTACGATCCGACGCTGATGCTCCAGCCCGTTCCGGGGCTGGAAGGCGCGAGCTACTGGCTCGCCGTCGTCTACATCGTCGCCAAGGCGACACTGGCGATGATCCTCTGGGGCGCGGCTTTCGTCGGGCAGTTGATGCGCCCGCTGGCGCTATGGGAGCGCATTCTGGCTGCCGTCGCGGCCGGTTTCCTCGTCGCCGCCGTGCCGGTCACCGACGAGATCGGCTTTGCGCTCGCCGCCCTAATGATCGGCCAGCATGTCTGGCGCGTCAGAGCCGCCAGAAGCGTGGCGGCGTAAGCGGCTTCTCATGAGCCTGTGCCTCGCCGCAGGTGCGCTCGTCGTTGCCCTTGGCAGCGACGAGATCGTGCTGGCCTGGCGGCATTCGGTTCAGAAGACGCGCTGGGAAGAGGTCTGGCGCGCGACCCTAGCCGGTATCGTCCTGGCCGAGGCGCGGGTCGAAAGCTCAGGCGCTGGCATGGACCCGCCCGACGGCGCACAGCTGGAGAACGGCTTCTGGCGCTGGACTCCAGCTTTGCCGCCGCAGCGGGAGATCGTGATGCGGCGCTCGGGGGCGACGGCCGACTGGCAGGTCTGCGTCAGGTCGATCTGCCGGCCGATGGGCGAGCTGCTGCCGGCCGAGGCCGACCCGGTGACCCTGAGGCGCTGTTCCTGATCAGCCGTTCTGGCTCACGCGCTCATAGCGGATGACGCGCCGCATCAGGTTCAGCATGGCGTAGGCGGCGAAGCCCGAGAACAGCGCCATCAGCACATAACCGACAATGGGACCAAGCTCGAACAGGCCAGCCAGCGCCCAACCCGCCGCCAGCGCGACGCCGAAGAGTTCGACCGCGATCAGGATGCCGAGCGACACGACCATGATCAGGTTGCCGCCGGTGGTGCGCCCTTGCGCCATTCGCTCGATCCCAGATTCCAGACTGCCAAGACACTTATGCGCGCAACGACCTAGCGGAGGCTGCGGCGGCATGCAACAAAATCGCGGCCGCGGCTCGAACTCCGACGACGCCTGCAGCACATGGTTGTCACCGCCCCGCTTGAAAAGACCCTGATGATCGAGACCCCCGTCTTTGCGTCGGCCGCAGTCGCCGCGCCACACTCCGCGGCTTCGCAGGCCGGCCGCGCCATTCTCGCCGAGGGCGGCAACGCCATCGAGGCCATGGTCGCGATGGCGGCGACCATCGCGGTGGTGTATCCGCATATGAACTCCATCGGCGGCGACGGCTTCTGGCTGGTGCATCAGCCCGGCGGCAAGGTCCATGCGATCGAGGCCTGCGGGCCGGCCGGATCACTGGCGACGATCGAGCGCTATCGCGAAAAGGGCCATGACACGCTGCCGGCGCGCGGCCCGGATGCGGCGATCACGGTGGCCGGCGCGGTCGGTGGCTGGGAGGCGGCCCTGGCGCTCTCGGCCTCGCTCGGCGGCCGCATGCCGCTGAAAGATCTGCTGGCCGACGCCATCGCTCACTGCGACGCAGGCTACGACATTTCGGCCTCGGAGCTGCGGACCTGGCCGCAGGAGGTCGACGCCGCAAAACGCGCACCGGGCTTCAGCGATTTCTTCTGGCCAGGCGGCGAGCAGCCCAAGGCCGGCGCGCGCCGCAGGCCAGAGGCGCTCGGCGCGACGCTGAAGCAACTCGCAGCCGCCGGGCTCGACGATTTCTACAGGGGCGACATCGGCCGCGAGATCGCCGCCGACCTCGCCGCGATGGGCGCGCCGATCACCCGCGCCGACGTCGAGGCTTACTCTGCCCGCATGGTCGAGCCTTTGTCGCTGAAACTCGACGGGCTGACCGTCTATAATTTTCCGCCGCCGACGCAGGGGCTTGCCTCGCTACTGATCCTCGGCATCTTCGAGAAGCTCGGCGTGACGCGCGCTGAAGGCTTCGACCATCATCATGGGCTGGTCGAGGCGGTAAAGCGCGCCTTCGCGATCCGCGACCGCCACATCACCGACCCGGCGCATCTGACCGCCGATCCGGCGAGCTTCCTCACCGACGCCATCTTCGCGCGCGAGGCCGCCGCTATCGACAGGAAGCGCGCCGCCCCCTGGCCGCCCAAGCCCGGCAACGGGGACACGATCTGGATGGGCGCAATCGACGGTTCCGGCATGGCCGTGTCCTATATCCAGTCGCTCTACTGGGAATACGGCTCGGGCTGCGTCCTGCCGCAGACCGGCATCCACTGGCAGAACCGCGGCGTCGCCTTCTCGCTCGACAAAAAGGCGGTCAACCCGCTGACGCCCGGCCGCAAGCCCTTTCACACGCTGAACCCGGCCTTCGCCCGCTTTTCGGACGGTCGCATCCTGTCCTATGGCGCGATGGGCGGAGACGGGCAGCCGCAGTTCCAGGCGCAGATCCTGTCGCGCTACCGCTTCGGGCAGAGCCTCGCTGGCGCCGTCGACGCGCCGCGCTGGCTGCTCGGCAAGACCTGGGGCGCGGGCTCGGTCTCGCTCAAGCTGGAAAGCCGCTTCGACCCTATGCTGCTTGCGCGGCTGACTGCCGCCGGCCACCCGGTCGAGGAATATTCCGAAGCCTATTCCGACCAGTTCGGCCATGCCGGTATGCTGCTCAAAGCTCCGCGCGGTGAGGTCGAGGCCACGCACGATCCGCGCTCAGATGGCGACGCCCGAGGGATTTGACGCCTATGCCTATCGACGACCCGTTCCGCTGCTTCGTTCCCTATCCCGATGTCGCGGTGAAGAGCGCGGCGTCCGGCCCGCTCGCCGGTCTGACGCTGGCCGTCAAAGACCTGTTCGATGTCAGGGGCTACCCGACCGGGGCGGGCTCGCCGATCGTGCTGGCGCAGTCGGGCGTCAAGACCAAGACCGCGCCGATCGTGAAGACGCTGCTCGACGCCGGTGCGCGCTTCGTCGGCAAGACGCATACCGACGAGTTCGCCTTTTCGCTCAACGGCAAGAACGCCCATTTCGGCTCGCCCATCAATCCCTCCGCGCCCGACCGCATCACCGGCGGCTCGTCATCGGGCTCGATGGCGGCCGTCGCCGGCCGGCTCGCCGATATCGGGCTCGGCTCCGACACCGGCGGCTCGGTGCGGGCGCCGGCCAGCTATGGCGGGCTCTTCGGCATCAGGCCGAGCCATGGCAGGCTCTCGCTGAAGCGCGCATGGCCGCTCTCGGAAAGCCTCGATACGCCGGGCTGGTTCTGCCGCGACGGCGAGACCTTCGCCCGCGTCGCGGACGCCGTCTTCGGCACCGACCGCATCGCGCTGCCGGAGAAGCCGCGTCTGCTACTGGCCGACGAGATGTTTGCACAAGCCGTGCCCGAGGCCGAGACCATCCTGCGCAATGTCGTGCAGCGCGCCGTCCCAGTGCTCGGGCAGCCCGAGACGGTGATGGTCGCGCGCGATCCCGACGCGCTCTACTGGGCGTTTCGCTGGGTCCAGGGCCGCGAGGCCTGGGTGTCGGACGGCGTGCTGATCGAGCGCTACGCGCCGCCGCTCGGGCCGGGCGTAGCCGAGCGCTTCGCCTTCTCGAAATCCGTCAGCGACGCTGAACACGCCAAGGGCGAGACCGTCCGCAAGGGCTTTCGCGCCAAGCTCGCAAGGCTTCTCGGCTCCGACGGCGTGCTGATCCTGCCGACCGTGCCGGACATCGCGCCGCTGGTCAGCGCGCAAGAGCCCGAGCTCGACGATTTCCGCAACCGCGCGCTGCGCCTGCTCTGCCTCGGCGGACTGTCGGGGTTCCCGCAGGTGACGATGCCCGTGGCGCAGCGCGAGGGCGCACCGCTCGGCCTCTCGCTGATCGGACCCAAGGGCTCCGACAAGTCGCTCGTCGCCTTCGCGGTCAGGTTCGAGCGGGCGGCGCGTATCCGTATCGCGTGAGGAGGACGCCATGAGCGCGCACCACGATCACGACCACGGCAACCATCTCAGCCTCATAGAGGCGCGGGTGAAGGCGCTAGAGACGCTGCTGGTCGAGAAGGGCTATGTCGATCCTGCCGCGCTCGACGCCATCGTCGACACCTACGAGACGAAGATCGGCCCGCGAAACGGCGCGCGCGTGGTCGCGAAGGCCTGGACCGACCCGGACTATGCCGCGCGGCTCAAGGCGGACGGCACGGCAGCGGTCGCCGAACTCGGCTATGGCGGGCGCGGCGGCGAGCATATCGTCGCGGCGTTCAACACACCCGAAGAGCACAACTTGATCTGCTGCACGCTCTGCTCCTGCTATCCCTGGCCGGTGCTCGGCCTGCCGCCGGTCTGGTACAAATCCCCGCCCTACCGCGCCAAGGCGGTGCTCGATCCGCGCGGGGTGCTCGCCGATTTCGGCGTGACCCTGCCCGAGGGCCAGACAATCCGCGTCTGGGATTCGACCGCCGAGACGCGCTTCATCGTGATCCCGATGCGCCCGGCCGGCACCGAGGGCTGGTCGGAGGAAAAGCTGGCCGCGATCGTCACGCGAGACTCGATGATCGGGACCGGCCTTCCGACCGTGGAGGCTAGGCCATGAATGGCGGGCAGGACCTCGGCGGGCAGATGGGCTTCGGCCCGGTCATCCCGGAGCCGAACGAGCCGGTCTTCCATGGCGAGTGGGAAAAGCGCGTGCTGGCGCTGAACGTCGCGGCGGGTGCGATGGGGCACTGGACGATCGACGAGATCCGCCATGCCCGCGAAAGCCTGCCTCCAGCGGATTATCTGTCGTTCAGCTACTACCGGATCTGGCTGACGGCGCTGAACGCCACGCTGGTCCGGCACGGCTTCGTCAGCGAGGCGGAACTCGCGCAAGGTCAGGCGTTAACGCCCCCAAAGACGCCCAAACGCGTCCTGAAGGGCGAGGATGTCGCGGCCGTGCTGCGGCGCGGCTTTCCCTATCAGCGCGAGGCGCAGGCCCCGGCCCGCTTTTCCGTCGGCGACAGGGTCCGCACCATCGTGATGCATCCCGCCCACCACACCCGCTTGCCCCGCTATGCGCGCGGCAAGCTGGGTACGGTGGAGCGCGTCAGCGGCTGCCATGTCTTCCCCGACACCGGTGCACATGGCGCACCGGAAACGGCGCAATGGCTCTACACCATCGTCTTTACAGGCCCTGAGCTCTGGGGCCGCGACGCCGACCCTGCCACCCGCGTCAGCATCGAGGCGTGGGAGAGCTATCTTGAGCCGGCCTGACTCCGAACTGGCGACGAGCCTCGCCGCCGGCACGCCGATCCCGCGCGACGCGGACGGGCCGGTCTTCGCCGAGCCCTGGCAGGCGCAGGCCTTCGCGCTCGTCGTGGCGCTGCAGGGCAAGGGCGTCTTCACCGCCGACGAATGGGCGCAGGCTCTGGGCGCGGAGATCGCCGAAGCCGTGGCGAATGGCGGCTGTCGCGACGGCTCGGACTATTACGAGCGCTGGTGCGAGGCGCTGGAGCATCTGCTCATCGCCAAGGGACTGGCCTCGCATGACGGCATTGACGCGCTCGCATCGTCCTGGGCGCGCGCGGCGGAGGCGACGCCGCATGGCAGCCCGATCCGGCTCGAAAACGATCCGAAGCGCCAAGCGGCGACCGGGTGAAGCGCCTCAGCGGCCCGTGAACACCGGCTCGCGCTTGCTCAGGAAGGCAGCGACGCCCTCCCGGAAGTCGCTGGTTGTCGTTGCGGTCAGGAAAGCCTTGCGCTCGGCCTCCAGCTGCTCGGCGAGCGCCGCGGCCGATGCATTGTCGATCAGCCGCTTGAACTGGCCATAGGCCTGCGTCGGGCCGGATGCGATCCGCAGCGCCAGCGCCTGCGCGCGGGCATCGAGTTCCGCCTGCGGCACGACCTCGCTGACGAGGCCCGCCTCGAGAGCCGCCTGCGCGTCGAGCGCCTCGCCGCGCAAAACCATCGCGAAAGCGCGCGTCCGCCCGAGCTTTCGAGCGAGAAACCACGTGCCGCCGCAATCCGGTGCTGCCCCGATCCGGTCATAGGCGATCACGAAACGCGCCTTGTCGGAGGCCAGAAGGTAGTCCGCGCCGAGCGCGATGCTCAGGCCTCCGCCGGCGGCCGCGCCCTGCACCACGGCCAGGACGGGGGCCGCGCAGGCCCGCAACGCCAGCAGCGGCGGATGCAACGCCTCGAGCAGCGCATCGACGATCTCTGCCGGCTCGTCGGCGAAGCTCGCGACGTCGCCGCCGGCGATGAAGGCGCGGCCCGCGCCGGCAAGCACGATGCAGCGCAGGCCTTCAAACCCGGTCACGGCCGCGACCGCCGCGCCAAAGGCCCGCGCCGTCGCGAGATCGATGGCGTTCAGGACGTCCGGCCGGTCGAAGGTGATGCGGGCAATGCCGGTCGCGGCGTCGAAATCATGCGTGACGGGATCTTGCGGCATCGGGATCTCGTTCCGACCGGAGGGCAACGGCCTGCGAGGGGTAAAGCCTCACGCGCCTCCCGGCAATGCGCCGATCATGGCAGCCCGGCCCGGCGATCCCGCTCCGCTCACTCCTTCGCCTTCCCTGCCGTCCCCGGCTTGCTCGGCGCCTGCGCCGCCACCGGATCGCTCGCCGGAAACGTATCCTTCAGCGCGTCGGTCAGGGCCGCATCATCCGTCTTGCCCTTCGCGGTGCGCTTCTGCTCTGCCTGTTCCTGAAGCAGGCTCTCTTTGGCGGGATTGGCGGTGGCGGTCATGGTCGTCTCCTATGTCGCGAGCCGGCGTCGCCGGCCGTTCATCGAGGAAACGCTGGGGGTGGAGGGTCGTTCCGCGCCTCGGCTCTCAGAGCATCTGGATCGGCGAAAAAAACTGCTCGATCGCCGCCATCAGCGACGCGCCGACGATCCACGAGGTCTTGGGATTGGCCGGCGACGGTCGGTTGGCGATTTCGATGCGCATCGTGCCGAGCGCGCTCTTCGCCTCGACGATATGGGTGTTTCCGGCGGCCGCCGGATCGCAGACCACCGCCACCTCGACGCCGGAAAAGCCGGGACCCGCAAGCGCCAGCGCGGCGGCGACATTGAGGTTCTGCGGATAGGCGGCCGCCGCTGCGCGCGCATCGCCGGCAAACAATGTCACGGCGGAGTCCAGGTGCTCGGCATCATGGCCCAGGCGTTCCAGTTCGCCCTTCCAAGCAGCCGGAGGCTTGCGCGATTCGTAAGCCAGCGAGAGGCCGGCCGCGCCGCGCACGGCCCGCACATAGTCGAGCCCGCCAAGCGCGCCCGAGGGCAGCAGGATGCGCCCGCCGCCAAGCCGGGCAGCCTCGGTCAACTGCGCCAACAGCGTCTCGTCATGCAGCGCGCCGATCGACGAGACCAGCAGCGGCAGGCCGAGCCCGAGGCAGGCCGGCCCATGCGCGCGGATCGCGCCATGCCCCGCCGCCTCGACCACGAGATCGGGAGCGAAAGCCGCGATGCCCTCCATGTCGGACAGCAGCGCGCAGCCGGAGGGCACGCGCTCGCGCGACGGCGAGGCCGCGCCGAGCAGGACCGCGAGATCGCAAGCGGGTTCGCGCGCCGCCAGCAGCCTCGCGGCGAGATCGGCGGCAATCGCGCCATAGCCGATCAGGACGATGCGACGGCGCTTCATCCCAGTTCGCCGATCCATTCGGCGACGGTCGCGGTGAAGGCGTCCGGCCGCGAGACCGGAAAGAAATGCCCGCCCGTATCGAGCATGGTCTTGCGCGAGCCCGGCAGCGCGGCGGCAAGCTCCTCCTGCAGGAAGCACGGCACGATCATGTCGTCGCGCGCGCCCAGGATCAGCACCGGCATGGCGAGCGCGGCAGCATGTGCCGAGCCGTCGAAGGACAGCAGCGCCTCGATCCGCTCGCGCACGACCGCACGGGCCTCGGGCGACACCGGCGCGCCCTTTTCCGCTACTTCGAAGACTGGCCAGTTCGCTTCGAGCCAGGTCGGTGGATACGCCAATAGCGCGCCCGTCGCCGCATAGGCCACCGGATCGGCGTCGAGGATCGCCAGACGCGTGCGGAACAGGCCCGCCATGTAGCGGCTCGGCTTGAGCCAAGTCGCGCTCAGGATCATCCCGTCGAGCCGTTCGGGCGCAAACCGGCCGAGTTCCTGACCGATGCAGCCGCCGGTCGAATGGCCGAGCAGAACGGCGCGGGCGATGCCGGCCGCGTCCAGCACGGCGGCGCAGTCCATCGCGAGCTGCGCGATGGTGCAGGGCGCGCTCCCGCGCGTGCTGGCGCCGATGCCGCGCTGGTCGAAGCGGATGACGCGGAAGGAGCGGGCCAGCGTCGCGGCGTTGTCGGCCCAGAACCCAGCCGTGCCGCCGAGCCCGCTGACCAGCAGCAGCGGCTGGCCGGACCCTTCGCTGAAAGCCTTGAGGACGGCGCCGTCGGCCGTCCTGACCTCGAAGCGCCCATCGGCGCCACCCTGCGCGGCGCTCATTGCAGCGGCGAGTAGGAGACGGGCGTAAGGATGCGCGTCTGCTGGATGTCAATCAGCCCGTCGACGCGGGCGAGATAATCCTGCCAGGCCGGATCGGCCAGCATCGCCTTGCGCCGCGCGGCGCGGTCGTCGAGGCTCTCATAACCCCACAGCGCCACGACATGGTTCAGTTCGCCGATCTCGGTGGTGAAATAGGATACGAAGGTACCGAGGTGCTTCTTCTGCAGGGGCAGGCCGAACTCGCCGTAGAGCTTGACGAACTGGGCGAGCTTGCCGGCCCGGATACGATAATCGCGCTCTTCGTAGATCATTCGAAACCCTCCCCGTTGAGCATGCTGCCTTGGCGGCCGGGCTTGGAGCCCATCGCAATGCGTCTGGCGCAAGATGGCGCAGTCGCGGGTCCGCCGCTATGCCTCTGGCGACGGGGGCGGGACGCAGGCGACGCAAGTCGGCCCTGGGAGCGCAGGTCGGCTCACCAGCGCCTCGGCCAGGCGATCACCGCCCGCAATCCGCCGCCGGGGCGCTCGGACAATGTCAGTTCGCCGCGATGGCCTTCGGCGATGGCGCGCACGATCGCGAGCCCTAGCCCGAAGCCGCTGCCCTCGCGCAACGTTCGCGCCAGATCGCTGCGATAGAACGGCTCGAATACCTTTTCGCGCTCCTCGGCAGCGATGCCGGGCCCGTCATCCTCGACCACTATGGCGATGCGCTCCGGATCGGTGTCGTCGAGCCCGACCGCGGGCTTACCGCCGAACTTGATCGCGTTGTCGACGAGGTTCGTCACCGCGCGCATCATCTGGTCGGAATCGCATAGCGCCGAGGCGCGCATCGGCCCCTGATAGACGACGATATGACCGAGATCGCCGAAATCGTCGCAGATCGTCTGCAGCAGCGCCGGAATGTCGGTGGCGACCATGCTGCCGGAGGCGCGGCCCTCGCGCAGATAGGACAGCGCGCCGCCGACCATGCGCTCCATCAGCGCCAGATCCGACAGGATGGCCTGGCGCTTGTCCTCCTCGCCGATATCCTCGGCCCGGAGCCTCAGCCGCGTGATCGGCGTGCGCAGATCGTGGCTGACGGCCGCCAGCATCCGCGTGCGCTCGTCGACGAGCCGGCGAATGCGACCGGCCATGGCGCTGAAGGCCCCCGCCAGCCGCTTGACCTCGACCGGCCCGCGCTCGATCGCCACGACCTCGTCGCGGTCGGGGTCGAAGCGGTCGGCGGCCTCGGCCAGGCCGGTCAGCGGCGAGACCACGGCCCGCGTCGCCCAGAGCGAGAGAAGCCCGATCAACGTCGCCAACGAGGCCAGCATCGCGATCAGGAAGATGATGAAGGCGAGCCCGCGCGGCGGCGGCGTCATCGGCGGCGGGGCCATCGCGAGGCCGCTGCCGTCCGGGAATCGCAGCCCGACCGGCGGCGGGGCGGGCAACCCGCCCTGACGCTCGAGCTTGTCGAGGATGAGAGGCTCGGCGATGCCGGCGAGGTCCTCCCGCAGACGCTGCCGCATCTCGCGGTCGGGCTTCGGCAGCGAGCGCGTTGTCGCCTTTACGCCCTCGGCGAGCCGCGACAGCCGGGGATTGGCGGCAAGTGCGGCGCTGAGAACCGTTTCGCGCTCCTGTGGGCTCCCCGTCGCCTGAAGCTGCCGCGCCACGGTGACGAGTTCAACGACATAGGGAAAACTCGGCAGCCGCCTGAATTCGCTCGGCAGCGTCGTCAGCAGCACGACGGCCGTGACGATGTTGGCGAGAATCAGCGAGCCGACGACGATGACCGCGATCTGCGCCGCCGCGCGCTCCGGCAGCAGCCGCAGGAACAGGCGCTTCATCCGGCCGCGATCTCCGGCGAGAACATGTAGCCGCCCGAGCGGATGGTCTGGATCAGCTCCGGCTCGCGCGGATTGCGCTCCATCTTCTGGCGCAGCCGGCTGACAAGCACGTCGATCGAACGCTCGAACGGCGCGGCGGCCCGGCCTTGCGTGAGGTCGAGCAACTGGTCGCGCGAGAGAACGCGGCGCGGCCGCTCGCAGAAGGCGAGCAGCAGGTCGAGTTCCGCCCCTGTCAGCGCGACGCGCTCGCCGGCCGGGTTGAACAGCCGGCGCACCGCCTTGTCGAGCTTCCAGCCCTCGAAGCTGATCACCACGCTTTCGCCGATCTCCGGCTGGGTCTGGGCGGAGGCGCGCCGCAGCACGGCGCGGATGCGGGCGAGCAGTTCGCGCGGGTTGAACGGCTTCACGAGGTAGTCGTCGGCCCCCATCTCCAGCCCGAGGATGCGGTCGATCTCCTCGGCCTTGGCGGTCAGCATGATGATCGGCATGGCCCCATCCGAGCGCAGCCGCCGGCACAGCGACAGCCCGTCCTCGCCCGGCAGCATCAGGTCGAGCACCACGAGATCGAAGCGGCCGTCGCGCAGGGCGACATCCATCTCGCGGCCGTTCGGTACCGCCTTGACCCGCATGTCGTGGTTGCGCAGGAAGCGCGAGACGAGGTTGGCGATCTCGCGATCGTCCTCGACCATCAGGATATGTGGGGTGCGGTTCATGCCCTGCCTCGGCTCCGGCGCGGCGCGATACAGCCGCGAACCGGCTCTACGCCCCGCTCCCGCGAGCGTCGCGCGTCGGATTGTTTCCAGATGTTTCCGTACACGCATTGGCAATCAGCCGACACCAGAAACCTCGCCCGCGCCGCGATCCGACGCAGAACGTCGGCGCAGGGACGCCATGACGCTGCGCTTTCGGCTCTGGAAACCGGTGGCGGCGGGTCCCATTGTAATGTGGGGCGCTACGACGCTTGCGCCTGAGACCAACGGAGCGACCATGGTTGCGATTTCGGTGCTGGACCTCGTGCCGGTCAACGAGGGCGAGAGCGCGGGCGACGCGCTGCGCAAGTCGATCGACCTCGCGCGCCATGCCGAGGGTCTCGGCTATACCCGCTACTGGGTGGCCGAGCACCACAACATGACCGGGATCGCCAGCGCCGCCACCGCCGTGGTGATCGGGCAGCTCGCCGCCGCCACCTCGACGATGCGGATCGGCGCCGGCGGCGTGATGCTGCCAAACCATGCGCCACTGATCATCGCCGAGCAGTTCGGCACGCTGGAATCGCTGTTTCCCGGCCGCATCGACCTCGGGCTCGGCCGCGCGCCGGGCACCGACCAGCTCACCATGCGGGCAATGCGGCGCGACCCGCATGCCGCCCACGACTTCCCGCGCGACGTCATGGAGGTGCAGGCCTATTTCGAGCCGGCCGAGCCCGGCCAGTCGATCCAGGCCGTGCCGGGCGCGGGGCTGAATGTGCCGCTCTGGATTCTCGGATCAAGCCTGTTCGGCGCACAGCTCGCCGCAGAGCTTGGCCTGCCCTACGCCTTCGCCTCGCATTTCGCACCGGAAGCGCTGATGCAGGCGCTCAGCGTCTATCGCGAGCGCTTCAGGCCGTCGCAGCAGGCAAAGACGCCCCATGCCATGCCCGGCATTTCGGTGATAGCGGCCGACACTGATGCAGAGGCGCGACGGCTCTTCACATCGCAGCAGTTGCGCTTCCTCGACATGATCCGGGGCACGCGCGGCAAGCTCAAGCCCCCCGTCGATGACATCGATCAGCACTGGGCGCCTCACGAGAAGATGCAGGCCTCGCAGATGCTGCGCTACGCCTTCGTCGGGTCGCCTGAGACGATCGCCCGCGAGTTGTCGACCTTCATCACGGCGACACGCGCGAACGAGATCATGGCGACCGCGCCGATCTTCGACCATGCGGCGCGCAAGCGCTCCTTCGCCATCCTCGCCGAGGTGGCGCAGGGGCTGACGCCAGCCAGAGACGCAGCCTGACGCAGCCCGGGAACATCGGCGGCGGGGCGGCGTTGGCCAGTCTCACCACATGATGGTCCGGGGGAATTTGGATGAAACTCGATATCGAGGCTGCGTTGACCTATGGCTTCGGCAGCGCGACGCAGGTGATCGCAGCGATCGAGGCGGCGCGCTCGCCCGACCAGACGATCCTCTCCGAAAGCCTTGAAATCTCGCCGCCTGCCGACCTGATACGCGACGAGGACATGGCGACCGGCGAGCGGCGCTTCCGCGCCGCGCTAAGCGGCCAGGTCGAGATCCGCTACCGCGCCACGGTCGATAACGGCCTGCGCACGACACTGCCGGCGGACGCCTTCCAGCACGATTGGTCGCAATTGCCGCGCGAGGTTTTGCCCTATGTGCTGCCGAGCCGGTTCTGTCCGTCCGACGAGTTCATGCGCTTCGCCCAGCGCGAATTCCGCAACGTCCCACTCGGCGGCGCGCGCGTGCTGGCGGTGCTCGACTGGCTTTATGAACATGTCGACTATGTCCATGGCGTCAGCAACGCGCTGACCACGGCCGAACGGACCTTCATCGACCGCGCCGGCGTCTGCCGCGATTTCAGCCATCTCGGCATCACGCTGACGCGGGCGCTGAACATTCCCGCGCGCGCCGTCAGCGCCTATGCGCTCGATCTCGACCCGCCGGATTTTCATGCCGTCTTCGAGGTCTATCTCGGCGACCGCTGGTGGCTGGTCGATCCGACGCGGCTCGCCCCCGTCGAGGGCATGGTTCGCATCGGCAGCGGCCGCGACGCCGCCGACATCGCCTTCCTGACCAGCGAGTTCAACTGCCAATGCCTGAACCAGAGCATCACGGTCAGGCGCGCTCAGGACGATACGCAGGACGGCACGGCCCTGCGCGCGGCCTGATCCCGGGACAAAAAACGCTCCGGCCATCGGCCGGAGCGCTGCCACCATCCTCTCGGGGCAGTCTCAATCGTCGTCGTCGTTGCCGCCACGCTGACGCCGGCCGCCGCGGCCGCGACGCCTGCCGCCATTGTCGTCGTCATCTGCCTTGGCCGTGGTCGCGACGGTGAGTGTTGCGCCCGCGAGCGCGATGGCCGGCAAGGCGCTCAGCGCGGTGCGCAGCAGCGACCGGCGGGTCCTGTCGATATCTGTCATCGGTGTCTCCTGTTGCGCCGGCGCCGACGTCAGGGTCCGGGAGAGCCGGCCCGACGCCGGAGGTTGACTGCCCGGCATCAGGATAACGGGCGGGCCGCCGATCTATTCCCGCCCGAGAAAATCTTTCTCGCGAAGGCCCGATCGGCTCGGCTCCGGCCCTTCAGCGCCAGCCCTTTCAGCGCCAGCCCTTGGCGATCTGCTCGCGCACGGCCGCCGCATCGAGCGCATCGCCCGCCCTCGCGCCGTCCAGAAACGCGTCGATCGCAGCGCCCGAACCGCTCGCCGGCCGGAACGCGCCATCCGCCATGCGCGGCTCGGCGACGACGACCTGCGCGCTCCACCCCGTGCCCTGCCGGCAGGCGAGCCCGCCCCAGCCCGTGTCCTTGCTCTCGCTGACGCCGAAGCTGCGGCAGAACCCGCGTTCGGTGCGAAAGCTCTGGCGCAGCTCGATCTCGCCAGATTGGCCGGCCGCGCGCCAGGCACGGCGTTCGCCATCGGGCGCGTTCGCCAGCGCCTGGGCCAAATCGGGGTCGGCGGCGGCAAGCCCGGCCATCCCCGAAGCGCCGGCGCGCCCCTGCGGCGAGGTTGTGCCCGCCCAGTAGCCCAGCCCACCCGCGACGATGCCGGCCAGAGCCGCCGCCATCGGCAGGGCGATCCAGCGTCGCGGTTTCGGCGCGGCGGGGCTCGCGAGCGCAGGCCTTGCTCCCGCATCCGGCGCGCCGCCCATCACGAATCGCGTCAGCCTGTCGGGCACCGCTTCGCGGACGACAGGGTCGAGTTCCGTCTTGAGGATCTGACGCGTGGTGACGAACAGGTCGAGCCTTTGCGCCAGGGCCTCGTCGGTCTCGAGCGCCTGCGCGACGGCGTCGATCGTCGCCTCGTCGGCCTCGCCATCGGCGAAGGCGACCAGCATCTCGTCGGTGATCGCGGGCGCGTTCATGACATGCCTCCCAGGGCCGGCATCCCGCCGCCCTCGCCAAGTCCGAGCTGCCGCGCCAGCGCGAGGCGTCCGCGCGACAGGCGGCTCATCACGGTTCCCAGCGGTATCTCCAGAACCTCCGAGACCTCGCGGTAGCTGAGATCCTCGACGCAGACCAGCGTCACGACGCTGCGCTGCTCGTCGGGCAAGGTATCCAGCGCGCGCATCACCTCGGCCGCCGCCAGACGGGCCTCGGCGCTGCGGGCTCCCTCCTCGCCGACGAGATCGTGCCGGTCCTCGATCGCGACCTCGTCGCCATGGCTTTTGCGTTTGCGCATGTCGTCGATCCAGAGATTTTGCATGATGCGATAGAGCCAACTGTCCAGCCTTGTGCCGGGCTGCCAGCCGGCCTGCGCACGCAAGGCACGCTCGCAGGTCGCCTGGACGAGATCGTCGGCAAGGTCGCGATCGCGCGCCAGCGAGACGGCAAATCGCCGCAATCGCGGCAGCATCGTCACGAGCTGCAACCGGATATCGACGCCCATCCTGCACCCTGGTCTCGCCCGGCCGACGGGCCATTGCTTGCGACAACGCGCGGGACCGGGAATTATTCCAGCCGTCGCGCGTTTTTATCAGGCGCGTCAGGCGCGACGGAACAGGAAGAGTGTTTTGCCAGCCATGTCCAACCAGAACACCAGATGTTCCCGCCTTGACAGCGGCTGGCGCATGCGCGCGACCGCCCTGTGCCTGTCGCTGCTGACGGCGCTGCCGCTCGGCGTTGTCGCCACGCCGATGCTCGCGACAGTCGTTCTCGCCGATGACGACGACGATGACGACGACGGCGGGCGTGCCTATCGCCCGCGCTACCAGCGGCCCGCCCCGCGCGCGCAGCCCATCAGGCAGCCCAGGCGCGAGACGAGGCCGGAATTCGTCGCGATGGTCGCAAACGGACAGGCGACGGAGGCGCTGACGGCCGCCGGCTTCGAGGTGCTGGCCCGGTCCCCGCTCGGCGCGATCGGCAACGATGTGCTCCGGCTGCGCTCGTCGCGCCGCGAGAGCACGGACGCCGCATTGCAGAGGCTGCGCGGGCTGCTGCCGAACACGCCGGTCGATCGCAACGATCTCTACCGTCCGACCGCCCTGCCCTGCTCCTCGGCCGGCTGCCCGCCCTTCGCCATGGTCGGCTGGCCCGGCCCGCCGCGATCTTGCGGCGTCGAGACGACGATCGGCATGATCGACACCGCCGTCGTGGCGGGCCACCCGGCCTTCCGCATCGGCGCAGTCGAGACGCTGACGATGACCGGCCCGGAGCGACGGGCCTCTTCCGCCAGCCATGGCACCGCCATCGCTGCACTGCTGGTCGGACAGGCTGACGGGCTCAATCCGGGCCTGCTGCCGAACGCCAGGCTCGTGGCGGTCGATGTCTTCCACCGGGCGGGTTCGGCCGACGCCGCCGACACCTTCGACCTCGTGCGCGGGCTCGATCTCCTGCTGTCCCGCAACATCGGGCTCGTCAATATGAGCCTGTCGGGAGCCGACAACCCGGTGCTGCGCGCGGCGGTGGAGGCAGCAGTGGCGCGCGGCACCATACTGGTCGCCGCGGCCGGCAATGACGGCCCGCGCGCCGCGCCGGTCTATCCGGCGGCCTATAACGGCGTCATCGCCGTGACCGCGATCGACAGCGCAGGAAAACTCTACCGCAGGGCCAATCGCGGCGATTATGTCGATTTCGCCGCGCCCGGCGTCGATCTCGGCACCGCCGCCGCGACCCAGACGCGCAGGGCGAGCCGCGGCCAGTCGGGCACCTCCTATGCCGCGCCTTTCGTGACGGCGGCGCTCGCCGTCGCGCTCAGCCGCGAGGGCGCGCAGGCGAAGACCGTCGAGGCGAGCCTGCGGACGAGCGCGAAGGATCTGGGCGAGCCGGGACGCGACCGCGAGTTCGGCTGGGGGCTGGTGACTTTGGCTCAGCCCTGCGGCTGAGACGCCAACCGCGCCGATCTCCGCAGACTCGCCGCCAGCGCGGCGACGAAGAAGCCCGCCTGCACCACGACGATGCAGGGGCCAGTCGCCGCGTCGATATGGAAGCTCAGGATCGTGCCGAGCACGCTCGACGTGACCGCAACGCTGACGGCGACCATGAGCATCCGGTCGAACTGCCGGGTCAGGAGATAGCTGATCGCGCCGGGCGCGATCAGCATCGCCACCACGAGGATGATGCCGACGGCCTTCAGCGCCGCGACGATGGTCAGGGCCAGCAGCGCCAGCAGGCCGAAATGTAGAAGCCGGACATTGAGCCCGATCGCGCGGGCATGCGCGGGGTCGAAGGCATGCAGCAGGAAATCGCGGCGCTTGGCCAGCATGATCGCGATGGTCGGCACGGCGATCAGCGCCGTCTCGGCGATGTCGGCCCAGCGCACGCCGAGCACATTGCCGAAGAGAATATGATTGAGATGCTGGTCCGTATCGACCTTGACGAAGAGCACGAGCCCGAGTGCGAACATGCCGGAGAAGACGATGCCCATCACCGTGTCCTCCTTCACTCGACTGTTCTCCTTGAGATAGCCGATGCCAAGCGCGCAGCCCAAACCTGCAGCAAAGGCCCCGACCGCCAGAGGCAGGCTGACGATATGGGCAAGGACGATGCCCGGCAGCACCGCATGCGAGACCGCGTCGCCCATCAGCGACCAGCCCTTGAGCACGAGGAAGCAGGACAGCACCGCGCAGACCGTGCCGACCAGCACGGCGACGACAAGGCCGCGCTGCATGAACTCATGGACGAAAGGCGCGAGCAGCCAGGTCTCGATCAGGCTCATGTCGCCGGCTCCGCCTGTGCGCCGGCCGCACGCCGCGCCGCGAGCCTTCCATGCTTGGGCGCGAAGACGAAGGCGATCAGGAACAGCACGGTCTGCAGCACCACGATCATGCCCCCCGTCGAGCCGTCGAGGAAATAGCTCGCATAGGCCCCGACCGCGCTGGTGACGACGCCCATGGTCACCGCGATGACGATCAGGCGGCCGAAACGGTCGGTCAGGAGATAGGCGGTCGCGCCCGGCGTCACCACCATGGCGATGACGAGGCAGGCCCCGACCGTCTGCAGCGCCGCGACCGTGCAGGCCGAGAGCAGCACGAAGAACAGGATCTTCATCCGCGTCGGCGACAGCCCGACGGCGCGCGCCTGGTTCTCGTCGAAGAAGACCAGCATCATGTCCTTCCAGCGCGCGACCAGGATCACGAGCGAAACGGCCGCGATGATCGCGACCTGCACCACGTCCTCGTCGGAAATGCCGAGGATGTTGCCAAGCACGATCGACTGGACGTTCACGGATGTCGGATTGATCGAGACGATCAGCAGCCCGATGGCGAAGAAGGTGGTGAAGACGATGCCGATGACGGCGTCCTCTCGCAGCTTCGTCCGCACCCGAACCAGCGCCATGGCGAGCGCGGCCAGCAGCCCTGACAGGAACGCCCCGGCCGCATAGGGCAGAGCCAGCAGATAGGCGAGCGCGACGCCCGGCACGATCGCATGCGCCAGCGCGTCGCCCATCAGCGACCAGCCCTTGAGCATGAGATAGCAGGACAGGAAGGCGCAGACCCCACCGACCAGCGCGGAGACCCAGATCGCCTTGACCATGTATTGGTAGCCGAAAGGCTCCAGCAGCAGCGCGATCATGACTGCCGCTCTGGTTTGGGATTGTCGCGCGCGATCCCCTCCTTGTCGCCGCCGGCCAGCTTTTCGCGGTCGCGTTCGCCATAAAGCACGAGCGGGCGCTCGTCATCGGTGATGACGGTGACGCGCCGGCCATCGGCGTCGTCGTGAAGGTCGGAGCCGCCGAGCCGGAAATGCCTGAGCGCGCCGCCAAAGGCCTTCTGCAGATTGTCCTGCGTGAAGGTGGTCTCGGTCGGCCCCGCCGCCATCACCGTCTTGTTGATGATCACGACCTGATCGCAGAAATCCGGAATCGAGCCGAGATTATGCGTCGAGACCAGCATCAGCCGGCCCTCAGCGCGCAGATCGCGCATCAGGCCGACGATCGCGTCCTCCGTCTTGACGTCGACGCCGGTGAAGGGTTCGTCGAGTAGGATGACCTGACCCCCTTGGGCCAGCGCGCGCGCCAGAAACACGCGCTTGCGCTGGCCGCCACTCAGTTCGCCGATCTGGCGGCGACGGAACTCCAGCATGTTGACTCTGGCCAGCGCGTCGTCGACCGCGTCGCGATCGGCCTTGGCCGGGATGCGGAGAAAATTCATATGGCCGTAGCGGCCCATCATCACGACATCGTCGACCAGCACCGGAAAAGTCCAGTCGACTTCCTCGGCCTGCGGCACATAGGCGACGAGCCCGCGCCTCAGCGCATCGCGCACCTCCATACCGGCGATCGACACCATGCCCTTCGCCGGCTTAAGGAAACCCATCAACGTCTTGAAGATGGTCGATTTGCCCGAGCCGTTGATCCCCACCAGCGCGCAGATCGTACCCGGCCCGAGCGCGAAGGACGCGTCGTTGACGGCCGTGACGCCATTGGCGTAGCGCACCGTGACGCCGCTGACGACGACAGAGGGCGTCGGCCCGGTCTCGCGAAGCTCGTTCGCCGAGGCGGGCTTCATTGGCCGAACCCCTTGGCGATCGTCTCGACCGTGACCTCGAGCAGCTTGAGATAGGTCGGCACGGCGCCAGTCTCGGCCGACAGCGAGTCGACATAGAGCACGCCGCCATATTTCGCGCCGGTCTCGCGCGCGACCTGCCTCGCGGCCTTGTCGGAGATCGTGCTCTCGCTGAACACGGCGGGGATCTTGTTCTTCCGGACGAGGTCGATCAGGCGGCGCACCTGCTGCGGCGTGCCCTGCTCGTCGGCGTTGATCGGCCAGAGATAGGCCTCCTTCCAGCCGAGATCGCGCGTGAGATAGCTGAACGCGCCCTCGCTGGAGACCAGCCAGCGCTTGTCGGCCGGCACCTTGTCGAGCCGCGCGCGAAGCGGCGCATCGATCGCCTTCAGCTTCGCGCCGTAGTCGGCGGCGTTCTTCGCATAGATCGCGGCATTGGCGGGGTCGGCCTCGGCCAGCGCCTTGCGGATGTTCTCGACATAGATCAGCGCGCTCGCCGTCGACATCCAGGCATGCGGGTTGGGCTTGCCCTCATAGGGGCCTTCCCTGATCCCGATAGGCGCGATGCCGTCCGTCACCACCGCACTTTTCACGTTCCTGACGTTCTCGAAGAAGCGCTCGAACCAGCGCTCGAGGTTCATCCCGTTCCAGAGCACGAGATCGGCCGATTGCGCCTTGACCACGTCGAGCGGGGTCGGCTGGTAGTCGTGGATCTCGGCGCCGGGCTTTGTGATCGATTCCACGATCGCCGCCGTGCCGGCGACGTTCTGCGCCATGTCCTGGATGATCGTGAAGGTGGTGACGACCCGCAGCGGCTTGGCCGGCGTGGCTTGCGCGAGACCCTGATGGGCGCCGAGCGAAATTCCGCCTGAGATGGCGAGAGCGGCCAGAGCCATGACGTGGCGACGCAAAAGCATGTTCTCTCCTACCGATCCGCGACGCCCATCACGCTATTGCAAACCAGTTGCATCTGTCAACGCTCCTGACAATGATTTGCAAGAAGCATTCTTGGATTTGCAACAAGCTCTTTTTGCAAACGCCTCTCAGCATTGCTATGGCGTTGGGATGACGGGAATCGATCAGCGCGTGGCCGGTTTCGAGGGCCAGCTCCGGGATGCGGGCCTGCGCATGACGCAGCAACGCCGGTTGATCCTGCGCGTTCTCGCCGAAGCCGACGACCACCCCGACGCAAAGGGCATCTTCACCCGCGCCTTCGCGCAGGACCCAACGCTGTCGCTCTCGACTGTCTACCGCACGATGAAGCTTCTGGAGACGCAAGGCGCGATCGAGCGCCACGCCTTCGAGAACGGCGTCTCGCGCTACGAGCACGCCGACCAACAGCATCACGACCATCTGATCGATGTCGAAAGCGGGCAGGTGGTCGAGTTCTCCTCGCCCGAGATCGAGGCGCTGCAGGCCAAGATCGCGGCGGAACTCGGCTACGAGATCGTGCGCCACAGGCTGGAACTCTATGGCCGCAAGATTCCCGCTCCGGGCAAGCGGCGTGGCCTTCGCTGAGCCTGTGAGTATGGGTTGACCCCGGCCGGATTTCGGAGAGCAATGCCGCCTCCGACACAATCGCGAATGGCCGCGCCTCCTATGACCCTGCACACCACGATCCCGATCGACTCCGCAAAACTCGACCGCCTCGCCGAGGTCGCCGTCAAGGTCGGCCTCAACCTGCAGGAGGGACAGGATCTGTTCCTGACCGCGCCGGTCGCGGCCCTGCCGCTGGTGCGCAGGATCGCCGAGCACGCCTACAGGGCCGGCGCCGGACTGGTCGTGCCGATGCTGTCGGACGAGGAGACGACACTGGCGCGCTACAAATTCGCCAACGACGCCAGCTTCGATCGCGCCGCAGGCTGGCTTTACGAGGGCGTCGCCAAGGCGTTCTCCGCCAACACGGCGCGGCTGGCCATCGTCGGCGACGACCCGATGCTCCTGTCGGGTCAGGACCCGCAGAAGGTCGGCCGCGCCAGCAAGGCCAATTCGATCGCCTACAAGCCGGCGCTGGAGAAGATCGCCGGCTTCGACATCAACTGGAACATCCTGGCCTATCCGACGCTGTCATGGGCGCGGCAGGTGTTTCCGGGCGACACCGACGACATCGCCGTCGGCAAGCTGGCGGACGCGATCTTTGCGGCCTCCCGCGTCGACCGCGACGATGCGATCCCGGCCTGGGCGGCCCATAACGCGACGCTCGCCGAGCGGACCAAATGGCTGAACGGCCAGCGCTTTTCGGCCCTGCATTACACCGGCCCCGGGACCGACCTGACGATCGGGCTCGCCGACGGCCATGAATGGCAGGGCGGCGCCTCCACCGCGAAGAACGGCGTCACCTGCAACGCCAACATCCCGACCGAGGAGGTCTTCACCACGCCCCACGCCCTGCGCGTCGAGGGCCATGTCCGATCGACCAAGCCGCTCTCCTATCAGGGCACGCTGATCGACGAGATCGCCGTGCGCTTCGAGGCCGGCCGCATCGTCGAGGCTCATGCCACGCGAGGCGAGGCCGTGCTCGGCAAGGTGCTGGAGACCGACGACGGTGCGAGCCGGCTCGGCGAGGTTGCTCTGGTTCCGCACTCCTCGCCGATCTCGCAGAGCGGGCTCTTGTTCTTCAACACCCTGTTCGACGAGAACGCCGCCTGCCACATCGCGCTCGGCCAGTGCTACGCGAAATGCTTCCTCGATGGGGCCTCGCTTTCGCCTGAGCAGATCGCGGCCCAGGGCGGAAATTCCAGCCTGATCCATATCGACTGGATGATCGGCTCCAACGAGATCGACATCGATGGCGTCCGCGAGGACGGGTCGCGCGTGCCGGTGTTCAGGCAGGGGGAGTGGGCATAGCGACCCGCGCGGCCGTCGGTCGCGCAGCGGCCCTTGCGCTGGGTCTAAGCCTCGACAGACGTCGCGGGCGCAGCGCTCGCCTGTCGTCACAGAGGCTGAACGCGATTTCGTGATCACCCGCCGTCGGGCGGAAGGCATCGACGGATCAACTGCCTGTGAATGCTCTGAAAATGGCGCTTCGCCTCGATGGAAAACGCTCAGATGTCGCGCGTTCTTGCCTGCTCACGACCTTGCTCCTCCGCAATCCGGCCCCTTTTATGAAGAGTATCGCTGGCTAGCGAGTGGCCCTGCCTTGGCGCGTGGCATGAGCCGAAGAGACGGGTCAGCAGTCACCACCGCAAGGCGGAATAGGAGATAGCGCGTTGAGCAGAATTCCATCGACCCGACGCACCTTTCTTGCGGCCGGATCCGTCATGGCCGGCGCCACGCTGCTCGGCGGAACCTCTGGTCTGCTGCTTCCGGCGAGCGCCCAAGGCCTTGCGCCGACGCCGACGATGCGTGGCGGCGCCAACAACTACATTCCCGGCGCCCCGATCGTCAGCCGCATCGGCGGCGGCGGTTTCTGGATGACGGGCACCGTGCGGCGCGCAGGCGACGGCGCGCCGCTGCCGGGCATGCGCATCCAGATCTGGGCGCATACCACCGAGGGGCGCGAGGACGACCGACACAGCCACGGTGCTACGCTCACGGGACCGGACGGCGCGTTCCGGCTGGAAATGCCGCAGATCATCCCGGCCTTCGGCCAGGCCCATGGCCATCTCGCCTATGAAGGAGACGGCTTCAAGACCGTGTTCCTGCGACCCGTGATGGCGAGTTCGCGCGACACCCGCCTCAGCGCGCATTTCGTCCTTCAGCCGGCCTGAATGGCTTGACGCGGGTTCGGAGCGCCCTGATCTGGGCGGCGCTTGCCCTCGTCGTGGCGGCGCCGATCGCCCTGGCCGCCACGAGCCCGTTGCTCGCCTGGCGTAACGGCGTCTATGTCGCGTCCGGCTTCGCGGGGGTGCTTGCGATGGCCGTTCTGCTGGCCCAACCCCTCCTTGCCGGCGGCTATCTGCCGGGTCTGCCGACGCGGCGCGGCCGCAGCGTCCATCGCTGGCTTGGAATCTCGCTGGTGGCGATGATCGTCCTCCATGTCGCCGGGCTTTGGCTGACGAGCGCGCCTGACGTCATCGACGCGCTGCTGTTCGCGTCCCCAACGCCTTTTTCGGTGTGGGGAGTCGTCGCGATGTGGGCGGCGTTCGCAGCCGCCGCGCTGGCGGCGTTCCGCGCGCGCCTGCGCGTCCCGCCCAAGATCTGGCGCATCGGCCACACGGCTCTTGCAATCGTCATCGTCTTCGGCAGCGTGATGCATGCCCTGCTGATCGAAGGGACGATGGAGCCGCTGTCGAAGGCGGCGTTCTGCACCCTCGTGGTTCTCGCGACGGCGAAGGTCGTCTTCGACCTTCGCGTCTGGGCTCTGCTCTCACGCAGCAGACGCTCGTGAAGCGCAGGTGATTGCGCCTCGGTCGCGTCCTGAAGCCAGAACGCGACCGCTTGTCCGACTCAAGCCCGGGCTAGGCCGACGTCCGCTTGTTCTGCCGGTTCGCGATCAGGTCGTCGACCACGGCAGGATCGGCCAAAGTCGAGGTGTCTCCCAGCGCCCCGAACTCGTCCTCGGCGATCTTGCGCAGGATGCGGCGCATGATCTTGCCCGAACGCGTCTTGGGCAGGCCCGGCGAGAACTGGATCAGGTCGGGCGAAGCGATCGGGCCGATCTCCTTGCGGACATGCGCGACCAGTTCCTTGCGCAGCGCGTCGGACGCCTTTTCGCCGGTCATCAGCGTGACATAGGCGTAAATGCCCTGCCCCTTGATGTCGTGCGGATAGCCGACCACCGCCGCCTCCGAGACCTTGGGATGCGCCACCAGCGCGCTCTCCACCTCGGCGGTGCCCATGCGGTGGCCCGAGACGTTGATCACGTCGTCGACGCGGCCGGTGATCCAGTAATAGCCGTCGGCGTCGCGCCGGCAGCCGTCGCCGGTGAAATACTTGTTCGGATAGGTCGCGAAATAGGTTTCCTCGAAGCGCTTGTGGTCGCCATAGACCGTGCGCATCTGGCCGGGCCAGCTTTCGGCGATGACGAGGTTTCCTTCGCAGGCGCCGAGCAGCACCTTGCCCTCGGCGTCGACGATCTCGGGCTTGACGCCGAAGAAGGGCCGCGTCGCCGAGCCGGGTTTCAGCTTCGTCGCGCCCGGCAGCGGCGTGATCAGGATGCCGCCGGTCTCGGTCTGCCACCAGGTGTCGACGATCGGGCAGCGCCGGTCGCCGACGACGCGGTGATACCACTCCCAGGCTTCCGGATTGATCGGCTCGCCAACCGAGCCGAGCAGGCGCAGCGACTTGCGCTTCGTCTTCTTCACCGGCTCCTCGCCCGCGCCCATCAGCGAGCGGATCGCGGTGGGCGCGGTGTAGAAGGTGTTGACCTTGTGCTTGTCGACGACATCCCAGAAGCGCGAGATCGTCGGATAGGTCGGGATGCCCTCGAACATCAGCGTGGTCGCGCCGTTGGCGAGCGGGCCATAGACGATGTAGCTGTGGCCGGTGACCCAGCCGACATCGGCGGTACACCAGTAGATGTCGCCGTCGTGGTAGTCGAAGACGTATTTATGCGTCATCGAGGCGTAGACGAGATAGCCGCCGGTGGTGTGCAGCACGCCCTTGGGCTTACCCGTCGAGCCCGAGGTGTAGAGGATGAAGAGCGGATCCTCCGCCTTCATCTCGACCGGCGGGCAGTGGCCCGAGACCTTGGCCGCCTCCTCGTGATACCAGACGTCGCGGCCGTCCTGCATCGCAACGTCGCCGCCGGTGCGCTTGACCACGATCACGGTTTTCACCGGGACCTTTTCGGCCGCCGCATCGACATTGACCTTGAGCGGCACTTTTCGCCCGCCGCGCAAACCCTCATCGGCGGTAATGACGACGTCCGAGGTCGCGCCCTCGATGCGCCCCGACAGCGAATCCGGTGAAAAACCGCCGAAGACGATTGAATGCACCGCGCCGATGCGCGCGCAGGCGAGCATGGCGTAGGCCGCCTCGGGGATCATCGGCATGTAGATCGTGACCCGGTCGCCCTTCTTGACGCCCTTGGCCTTGAGCACGTTCGCGAAGGTGCAGACCTCGGTGTAAAGCTGCCCGTAGCTGATCTTCTTCGACTCGGACGGGTCGTCGCCCTCCCAGATGATCGCGGTCTGCTTGGCGCGCGTGGCGAGATGCCGGTCGACGCAGTTGAACGCGACGTTGGTCGTGCCGTCCTCATACCATTTGATCGAGACCTTGCCGGGCTTATAGCTGGCGTTGCGCACCTTGGTATAGGGCTTGAACCAGTCGATCCGCTTGCCCTGCTCGCCCCAGAACCTGTCGGGATCCTTGATCGAGGCCGCATACATCTTCTTGTACTTGGCGTCGTTCAGATGGGCCTTCTTGGCCCATGCGGCCGGCACGTCATAGGTCGTCTCGGACATTATATGCGTCTCCCCCAGACTTGGGCCGTCTTCGATTTGGGCCGACCTGATTTTCGGCCGTGATTGTCGCTCTGGAGCCGCGACCTGCGCGCTCCGTCCACTGCATGTAACCGGCCGCATCATAAGGTCCAGCGGCGTCGCGGCAAGCGCGCGGGCCTCGCACTTTCGGGCTAGAAACATCCCGGAGAACGACGCAATCCACGGTTGCCGTGCGTCATGTTATGGTGGGTCCGCAGCGGGAGGCGACCATGGCCAAGACCATCGCATTCTTTTCCGACGGCACCGGCAACACCAAGGATTTCGGCCCCGACAGCAATGTCGAACTGCTGTTCGCGCGCGCGCTCGACGAATCCGGTCCGGGCGCTCGTCAGATGACGCGCTATGACGCCGGCGTCGGCATCGAATTCGGCGATCTCGTCGGCAAGGCCTTCGGCAAGGGCATCTCGCAAAACATCAAGGACGGCTACGATTTCCTGTCGGAAGTCTACGAGCCCGGCGACCGCATCTTCCTGTTCGGTTTCAGCCGCGGCGCCTACACCGCCCGCAGCATCGGCGGCATGCTCGGCCGCATCGGCCTGCCCTCGCGCCGCCAGAAGGACGGCAGCGATCTGCGCACCGACCATGCCGCGCGCAAGGCGCTGACCGACCGCGCCTACGCCATCTACAAGATCGCGGACGTGACCGCACGCCGCGACAGGGCGGCCGACTTCCGGCGCGATCATGGCTGGCCGGAACATCAGGACGAGGCCGCCCGTGCGCCCTGGCTGATCGGCGTCTGGGACACGGTGCGCTCGCTCGGCATCCCGCTCGGCTTCCGCGACTATGAGCTGTCCTTCGCCCCGCACCGCTTCCACGACCACGACCTCAACCCGCATGTCGCGCACGCCTATCACGCGCTCTCGATCGACGATGAGCGCCTGCAGTTCCTGCCGACGATCTGGAACGAGCCGACGGCCGCCGAGAAGCGCGCGAAGGAGACCGGCCAGCCTAACGAGCAGCGCTTCGAGCAGATCTGGTTTCCCGGCGTCCATTCCGATGTCGGCGGCGGCTACGCCAACCGCGAACTCGCCGACGTGACCTTGCGCTGGATGATCGAGCGCGCGGCGGCGGCAGGACTCCTGTTCGCCCCGCCCTTCGACGCCGACCCGGCGCAGGGTCTGGTCGCGTCCGCGCCAGAAGGCGAGGTCCATGATTCACGGCCGGACTGGTGGACGCGCTTCCTCTATCCGCGTCAGCCGCGCCAGATCGAGCGCGGCCATCAGGAGCCGGAGAGGAAGGAGATCACGCAGATCATCGGCCCCGGCCGCCTGCACCGGAGCTGGCTTGACCGGCTGCTGCGCTGGCACGGTACGGATGCCGCCTACGGGCCCGAGGCGCTGGCTCCACATCCGGATTACGTCACGGCGACGCGACAACTCGCGGCCGGGCAGAGGCCGCCGCCGGGGCCGTTTCCGAACACAGACGACTGATCAAACGTCATCGAGCGAAGCGAAGCAATCCAGCGTCTCGCGCAACCCTCTGGATTGCTTCGCTGCGCTCGCAATGACGGGGTCAGGCTACAGCCCGCCCATCCTGCAGACGAGTGCCCATTCGTCGTCCGTCACCGGCTGCACCGAAAGCCGGAACGACGTGACCAGCGCCATCTTGGCGAGTTTAGGCTCGGCCTTGACCTGCGCCAGCGTCACCGGCTTCGGCAAGGGCTTCACCGCCTTGAAATCGACCAGCACCCAGGGCTCGCCGGGGATCCAGTTATAGGCTTCCCGGATCACCTCGACGATGCCGACGACCTCGAGCCCCTCATTGGAATGGTAGAAGAAGACCTGCTCACTCTTCTTCATCGCCATCAGGTTGAGCTTGGCGGTGTGGTTCTTCACCCCGTCCCAATGCGTGCCCTTCGCGCCGGCCGCGACCTGCTCGTCCCAGGACCATTTCGACGGTTCGGATTTGATCAGCCAATGAGGCATGCGCGTTTCCTCAATCCTTCTCGGCCTCGTCGGCCAGCGGCACGGGCGGCCGGGACGCCGCCTGCCCGTTCTCGTTCCAGAATCGGACCATTTCGCGGGTCAGCGCGGCATAATCCTGCGGGTCGAGCTCGACCCTGACCTCGCCTTCGCCGAAGGGCAGGATCAGCACGAACCGATGCGCATCCTCCGCCCGCCTGCGCCGGAGCTGGATCACCGGCCCCGCCGGCACGCGGCCGGCCAGCGCCACGGGCAGGCTCTCGGCGACGAGTTCGGAACCCGTCGTCTTCTTCACCTCGGCGAGGCCGCGCGCCACGCGCTTCTTCAGGTCGGACCAGTCGCCAGCCATATGCGTCTCCTCACAATTCCGCGCGGATCGGCCGGGACAGCAGCCCCGCCACCGCCTCGCGCACGCCACCGCGCCCGGCGATGATATCCGCGATCGCCTGCGCGATCGGCATCTCGACGCCGCGCGCCTGCGCCATCTCGGCGAGCGCGCCGGCCGTGAACGCGCCCTCGGCCAGGTTGCCGCCCGACGCCTCCGCCAGCGCCCGCCCCTGCCCGAGCGCGAGCCCGAACGAGAAATTGCGCGACTGCGCCGACGAACAGCTCAGCACGAGATCGCCCAGGCCCGAAAGCCCCATCAGCGTCTCGGGGCTCGCACCATAGGCCGCCCCGAACCGCCGCAATTCGGCGAAGCCGCGCGCCACCAGCGCGGCGCGCGCGCTCTCGCCATAGCCGAGCCCGACAGCGATGCCGGCGGCGATGGCGAGCACGTTCTTGGCCGCCCCGCCGATCTCGACGCCGCGCGGATCGGCGCTGTGATAGATCCGGAAGGCCGCCGAACTGAGCGCCTCGGCGAGCGCCTGCGCCAGATAGGGGTCGACCGCCGCCAGCGTCACCGCGGTCGGCAGACCGCGCCCGACATCCGCCGCGAAGCTCGGCCCCGACAGGATGGCAGGGACCGAGCCGGGAAAAGCGTCGGCGATGATGTCGGTGGTGAACAGGTCGCTGCCCTGCTCGATCCCCTTGGCCGCGGAAATGGCAGGCAAACCCGCGGGCACGGCGAGCGCGAGACCCTCGCAGACCTGCCGCAAGGCTTGGGTCGGCACGGCCAGCACGAGCGCGCGGGCCTGCGCCAGATCGGCCAACGATGCGGTGGCGCGCACGCTGCCGGGCAAGGTCACGCTTGGTAGGCGCGGCGCTTCCCGGGTCGCGCGGATCGCGGCCACGGTGTCTTCGTCGCGCGCCCAGAGCACGACCTCGCGACCGGCGCGGGCCGCTGCCAGCGCCAGCGCCGCCCCCCAGGAGCCCGCGCCGACGACGCCGATCGTCTGGAACAGCGTCGCCCCGCTCATGGTTGCGCACGCTTCATGGCTTTGGGCGCAATTCGTCCAGCGGCCAGCGCGGCCGCGCCAGCGCGCCCATGTCATCGACCATGCCGAGCTTCAGCCGCTCCAGCCCCGCCCAGGCGATCATCGCGCCATTGTCGCCGCACAGCGACAGCGGCGGCGCGATCATCGGCAGGCCGGCCTCGGTGGCGAGACGGGTCAGGCCGCGACGGATCGGCTGGTTGGCCGAAACGCCGCCGGCGACGACGAGCGCGCCCGGCATGACGCCGGCCTCGCGACAGGCGCGCAGGCCGGCACGCGCGCGGTCGACTAGGAGATCGACCACCGCCGCCTGGAACGAGGCGCAGAGATCGGCGACATCGCGATCCGACAGCGGCGCGATCCGCTCGGCCACGAGTCTGACTGCCGTCTTGAGCCCCGAGAGCGAGAAGTCGGGCTTGGGCCGGCCGCTCATCGGACGCGGGAAATCGAAACGCTCGGGATCGCCGGCCTCGGCCTCGCGCTCGACCGAGGGGCCGCCGGGATAGGCCAGCCCCAGCATCTTGGCGATCTTGTCGAAGGCCTCGCCGACCGCGTCGTCGATCGTGCCGCCGAGCTTGAGATAATCGCCGACGCCGCGCACCACGAGCAACTGCGTATGCCCGCCCGACACCAGCAGCAGGAGATAGGGGAAGGCAAGATTGTCCGTCAGCCGCGCCGTCAGCGCATGGGCCTCCAGATGATTGACCGCGATGAAGGGCTTTCCGGTCACGAGCGCAATCGCCTTTGCGGTCGTGAGCCCGACCATGACGCCCCCGACGAGGCCGGGACCTGCGGCGGCCGCGACGGCGTCGATCTGATGCGGTTCGAGATCGGCCTCCGCGAAAGCGCGCGCGACGATGCGGTCGAGCGCCTCGACATGGGCGCGCGCCGCGATCTCGGGCACGACGCCGCCATAGGCCGCATGCGCTGCGATCTGGCTCAGCACCGCATTCGACAGGATCTCGGGCTTGCCGGCCGGAGACAATCCGACGATCGCGGCCGCAGTCTCGTCGCAAGTCGTCTCTATGCCCAGAACACGCATGGTCGTCGATCGGGTCTCGCGGAGAGCTGAAAGGATGCTGCGACAGCCTGATGGTTTGCCGCCGGGAATTCCCTCGTATAGTGCGCGGGCGACCATAAGGCCAAGGGGCTGCGGCGCAGGCTCGCGATCCATCCGGATCGGGCCCTGCGCCGGAAGGCTCGATAGTCGGGGGAAGACGTAAGGCGCATGACCGAGACCGCTGCTTCTCTCCAGACCAGGCCCGCCGGCCGATTCGTCATCGGCACGCGCGGCAGCCCGCTCGCGCTCGCCCAGGCCCATGAATTCGCAGGGCGCCTCGCGCAGGCCCATGGCTGGGACGCCAGTGAGCTACCGCTCGACATCATCAAGGTGACCGGCGACGCGATCCAGGACCGCCCGCTGGCCGAGGCCGGCGGCAAGGGCCTCTTCACCAAGGAAATCGACACAGCCCAGGTCGATAGCCGCATCGATTTCGCGATTCATTCCGCCAAGGATCTGCCGACCGCCCTGCCCGAAGGCCTCGTTATCGCCGGCTACCTGCCGCGCGAGGACGCCCGCGACGCGCTGATCGCGCGCGACGCCGTTCGCATTCTCGATCTGCCCCGGGGCGCGATCGTCGGCTCGGCCTCGCTGCGCCGGCAGGCGATGCTGCGGCGGCTGCGGCCCGACCTCGACATCATCCTGCTGCGCGGCAATGTTGGCACGCGGCTCTCCAAGGTAGCGAGCGGCGAGATCGGCGCGACGCTGCTCGCGCTCGCCGGGCTGAAGCGGCTGGGCCTGGCGGACAGGGTCTCCGGCGTCCTGCCGGTCGACGAATTCCTGCCCGCCGTCGGCCAGGGCGCGATCGCGGTCGTGATCCGTGCCGGCGACGAGGCGGCGGCAGACGCGCTCGGACCCATCCTGTGCCGCGATACGGGCGTCGCCCTGGCGGCCGAGCGCGCCTTCCTGACCGAACTCGACGGCTCCTGCCGCACGCCGATCGCCGGCCACGCCACCGTCGCGGACGGCAAGGTCCATCTGCGCGGTCTCCTGCTTTCGCCCGATGGAACGGCGAGCGCCGGCGACGAGCAGACCGCATCCGTCGGCGACGCCGCCGCGATGGGCGCCGAACTTGGGCGCGCCCTGCGTGTTTTGGCTCCGCACGGTATCTATGGCTGACGTCGTGGCGAGACTGTAAGGACACCTCATGCGCATCTTCGTCTTCCGCCCCGAAAGCGACGCCCAGCGCAGCGCGCAGGCCATCCGCGCGCGCGGCCACGAGCCGGTGCTGGCGCCGCTATTCACGATCGTCCGGCTGCCGGACGAAAGCCCCGAGGGCGAATTCGCCGCGATCGTCCTGACCAGCGGGAACGCCGTGGCGGCGCTCAGCGAGGGCCCGGCGGCATGGCGCGACCTGCCGGTCTTCAGCGTCGGGGCCCGCACGGCGGAAGCCGTCCGCGCGGCCGGATTCGGCGATGCCCGCAGCGCCGGCGGCGACCGCCACGACCTGTTCGACCTCATCGGCAGCAACCTGCCGGCCGGCGCGCGCCTGCTGCTGATCGCCGGCCGCGATCGTCATGACGATCTGCCCGACATGCTGGCGAAGGCCGGCTTCACCGTCGATATCTGGACAGCCTATGCGGCTGAGGCCGTCGCCATGCTGCCCGAGGAGGCCGCCAAGGCGATCGTCGAGGGCCGGGTCGATGCGGCCCTGCACTATTCTCCGCGTGGAGCGGACACCTTCGTCAGGCTGGCCAAGGCCGTCCATCTGGGCGACGAGGCCATGGCACTGACCCATGTCGCGCTCTCGGCCGAGGTCGCGGCCCCGCTGATCGCTGCGGGAGCCGACACGGTTCTCGTCGCCGAGCACCCCGAGGAGGCGGCGCTTCTGGCCGCGCTCGACCAGGTATCGGCTCGCAATCGCAGGATGGAGGGAGCTACGGACATCCCCGCTGAGACGGCCGGCGTCGAGACCGACAAGGACGCGATGGCCGAGACCGAGACCTCATTACAAAGGCGTCCGCGCTCCCGCCGCACGCCGCCGACGTTGGAGGCCAAGGCGCAGGACGTGACCGAAGCTGCCACCGACGCGAAGGCGCAGGCCCTGGCGGCATCCTCCGCTTCAGTCCTGCCCACGGAGGCCCTACCCGAGGAATTCTCGGCTCCGCCTGTCGCGGAGCCTGCGCCTGACTCCGAATCCGAGGCGAAGCCGACCACCGCAGCCGCGGCGCCCGCCGCCGCCCGTCCCGAGCCGGTCCCGCAGCCGCGCCGCTCGCTTGTGCCCGCCATGGCGCTGGCCGGCATCGTCGGCGGCGTCATCGGCGCGGGGCTCGTCATGCTGGCGATGAGCCGGGCCACGCCCGTGATTAGCGCCGAGGATGTCGCAGGCCTGCGCAGCCAGCTCGCGGCCCTCCAGAGCCGGACCGAGGCCCTGCAAGGCCAGGCGGCGGCGGCCGCCAAGGCCGGAGCCGACGCGCAGGCCGCGAGCAGCCGGGCGACGGAGCTGGCAACGGCCGCTCAGCGCGCGCCGATCCCCGATGCCGGCGCGATCGCCGGCCTGAGCGAGCAGGCGAAGCGCGCCGAGGCCGCCGCGGCTGCGATCGGACAGCGCCTGGACCAGGCGGCCCAGCGCATCGGCAGCGTCGAGACGCTCGCGAGGACGGCAGCAGAGCCGAGCCCGCAGGCGTTGGCTGCGGCCCGCATCGTGCTGGCCGAACGCGTCCGCACCGCCCTTGCCTCCGGCCAGCCCTTCGCGAGCGACGTCGCCGCGCTCCAGTCGGGCGGCGGCGCGGCAGAACAGCTCGCCGCGCTCAACGCCGTCGCCGCGACAGGCGCGCCGACCCAAGCGGCACTGCTGGCGCAGTTCAAGACGCATCAGGCGATGTTCGCGCGCGAGATGACGCCCGCCAGCGCGAGTTGGCAGGAGCAGTTGCTCGGCATCGCCAGCCGGGTCGTGACCATCCGCCCCGTCGGCGACACCGGCGCCAACGACCCTTCGACGCTGGTGATCAGGCTCGAGAACGCCATCTCCGGCGGCAGGATCGGCATGGCCGCGACGCTCTGGGGCCAGTTGCCGGAGCCCGCGCGGCGCGCCAGCGCCGAATTCGGCGTCAATCTTCAGAAACGCGCCGCCGCCGATGCGGCGATCGCGAAAATCGCGCAGGATGCCGTCGCCGCGCTCGGCGCGGCCGGCTGACGTAAAGGATAGAGTCCATGGTTCGCGTTCTGCTCTATCTCGCCGTCATCGCCGCGCTCGCCATCGGCGCCGTCTGGCTCGCCGACCGGCCGGGCGAGGTCACCATGGTCTGGCAGGGCTACAGGATCGAGACCTCGGTCGCCATCGCGGCGATCGGGGTCGTCGTCCTCGCCATGCTGGCGATGCTCGGCTGGTCCGTGCTGCGTTTCGTGCTCGGCCTGCCCGGCGCCTTCAGCTTCGCCTCCCGCGCACGCCGCCGGGCGCGCGGCTTCGAGGCCGTATCGCGCGGCATGGTCGCGATCGGCGCCGGCGACCCCGTCGCCGCAGGCCGCCACGCCAGCGACGCCCGCCGCTTTGCCGGAAACGAGCCGCTGACCCTGCTGCTGGAAGCGCAATCCGCCCAGCTTTCCGGCGACCGCGGCAAGGCGGAAGCCGCCTTCAAGCAGATGCTCGACAGGCCCGAGACGCGCGTGCTCGGCCTGCGCGGTCTGTTCGTCGAGGCCAGACGTCGCGGCGACATGACGGCCGCGCGCGCCTTCGCCGACGACGCCGTGCGCCGCTCGCCCTCGCTCGCCTGGGCGAACGACGCCCTGCTCGATTTCCACACCAGCGCCGGAGACTGGCCCGCCGCCCGCACCGCCGTGGAGCGCCGCGCCGCGCTGAGACTGGCGGAGAAGACCGAAGCGCGCCGCCAGCGCGCCGTGCTTCTGGCCGCCGAAGCATTGGAAGCCAAGGGCCGCGAGCCCGAGAAGGCGCTGGCCGCCGCACTGGAGGCGGTGAAGCTCGCGCCCGGCCTGACGCCGGCCGCGACGCTGGCCGGCCGCATGCTCTCGGAGCGCGGCGACATCCGTAAGGCAGCCAAGCTGCTGGAAGCCGCCTGGAAGGAAGCCTCCCATCCCGACATCGCCGCCGCCTATCTCGACGTGCGCCCGGGCGACAGCGCGCAGGACAGGCTGGCGCGCGCCGTGACGCTCACCAGGCTCAGGCCGGCCGATCCCGAAGGCGTGCTGGCGCTGGCCGGAGCTGCGATCCATGCCCATGACTTCGCGAAAGCCCGCGAGACGCTCAGGCCGCTGCTCGCCGGCGGCGCATCCGTGCGCGCCTGCCTGCTGATGGCCGAACTGGAAGAGGCCGAACACGGCGCGGCCGGGCGCGTGCGCGAATGGCTGGCGCGCGCCACCCGCGCCCCGCGCGACGCCGCCTGGGTCGCGGACGGACTGGTCTCCGACGAATGGATGCCGGTCTCGCCGATCTCGGGCCGGCTCGACGCTTTCGTCTGGACCGTGCCGCCCGCCACGCTCGGCAGCCGCGCGAACGGCATGGACGACGTGCTGGCCGATCTGGACGACCCCTCCGCGCCGCTGATCGAGGCCCGCGCAGACAACAGCCGCGTCGAGCCCGAGCCCGCCACGATCATTGCGCCCAAGCCAGACGCAAAGCCCGTCATCAAACCCGAGCCGGAACCGGCGAAGGCTCCGGCTCCCACGCCCGGCCCCGTGGCGGCGGAGCCGGTCGCGGTCGTGACGCCGCAGCCGAAGCCCGAGCCAAAACCTGCTCCCCCCGCCATCATCGAGCATGAGCCCGGACAAGAGCCCAAGCACGAGCCAAAGATCGAGCAGAAGCACGCGCCGAAGCCGGAGGCGGCTGTCGCGAAGCCCGCCGTCAACGGGACAGGCCATGCCAAGCCGGTAATCTTCCCGGTCTCGCATGCGCCTGACGATCCCGGACCGGAAGAGGCTCAGCCGCCCGAAGCCGATAAGAAGGCGAAGTTCCGCATCTTCGGTTGAAACCGTTTCAGCCCGCGATCCAGCGTCTCAGACCATCGGCCAGCGCCTCATAGGCCAGCCGCACCGGGCGGCTGGCGCGCTGGTCTTCATGCATGCAGAGCCAGACATCGAGCTTGAACGCCAGTGCTCCCGCCAGCACCGGCCTCAGCTGCGGATTGCGTGCCGCGATCCTCGCCTGACACGCTCCGATGCCGAGCCCGGCCCGCAGGGCCGCCAACTGGGCGAGGTCGCTGTCGCTGCGCAGGCTGAACAATTCGCGATCGAGCTCGATCACGCCCTTGGCCAGCGCGCGCGCCGAGTGGTCGTTCCGGTCGAAACCGATGACGTGGAAGCGCGGCAGATCCGACAGTGCAGACGGCGCGCCGTGGCGGGCGAGATAGCGCTCATGCGCATAGAGCCCGAGGTCGACATGGCCGAGATGCTGGGCGATCAGCGCCTCCTGCACCGGCCGCACCATGCGCACGGCGATGTCGGCGTCTCGCCGCAGCAGGTCGTCGGTGCGGTTGCTGAGCACGAGTTCGACCACCAGCGCCGGATGCGCCTCCTGCAGCCCTGCAAGGATATCCGGCAGCACCTCCGCACCCATGATCTCGCTGGCGGTAATGCGCACCGTGCCGCCGGCCTCGCTGCGGGCCCCGTCGGCGCTGCGGCGAAGCGAGGCCGCCGCAGCCTCCATCGCCTCGGCCTGCGCCAGCAGGGCCAGCGCGGCCGGCGTAGGGCTGAGCCCGCCTTGCGAACGGGTGAACAGCGACAGGCCGAGGCCTGATTCCAGCGCCTCGATGTGGCGGCCGAGCGTCGGCTGCGTCGCGCCGAGCACACGCGCCGCGCCCGACAGGCTGCCCTGCCGCGCCACGGCGAGAAAGGAGCGCCAGAGATCCCATGTCACCTGATCGGCCATACGAAAACGTATAGTGACTGTTTCAGATTAGGCAATTTTCGTTTCGCCAGGAGAGGGCCATCCTGTCTCCATCGCAACGGAGATCGCCATGTCCCACATCGCCAAAGACAAACCCATAGCCCTCGTGCTCGGCATCACCGGCGGGCTCGGCCGCGCGCTCGCCATAGCTCTGCATGGCCGCGGTTACGCCATTCGCGCCCTGGCGCGCGATGTCGCCAAAGCCGAGGCGAAGACCCGCCTGCCCTTCGCCATCGACTGGCGCCGGGGAGACGCTTTCGACCGCGGCGCGGTGCTGCACGCCGCCGACGGCGCCGGCGTCATCGCCCACGCCGTCAACCCGCCCGGATACGCGAAATGGCGCGAACTGGCGGTGCCGATGCTCGCCAACACTATCGTCGCCGCCCAGCATTCCGGCGCGCGCATCCTCTTTCCCGGCAACATCTACGCCTTCGGCCCCGAGGCGGGCGCCCTGATCAACGAGGCCAGCCCGCAGAACCCCAACACGGTCAAGGGCGCCGTCCGCATGGACATGGAGGCGATGCTGCGCCACGCCGCCGGGCATGGCGTGCGCTCGCTTATCGTCCGCGCCGGGGATTTCTTCGGGCCCGACGTGCCAAGTTCCTGGTTCTCTCAGGCGCTGGTCAAGGGCGGCCACGAGGCGACGGTGATCCAGCAGCTCGGCGCGCCCGGAATCGGCCATGCCTGGGCCTATGCGCCCGATCTCGCCGAAACCTTCATGCGCCTGCTGGACCGGCAGGCCGATCTCGCCACCCACGACGTCTTCCATTTCGACGGCCACTGGGATGCCGATGGCAGCACGATGACGGCGGCGGTGCAGCGCGCGCTCGGCGGCCACGTCCCGATCCGGCGCTTCTTCTGGCCGCAGATCTATCTGCTCGCCCCCTTCGTCACCTTCCTGCGCGAGCTGATCGAGATGCGCTGGGTCTGGCGCGAGCCGGTCCGCCTCGACAACCGCAAGCTCGAAGCGCTGATCGGCCCCGAGCCGCACACGCCGCTGGCGGCCGCCATCGCCGCCTCGCTCGGGCCTGCGCCGTCCCATCGACAGGAGCGCCACGCCCATGCCGTCGCCAACGCCTGAGCCAGATGCGCAGAACCCGATTTCTTCTCGAAAGGACCAGATCATGATCGCCTCCCAAAGCCTTGATGCCACCACCGCCGCGCCTCAGCCGACAGCACGACGCGCCCGAAGCAGCCTCGCCCGCGCCACGGCCGGCCTCGCCATCGCCCAGACGGCGCTGTTCGCGATCCCGATGATCGTGCTCGGCCGCGCCATCGGCTGGCCGGCGTCGCTCAGGCTCCCTGCCGAGGAGGCGCTGCCCCTGATCGCCGCGCAGGCCGACGCGGTGCTCCTCGGCTACGGCGCGTATCTCCTCGTCTCGCTGGCGCTGATCCCGCTCGCCTTCGCCTTGCGCGCGTGGTTGAGGACGCAGGGGCTGGACGGCTGGCTGCTCGATGCCGTCGCCTTCACAGGGGCTGCCGCCGGCCTGTTCAAGACGCTCGGCATCGTGCGCTGGCTCTCGGTGATGCCGATGCTGGCGGGCGAGTTCGAGCGCGCCGCCGACCCGGTCAGGCGCGAGGCCGTCGCGCTCGCCTACCGCACCACCAACGCCTATGCAGGCGCGGTCGGCGAGTTGCTCGGCGTGCAGATCCTGAGCGGGCTCTGGCTCGTCGCGGTCGCCATTCTTCTGCAACGGACCGGGCGGCGCTGGCTCGGGGGCTTCGGCCTGCTCTGCGGCGCACTGTTCCTCGCCACGGCGCTGCGGCTGATCTGGCCTGCCGCAGGCATGCTGCAGAGCGCGGCCGTGCCGTTGGCTCTGGTCTGGTTCCTGTCGTTGGCAGCCTCGCTCTGGCGCGACCGTCGCGCCTGAGCCCGGCACGTCATCGAAAGGGGGTGCGCTCGCAAGGCGCACCCCTTATAGCGTCGCGATGACCTCGAACACGACCACTCAGGACGCCTGCGGCGTGACGCTCGTCGTCACCGCCGAACAGGCCGGAACCCGGCTCGACAAAGCCTTGACGCTGCTTTCCGTCGAGATCTCGCGCGCGCGCCTCCAGCAGGTCATCAAGGAGGGCGGCGTCAGGCTGAACGGCGCGGTCTTCACCGACGGCAGTCGCAAGGTCGTCGAGGGCGATGAACTGGCGCTGGTCATGCCGGAAGCCAGGCCCGCCGACCCGGTCGGGCAGGACATCCCCCTGAACGTCGTGTTCGAGGACGACTACCTGATCGTCATCGACAAGCCGGCCGGGCTCGTCGTCCATCCCGCCGGCGGCCATGAGGACGGCACGCTGGTCAACGCGCTGATCGCCCATTGCGGCGCAAGTCTCTCGGGCGTCGGCGGCGTGCGAAGGCCCGGCATCGTTCATCGGCTCGACAAGGACACCAGCGGGTTGCTGGTCGTCGCCAAGACCGACAAGGCCCATCAGGGACTGGCGAAACAGTTCGCCGACCATGGCCGCACCGGCCCGCTGGAGCGCGCCTATCTCGCCATCGCCTGGGGAGTACCGCGAAGGCACAACGGCACGATCGAAGCCAATCTCGAACGATCCAACCGCAACCGCGAGAAGATGGCGGTCGTCGCCGAGGACAAAGGCCGCGAGGCGATCACGCATTTTACCGTGATCGACCGCTATCCGGCCCTGCTCAAGGGCACGGAGGAGACCGAACCTCTGGCAAGCCTGATCGAGTGCCGGCTGGAAACCGGCCGCACGCACCAGATCCGCGTGCATATGAGCCATATCGGCCATCCGCTGCTGGGCGACCAGCTCTACGGCTCGGGATTCATGACCAAGGCCTCGCGTCTGCCCGAGAAGGCGCGCGCTGCGCTCGATGCGCTGGGCCGGCAGGCCCTGCATGCCGCGCTGCTCGGCTTCGCCCATCCCGTCACCGGCGAGGACATGCATTTCGAATCCGAGCCACCGGAAGATTTTGCATGGCTGCAAACAGAACTCGCGGCCCTGTGAGCCAATCGGGCTCGGCTGCCCATTTTCCGCCAATCTCGGCTGGTCTATACTGCGTTGCGGAGGCGGATGGCCAAGGGGGCGTCGCCTTCGACAAATCGCGCTCATGAACCTGCGCGCATCCGGCGCGTTAGGTTACGTCATGGGCAAAAGCCGGCATGGGGGTTTAAGACCCGTCCGGTTGGCTTGCCGCGAAGCGGGAGCCGGAAAGGAATAGCGAGCATGGCTGCGGCTTCATTGCCCGTCCTGTCCGCCGAAGGCGGACTGTCACGGTATCTCGACGAAATCCGCAAGTTCCCGATGCTGGAACCCAACGAGGAGTTCATGCTGGCCAAGAGCTGGCGTGAGCATGGCGACCGCGACGCGGCGGACAAGCTCGTCACCTCGCACTTAAGGCTCGTCGCCAAGATCGCGATGGGTTATCGCGGCTATGGCCTGCCGATCGGCGAGGTCGTCTCCGAAGGCAATGTCGGCCTGATGCAGGCGGTCAAGCGCTTCGAACCCGACAAGGGGTTCCGCCTCGCGACCTATGCGATGTGGTGGATCAAGGCCTCGATCCAGGAATACATCCTGCGCTCCTGGTCGCTGGTGAAGATGGGCACCACAGCCAACCAGAAGAAGCTGTTCTTCAACCTGCGCAAGGCCAAGAGCAAGATCTCGGCGCTGGGCGAGGGCGATCTGCGTCCCGAGCAGGTCAAGGTCATCGCGACCAAGCTCGGCGTCAACGAGCAGGACGTGATCGACATGAACCGCCGTCTCGGCGGCGATTCGTCGCTCAACACGCCCCTGCGCGAGGATGGCGACGGCGAATGGCAGGACTGGCTGGTCGACGACAGCGAGAGTCAGGAGCGCCGTTTTGCGGAAACGCAGGAAAGCGACAACCGGCACTCGGCCCTGCGCGAGGCGCTGGAGGTGCTGAACCCGCGCGAGCGCCGCATCTTCGAGGCGCGCCGGCTGGTCGACGACCCGATCACGCTGGAGCAGCTCTCGGAAGAGTTCGGCGTCTCGCGCGAGCGCGTCCGCCAGATCGAGGTCCGCGCCTTCGAGAAGGTGCAGGAGGCGGTGAAGAAGGCGATCGTGCGCATCGAGGCGCCGCGCATGGCGCTGCCGGCGGCGTGAGCCATCCGACTACGGCCGGCGAGTTTGAAAGGGGCGCGCGAGCGCCCCTTTTTTCGTCGTTCGCTGTGCTTGCAATGAACGACGCTCAGTACAGCGGCGGCAGCGGTTGCAGCGGCAGGCGGATCGGGCCGAGATACACCCTCCCCTCGCGCAGCACGACCGGCGGCAGCGGCGTCAGCCCCGGAGCCGCACCCGGAAGCTGCGCGCTGAGCCGGCCTCCGAGCAGCCCGCCCAGCCCGCTCATCAACCCGCCGACCGGCACCCCGGCGATCTGGCGGATGCCCGCGAGCGATGCCTGCACCTGCCCCGAGACGCGATGCGTCTGGTCGAGCAGGAACTGGCCGGTCGCCTCGACGCGCGACGCGCCCTTCACCGAAACGAGCTTGGTCAGCTCGATCTGCCCGCCGGCGTTGCGCCACGCCTCCAGCCCGTCGGGATTGAGGCCGATCCGGAAGGCGTCGGTCTGCGTCGCCGTCGCCTGGATATCGACGTCGCCGGGCTCGGCGATGCCGAGCAGCGCATCGAGCGCCGGCAGCACCGAGCCTCTGATCGCGACAGCGAGATCGACCGCTTGGTCGGTTGCCGGCCGGGTCGGGTTGCGGCGCAAATGCGTCTCCAGCGAGGTCGCGCGCCAGGTTTCGTTGGCAAGGCCGGGGGCGCTGAGCGTCGCGTTCGGGCCGGTCATCACGATCGCGACGCGCTCGGGGTCGCCGGCCTTGTGAGTGAGACTGGCCTCAAAACCCGTCCAGCCGAGGTCGAGCTTGCGGCCCTGCGGCAGGCTCGCCTGCAGAGGCCCGGCGATCTGCGCGATGACGAGGCCCGGCGTGTAGATCTGCCCGACTGCGACGGCGGGGCCCGTCTGCGCCCTGACGCCCTCGCCCCAGCGCGCCGAACTCAGCGAAAGCGAGGCGCAGCGCAGTTCGACCCGGAATGGAAAGCCCGAAATGCTGCGGTTTGCGCACTCCCAGCTTCGTCCGAGCCCCGACTCGCGGGCGAGCGCGACATCGACGGCCTCGGCGACCCGACCGCGCACGACGAACCAGAAGCCGGTCCAGGCCAGCGCCGCCAGCGCGATCAGGATGAAGGGCAGATAGAGCCAGAAGCGGCCCGGACGGCGCGCGGAGGCGGAAGCGGTCATGCGGTCATCGTTTCCTTACGGCGTTCCTTGCGGAAAATCGGGCGGATTGTTAGCTGCGACGCGCGAGAGACGCCAGCGCCGCCTGCGGCTTGAAGCAGCCCGGCATGGCCAAATGATGGGACGACGATGACGACGCCGGCAGTGGAAGGCGATCTCTGGGTCTTCGGCTACGGCTCGCTGATCTGGCGGCCGGGTTTCGCCTTTGCGGAAAGCCTGCAGGCGAGCTTACGCGGCTATCACCGCTCGCTCTGCGTCTTCTCGCATGTCCATCGCGGCACGCCCGAGCGGCCGGGGCTCGTCCTGGGGCTCGATCGCGGCGGCATGTGCCGCGGGCTGGCCTTTCGCGTTGCGGCAGGCAAGGCCGATGAGACGGTCGCCTATCTGCGCGCCCGCGAGCAGGCGACCTCGGTCTATGTCGAAAAGCGTCTGCCGGTGCGGCTCGAGGATGGGCGGCAGGTCACGGCGCTGGTCTACGTCGCCGACCGCAAGCATCTGCAATATGCCGGAAAACTGTCGCCGGACGAACGCCTCGAGCTGGTCCGGCACGGCCGCGGCAGTTCCGGCGAAAACCCGGACTATGTCCTGCAGACCCATGATTATCTCAGTCGCATGGGCGTCTTCGATCCGGTTCTGGCTGGTCTGGCCGAAGCATTGCTGAAACCGCAGCCGGCCTGATCCGACAGCCTCAGACCTCCGGCATCAGGTCGAGCAGCGCGGCGCGGCGGCTGACGCCGTCCTCGGCGAGCAGATGCACATGGATCTCGGTCGCCCCGGCCTGCGCCACGGCCTGGCGCCAGCGCATCAGCGCGGCTTCGACGCCGAACGGCCCGCTGTCGCGCGCCGCCACGATGCGGCGCTCGGCGTTCACCGCCAGCAGCACCGCGTCGGTGAAGCCGAGCGCATGGTCGTCACTGAGCGCGAAGACCGAGGCGACGAACCGCCGGCCCGAGCGCCCGCGCCATGCGGTGAAGCGCCTGCCGGTGAGCCCAGCCGTGCTGCGCAGCGGCATTTCGCGGGCGGCCAAAGGCGCTTCCAGCGCCTCGTCGTCGAACAGGTCCTCGCGATAGCGCAAAGCGAGAGCAGCCATGTCGTTCCTCCTTTGTTCTGTAAACAAAATGGGAACGGGCATGCCCTTGTGTCAAGCCGCTTTCCGAAAGGAATGCCCAGGCTCCTGACAGTTTCAGGCCTGCCGGCCCGCCAGCGGATCGAGCCCGAGCAGGGCAAGCTCGGCGCGCCCCTGCGCCAACAGCCGGTCGCTGGCGGTTTCGATGCGCTCCTGCAGCAGGGCCTGAAACTCGGCCTTGCCCATGCCGGGCGCGATCGGCGGCATGATCTCGACCCGGATCGTGCCCGGCCGGCGCAGGAATTTGCGGCGCGGCCAGTAGAGCCCGGAGTTCAGCGCGACCGGCAGGCAGGGCACGTCGAGATCGGCATAGAGATGGGCGACGCCGAACTTGTAGGCAGGCGGCGCGCCCGCCGCCCGGCGCGTGCCTTCCGGGAAGATCAGCAACTGCCGTCCGCGCTCGCCGAGTTCGACGCGCGCCCGCCGCGTGACATGCGACAGCGCCCGCGCCCGCCCACCGCGATCGACCGGAATCATCCTGAGCTTGGTCAGGCACCAGCCGAAGAACGGGATCCAGGTCAGCTCGCGCTTCAGGATGAAGACGGGATCGGGAAACAGCGTCACCAGGACGAAGGTCTCCCAGAAGGATTGGTGCTTGGACGCGACCATCAGCCCGCCGGAGGGAATGTTCTCCAAGCCGGTGATCTCGTAGCGCGTGCCGGTGGTGACCCGCATCAGCCAGAGCGCCGACTTCGCCCAGGCGACCGCGACCTTGAGCAGATAGCGCGGAGGCAGCAGCAGGGACGGAACCGCCGCGAAGACCAGCCAGAGGGCCAGGTTCAAATAGAACAGGACGTTGAAGACGAGAGAGCGCAGCACCAGCATGGCGCGCAAAGAGCGCGCCGCGTCCACGCCGTCAAGCCACGCGCAGGCTCAACCGCCGCGTATCGACGCCGGAGCCTGCGAGCGCCGCTCGCTTTCGGGTCCGATCTCACCGGGCGGCTTGGGCGAGACCGGCTTGCGGCCGCCGATGATGACGGACAGCCGCGAGGTCTCCGGGTCGCCCTCGACCGCGCTGCGCAGCCGGGCGGCGAGATATTTGACGTATTCGGGCGCGAGAAGCCTCACGGTGCTCCAGTCGTGCCACCAGCCTCCCGCGTCCATCTGCCCGGTCACCACTGGATGCGGCACCAGCTTGACGCCTGGCATGGCGTGGCCGAGCTCGGCCAGGGTGCGCGGCATATGATAGTTGGAGGTCACCACCAGCAGCGACCGGAATTCGTGCCGGCGCACCCAGCGCCGGGTCTCGATCGCGTTGCCGATGGTGTTGCGGGCGCGATAGTCGAGATCGACGCAGCAGGCCAGCAGCTCACGCGAGAACGGGTTGAGCTTGGCCAGTTCCTCGCGCCCGGTCTTCTCGTTGACGCCGCTGATCAGCAGGCGCGAACCACGCTCGGCCCCAAGCAGCCCGATGGCGTCGCCGATGCGCTGCGAGCCGCCGGTGACGACGACGATGGCGTCCGTGCGCGGCACGGCGGCCGGCTCGCTGAGCGGAATCCGCGCCACGAAACCGGCATAGCCAAGCAGCAGGGCCGCGACCGACGCCAGGGCCACGCCGCCGGCGGCCCGCCACGCCCAGCGCCAGCCGGTCGATCCACGCGAGGGATTGGCCAGCGCGTCATCGCGCCGCCTGTGTCCGATCGCGAAATCCCCCGGTCCGGTTCCGATCATCGCCATGGCCCCAGAATGCCGGCGCAATCGGGCATAATGGCGGCAGGCGGGGCTACGGCTCGCCACATCGGTTAAGCCAGCCCCCGCAGATAGCGCCGCACCGTGAAGCGTGAGACCACGCCCGCGATGGCGGCGACGACCATGGCGACGAGGATCACCGCGCCATAGCCCGTCCAGCCGATCTCGAAGGCGCCGAACAGGGCCTGCAACTGCTCGCCCTCGGGCGCCGCCCGCCAGCGCGAGGCGAGCCAGCCGAGCAGGCCTATGACCAAGATGGCCGCAGCCCCTCCCACCGCCCCGCCACGCAGGCCGAGCTGCACGAAGCGGCTCTGGAACTCGCGCGCGATGAAGGCGTCGTCGGCGCCGACGAGATGCAGAACCTCGACACTGTCACGGCTGCCGGCCATCGCGCCGCGCGTGGCGAAGGCGACGGCCAGCCCCGCCGCGCAGAGCACGAGCAGGACGACGGCGACACCGGACAGGATGATGGTATTGGCCATGGTCGAGAGCCTGCGGACCCAGAGCCGGTGATCGTCGAGGCTGGCGCTCGGCACCTCTCGCCTGAGCGCCGCACCGAAGGCGGCGAGTTCCGGGCCGGCCGCCGCCTTGAGCTTGAGCTTGAGCACGATCAGCCGCGGCACCGGCAGCTCGACCAGATCGAGGCCCGCCCCGAGCCAGGGCTCGAGCAGCTTGTCGGATTCAGGCTTCGGCACGACACGCACGCTCTCGATCGCGGCGACGCCCGCCGCCATGCCCACGGCCAGAGCGAGATCCGCCTCGATGTCGCGGCGCGCATCGGGCCGGATCTGGATCGTCATCTCGTTGGCGACCGCGCCGCGCCATTGCTCGGAGGCGCGCGCAGCAAGGACCGCCGCGCCCGCGCTCAACGCCGCCAGAAAGGTCAGGATCGCGATCACCGCCATCAGCGCGCGCCCAGCCACGGAATCGACAGGCACGAGCGGGCTGTCGCGCCGCAGATTGACCGGAAGCGCCGGCTCATCGCGGACCATCTCACCGGTGTCGGGCTCAGGCGTCGACATGCAGATGCCCGTCGGCCAGCACGAGGCGCGGCGCGTCGTAGAGTTCCATCAGGGTGATGTCGTGCGTCGCGATCACCACCGCGGTGCCCAGCGTCTGCAGCTCCATGAAGAGACGCAGCAACCGTCGGCCGAGCGCGGGATCGACATTGCCGGTCGGCTCGTCGGCGAGCAGCAGTTCCGGTCGCGAGATCAGCGCGCGCGCGATCGCGGCGCGCTGCTTCTCGCCGCCCGACAGCACCGGCGGCACGGCGTGCATGCGTTCGCCCAGACCGACCCAGCGCAGCAGTTCGACGACTTCGGCCCGGTAGCTCGTCTCCTCCTTGCCGAGCACGCGCAGGGGCAAGGCGACGTTCTCATAGAGCGTCAGATGATCGAGCAGCCGGAAATCCTGGAAGACCACGCCCATGCGGCGGCGAAAGGCGGTCAGCGTCTCGTTGTCGAGCCGCGCGACATCCTGCCCGAACAGGTTGACCAGCCCGCGCGTGGGCTTCAGCGCCATCAGCACGAGGCGGATCAGCGTCGTCTTGCCCGCGCCCGACGGGCCGGTGAGATACTGGAACGAGCGCGGCGCGATGCTGAAGGTGATGTCCTTCAGCACCTCCGGGCCCATGCCGTATCGCAGGCCGACATTCTCGAACCGAACCAAGCCGGAATCCTCAAACGACCCTGACAGCGAATCGGGCGATCCGATCCTACACTGCCCGCCGGGGCGCGCCGAAAGCCACGCCCGCGCACCACAATGGGCCACAGGTTCTTCACGAGGCGTTAACCATAAATCGCGCCAATAGGGCGGCACAGCCTCGAGCCGTGGCGTCAGGCGCTTGCGCCTTGCCGGCCACGCGACAAGGCTGCCGTCCGACGCCCGCGAAGGAACCCGCCTTGGCCGCCATGAGACGCGAGACCTGAAACGCGAGACATGAAGATCGTCTGCCCGTCCTGCGCCAGCCAGTACGAACTCGACGCGGCCAAGCTCGGCCCCGACGGGCGCAAGGTGCGTTGCGCGGCGTGCAAGACGCTCTGGCATGTCGAGGCGACGGTCGAGCTTCCCGAGCCGCCGAGCGCCGAGGAGACGCAGGCCCTGCTCAACGAGGAGCTGGCGCGCGCGGGTCTGGAACAGCCCGAGCCGGAGCCCTTCGAAGACACACCGCCGGTCGTAGCCGCGCCGCTGCCGATTCCGACACGCAAGCGAGGCAAGACGCGAAGCCGCAAGGCGATGTCGAAGCAGGCGATGGGCGAGCGCCTGCGCGGCGCAGGCGTGCCGCTGGCGATCTGCGGCGCGGGCCTGCTGGTCCTCGGCCTCGCCTTCTGGCAGCGCGACCTCGCGGTGCGCGCCGCGCCGCAGCTCGCCAGCGTGTTCGAGACGCTCGGCCTGCCGGTCAATCTGCGTGGTCTTAAGCTGACCGCGGTGGAAAGCGGCGTCGTCGATGACGGCCAGGGCCGGTTCCTGATCGTCGAGGGCGACGTCACCAATATAAGGCGCGGTGTCACGCCGGTTCCTGCCATCGAGGTCGTGGTGAAGGACGCCGCCGGCCAGACCCTCTACACCTGGACGACCGATCCGCCGCGCCCGAGCCTCGAACCCGCCGAGCTGATGCGATTCCGGGCGCGCCTGGCGCAGCCGCCCGAGAACGGCCAGTCCGTGCAGGTCCGCTTTGCCTCGGCCAACACCCCTGCCCTCGCGAATGCGCGCTGAGCGCGGATCGCGTCTTGAGCCTGTTCCCGCCCGCTAGATCGTATAAAGCTGCAACGGGTCCCAGCCGCATATCGGCCGGGCAGGCACGGCCTCATGGTCGACGAGAGACGAAGAAGAGAGACGACCAGACCATGTCCGAACCGCGGCGCATCAGGGTTCTCTATGACGAGGCGACGATCGCGCGCCGCAACGAGGAGATGGCGCGCGCGATCGCTGTCGATGCCCCCGCCGATCTTCTCGTCGTCGCCGTGCTCAAGGGCAGCTTCATGTTCGTCGCCGACCTGATCCGCGCCATGCACCGCGCCGGCATGAGCCCCCAGGTCGAGTTCGTGCATTTGTCGAGCTATCGCGCCGCCACCATCTCCTCGGGGCAGGTCGAGATCCTGCGCGACGTCCAGAGCGAGGTGCGCGGCCGCCATGTTCTGCTGGTCGACGACATCCTCGAATCCGGCCGCACGCTCGCCTTCGCCAAGGATTTGCTGGCGGCGCGGGGCGCGGCCAGGGTCGATACCGCCGTGCTGCTGGAGAAGCCCGGCAAGCGCGCGGTCCATATCAAGGCCGACCATGTCGGCTTCGTCTGTCCCGACTATTTCGTCGTCGGCTACGGCATGGACGTCGCACATTCTTACCGGCAGCTACCCTATGTCGGCGTCGTCGAGACGGCCGACCAGGCCGGCTTTCCGGGAATCTAGAGGCAGCTTCAATCCAGAGGCAGGTTGCATGTCGCGTATTCTGGTCGTCGATGACGAGGAATCCCTGCGGGCGCTGGTCGCGCGCGGGCTCACCATGGACGGGCATGATTGCATGATGGCCGCTGACGGCGCGGAGGCGCTGGAGATCCTGATCGCCGAACAGGGTCGCTTCGACCTGCTGCTGACCGATATCCGCATGCCGCTGATGGACGGGATTGCGCTCGCGCTCGCCGCCAAGCAGGAGTTCCCGGACCTCACCATCATGCTGATGACCGGCTATGCCGAGCAGCGCGAGCGCGCCAAGAGCCTCGAGACCATCGTCTCCGAGGTGATGATCAAGCCCTTCACCATCGCCGACCTGCGCGCCACCGTGCTCAGGGTCATCGAGCGTTCGATCGGCTAGAGGCTGACGGAGGCCCCTTGCGCGAGGATCGGCAGCGTCTCGACAAATGGCTCTGGTTCGCGCGTTTTGCGAAAACCCGGGCCGCCGCCCAGCGGCTGATCGAGGACGGCCATATCCGTGTCGGGAGCCGCCGCATCGAGACCGCCTCGCACGGACTTAAACTCGGCGACGTCCTGACGCTGGCGCTGCCGCATGCGACGCTCGTGGTGCGGCTCGCGGCGCTTGGCCAGCGCCGGGGGCCGGCGGACGAGGCGCGCACGCTCTACGACATTCTGTCGGGCGGGACGGGCGGCGATCCGTCGCTTGCACCGCATGAGGCTGGCGGTTAGGCTGATATTTGTTCGTATACAAACGAATATGCCGCAAGCGATGTGGGGAATTCTTCTCCGCGCACCCCGCAGATTGGATGGACTTGCTGCCGCAGGCGACGAAAACGATCTTGAAACGCACGGACGACAGGGCTTTATGAGCCCAGCATGGCCGACGCCACCGCGGGCGCGGCGCGGCCGACGAAAAAGGACTGGCGACATGACCTATGTGGTCACCGAGAACTGCATCAAGTGCAAGTATATGGACTGCGTCGAGGTCTGTCCGGTCGACTGCTTCTATGAAGGCGAGAACATGCTCGTCATCCATCCCGACGAATGCATCGATTGCGGCGTCTGCGAGCCCGAATGTCCGGCAGAGGCGATCAAGCCCGACACCGAGCCGGGGCTGGAATCCTGGCTGCAACTGAACACGAAATACGCCTCTTCCTGGCCCAACATCACCCAGAAGAAGGAAGCGCCTGACGACGCCAAGGCTTTCGATGGCGTCGCCGGCAAGCTCGAGGCGCATTTCTCGCCGAACCCTGGCGAAGGCGATTGAGCCCGACTCAGGCCCTGTCGCCACCGCGTTAACCAAACCCGCCATGGCCGCCGCCCGGCCGTGGTTAAAGCGCGTTTACCTTTGATTCGGCGCGTTTTTTGTGCTATGCCTTGCAGACAGTCGCATTCGTTCCGCCTGCCCCTGCGAGGTTTCACAAACGGGGCGTCCCCCTCAACGCGATGATGCCAGCGCCCGGCCCTTGCCGGAGTGCCGGGCCGTCGTCTGTTCGGGATTTGCAAGAAGCGATCGGCTGCAAGGGAAGCGTGGAACCTCCGCCCCAGAATGGGTCCGGAGCAGTTCCTGAAGCAGAGCGCCATCGGTCATTCCGGCCGGCGGCGGAAACATCGCGAGCCCGCGCAAGCGGTCCGGTCAGGAGTGATGACGGCATGTCCACGGTGAAGAAAGCTGTTGTGCGCCAGGGTTTCAAGACGGGCGAGTTCGTCGTCTATCCGTCCCACGGCGTCGGTCAGATCACGGCGATCGAGGAGCAGGAAGTCGCTGGCTTCAAGCTCGAACTCTTCGTCGTCAGCTTCGCCAAGGACAAGATGACGCTGCGTGTTCCCACCGCCAAGGCCGTCAGCGTCGGCCTGCGCAAGCTCGCCGACGCCGAGAGCGTCACCAAAGCCCTGACCACGCTCACCGGCCGCGCCCGCGTCAAGCGGACCATGTGGTCGCGCCGCGCGCAGGAATACGAGGCCAAGATCAATTCGGGCGACCTCGTCGCCATCGCCGAGGTGGTGCGCGACCTTTACCGTTCGGAAGCCCAGCCGGAGCAGTCCTATTCGGAGCGCCAGCTTTATGAGGCAGCCGTCGACCGCATGACCCGCGAAATCGCGGTCGTCGACGACGTCACCGAGACCGAGGCGCTCAAGAAGATCGAGGGCCAGCTCGCCAAGTCGCCGCGCCGGCCCGCCAAGGGCGAAGTCGCGGAGGTTGCCGACGACGACGTCGAGAGCGACAACGACGACATCAAGGAAGAAGCCGCCTGAACGGTTATTCTTCTCAGGCGAGATCGAAAAACCCGGCGGTCGCCCGCCGGGTTTTTTGTTGCCGCGTCATTGCGAGCGCAGCGAAGCAATCCAGCGTCTCGTTCTACGCCCTCTTGGATTGCTTCGCTGCGCTCGCAATGACGGAAGCCCCTCAAGCCGCGCCCGTCTCCGCCGCGAGGAAAGCCACCGTCTTCTCCCAGGCGATCTTGGCGGTCGCGGCGTTGTAGCGCTCGGCCGAGGTGTCGTTGAGGAAAGCGTGGTCGGCGTCGGGATAGATGATGATCTCGTGGCGAATTCCGGCGTCCTTCAGCGCCTTCTCATAGGCCGGCACCATCTGCACCAGCCGCGTGTCGCGCGAGGCCTGCTGGATCAGCATCCGGGCCTTGATGAACGGCACCTTGGCGAGATCAGGCGAGCGCCCGTAGAACACGATTCCGGCCGCAAGCTCGGGAACCTCGACGGCGATGTCGTTGACCGTGCCACCGCCCCAGCAGAAGCCGACCGCGCCGGCCTTACCCGTCGCGTCGGGGCGCGCCGCCAGCCATTTGAGCGCGGCCCTGCCCTGCGCCACCGCGGCCTCGACCGACAATTGCGGGAACAGCGCGCGCGCCGCATCCGGATCGGATGGCGTGCCGCCGAGCGGGTTCAGGAAATCGAGCCCGAGCGCGGTAAAGCCCGCCAGCGCCATCCGCCGCGTCACATCCTCGATATGCGGGTTGAGACCGCGGTTCTCGTGGATCACCAGCACGCCGCCACGTTTTCCGGCAGCCTTCGGCGTCACGAGATAGCCCTTCAGCGCCACGCCATCGACGGTCTCGGCAAGCCGCGTCGTCGTGATGCGGGCGTCGTCGGGCGCTGTCTGCTGTGCGTGGGCGTAATTCGGTTCGAGCAAAGCGAGCGCAGCCTCGGCCGCGGCGACCGAACCCGTGATCGCAAACAGCCGGCTCATGAAGATGCGTCGGTCGAGCGGCTTGTGGGTGTATTCGTCGTAAAGTTCGACGATGCGACGATCGAGCGCCATCTTGTAGCCTCCTGCCATTCCTGGCCCTGTGCGCGAACGAGGATCGGGGCCTGCCGCCAGATCGGCCGCATGCGGAACAATTAACGGATGTTCAGCATTGGGTGATCCATCTTCGGCATGCCGCCGTAGATGAGCCAGCATAGCCATGGGAGGGCCTCATGAGCGAGATCGCAGGCGTTGATCGCAATTTCGTGAAGGCGGCGATGGCCGCGCCGTTCCTCGCGCGCGACGAGGAACAGGTGCTGGCTCGGCGCTGGCGCGACGATGGCGACCAGGCCGCGATGCACCGGCTGACATCGGCGCATATGCGCCTCGTCATCGCCATGGCCTCGCGCTTCCGCCATTATGGGTTGCCGCTGGCCGACATGATCCAGGAGGGCCATGTCGGGCTGCTGGAGGCTGCCGCCCGTTTCGAGCCCGCCCGTGATGTCCGCTTCTCGACCTATGCGACATGGTGGATCAGGGCCTCCATCCAGGACTACATCCTGCGCAACTGGTCGATCGTGCGCGGCGGCACCTCGTCATCCCAAAAGGCGCTGTTCTTCAACCTGCGCCGTCTGCGCGCGAAGCTGACGCGCGGCGGGCAGGACCGCATCGGTGAGGCGGTCTACGGCTCGATCGCGGCCCAGATCGGCGTCAGCCGCGCCGATGTCGCGGCGATGGATGCGCGCCTGTCTGGCCCCGACGTCTCGCTCAATGCCACGCTCGGCGAGGAAGAGGGCGAGGGCAGCGAGCGGATGGATTTGCTGCCTGACACCTCCGCGTTGCAGGACGAGACGGTCGGCGAGGGAATCGACTCGACCCGCCGGCTGAACTGGCTGCAATCCGCCTTGACGGTGCTGTCCGAACGCGAACTCAGGATCGTGCGCGAGCGTCGCCTCGTCGAGGAGACTTGTACACTCGACGTGCTCGGCCAGCGGCTCGGCATCTCCAAGGAGCGCGTCCGCCAGATCGAGAACCGCGCGCTGGAAAAGCTCCGTCGCGCGCTTCTGGCGCAGCAGCCGCAAGGCGCGGCCGGGATGCTCTGAGGCGCCGTGCGCGGCCTGCGGGCAAAAAGGCCAGCGCTCCTCCCTTCCGGTTGCGGCTGTCTCCTCAGCCTAGCTGCGCAACCGCGCAAGCCGCGGGATTGTCACGACAGCGTCATCGCCCGGTTGCCTGACCGTCATCGGCTGGTCCCATCACCCGTCTGAACGGGCGGGACAATGGCTGAAGCGGTTCTGGCGAGCATATCGGAAACGCGCAAGCGCTCGGCGGGATGGCGGCCGCGCCGGACGACGCTGATCGCGCTCGGCCTGCTCGCGCCCTCGCTCGTCTTCCTGACACTGTTCACCTACTGGCCGGTGATCCAGGTCGTCTGGCAGTCGCTGTTCAACCAGCAGCGCGTGGGTGGGCCGCAGGTCTATGTGGGGGCGGCGAATTTCTTCAAGCTCTTCGCCGACAACGCCTTTCGCAAGGCGCTCTCCAACAACCTGATCTACGCCTTCGGCACGGTGGTCCCGAGTCTCGTGCTGGCGCTCGGCTTTGCCATGGCCCTGGCCCGCTCCAGCCGGGTCAATGCGCTGTTCCGGGCGCTGTTCTTCCTGCCCGTGCTGATCCCGCTCGTCGCGGCGGCCTCGATTTTCCTGTTCATCTTCCTGCCTGGTGTTGGCCTGCTCGATTACCACCTCGCCAAACTCGCGCTCTCGGGGCCAAACTGGCTCGGCAACCCCGATATCGCGCTCTACGCCATCATGGGCCTGACGATCTGGAAGAACGCCGGCTACTACATGCTGTTCTTCCTCGCCGGCCTTCAGGCCGTGCCAGCCGACGCCTATGAGGCCGCGATCCTCGACGGCGCGGGGCCGTGGCAGCGCCTGCGTTACGTCACCCTGCCCTATCTCAAGCCGACCATCGGCTTCGTCATGGTGATCGGCCTGCTCAACGTGGTGACGCAGGTCGACCATGTCTTCGTCCTGACCAAGGGCGGCCCTTCCGATTCCACAAACCTGCTGCTGTTTTATGTCTACCAGCAGGCGGTCGAGAGCTACGACGCCGGCAAGGCGGCGGCCGGCACGCTGGTGATGCTGGGCCTGCTGCTCGCCATCTCGGCCTCCTCGCTGCGCACGCTCGAGCGCTCCTTCGGGGAGCGCGAGACATGAGCCAAGCCAGCACCAGCGTCGCAACGGGCGAGTTCTCGCCGAAGCTCGGCTATGCCGCGACGCTGCTGGTCGCCTGCGTCTGGATGACGCCTTTCGTCTGGATGCTGGTCGCAGCCTTCAATCCCCAAAGCATCGGGGCCGGCATGGCCTCGCTGATTCCCGACTATCTCCCGACGCTGGCGAATTTCCGCGAAGCCTGGGCCTCGGCCGACTTCCCGCGCTACGGACTCAACACGCTGATCATCACGCTCGGCATCCTCGCGGTGCAACTCGTCACGGTAACTTTAGCCGGCTACGCCTTCGCCCGGCTAGAGTTCCCCGGCCGCACGCTCTGCTTCTACCTGTTCCTTCTCCAGCTCATGCTCGCCCCGGTCGTGCTGATCGTCCCAAACCTGACGACGATCGCGAAGCTCGGTCTCTACGACACGCTGCTCGGCGTGATGGCCCCCTATTTCGCCTCCGCCTTCGGCACCTTCCTGATGCGCCAGGCCTTCAAGGCGATCCCGCGCGAGTTGGAGGACGCCGCCCTGATCGACGGCGCGAGCGTGCTCCAGCGCATCCAGCTGATCTATCTGCCGCTGGCGAAACCCTCGCTGATCGCCTTCTCGATCGTCTCCGTCACCGCCCATTGGAACGAGTTTCTCTGGCCGCTGATGGTGATCAATTCGCCCGATCTGCGTCCGCTCACCGTCGGCCTCGCCTCCTTCACCCGCGGTGCGGAGGGCGCGCAGGCCTGGGGCGTGATCGCGGCGGGCACCCTGATGGTCAGCGCGCCTCTGCTGATCGCCTTCGCGCTGTTCCAGCGCGCCTTCGTCAACTCCTTCGTCTCGTCCGGCATCAAGTAAAGGGGATACCGATCATGACCACCACACGCAGAACCGTTCTCGCTGCGACGGCCTTCGCCGCCACGCTCGCGCTCTCGCCCGCCTTCGCGCAGGCACCGACCGAAATCGAGCTGTTCTTCCCCGTCCCGGTCGACGGCCAGCTCGCCCGCGACATGACCACCATGGTCAAGGAGTTCAACGAGAAGCACCCCACCATCAAGGCGACGCCGGTCTATACCGGCAGCTATGACGAGACGCTGATCAAGACGCGCGCCGCGATGAAGGCCGGCAAGCCGCCGGCCGCCGTGATCATGTCGGCCAACTTCCTGCTCGATCTCAAGATCGAGGGCGAGATCCAGAAGCTCGACGACCTGATCAAGGCCGACGGCAAGACCAACGACGCCTTCATGAGCCAGTTCTTCAAAGCGCTGCACGGCAACGCCGTGCTCGACCGCGGCGTCTATGGCGTGCCCTTCCACAATTCGACGCCGCTGCTCTACGTCAACGCCGACCATTTCAGGGAAGCCGGCCTCGACCCCGACAAGCTCCCCACCAACTGGGAAGAGCTGGCTGCCGCCGCGAAAAAGCTGACCAGGCGCGAGGGCGACCGCGTCACCCGCTGGGGCGTGATGGCCCCATCGAACTATGACTATGGCGGCTGGATCCTGCAGGCCCTGACGCACTCCAATGGCGGCCAGTGGTTCAACCCGGAATTCGGCGGCGAGGTCTATTACGACACTCCCTCCATGCTCGGCGCGCTGACCTTTTGGTCTGACCTTGTCGCCAAGCACAAGGTCCACCCCGCCGGCGTGCAGGCGGGCGGCGCGGTCTCCTCGGCCTTCCTCGCCGGCCAGGCCTCGATGATGCTGCTTTCGACCGGCTCGCTCACCCATATCCGAACCAATGCGAAGTTCCCCTACAAGGTCGCCTTCGTGCCGAAGAACGTCCGCAACGAAGTGCCGATCGGCGGCGCGTCGCTGGTCATCCCGACCGGCGTCGAGGACGCCCGCAAGAAGGCCGCCTGGACCCTGATCACCTGGATGACCAATCCGGAGAAATCCGGCTGGTGGAGCCGCGCCACCGGCTATCTCGCGCCCAACATGGCGGCCTACGACCTGCCCGAGATGAAAGCCTTTATCGAGAAGAACCCCGATGCCGGCATCGCCGTGAAGCAGCTCGACGTCGCAAAACCCTGGTTCGCCACCTACAAGACCGTCACCGTCCGCAAAGCGATCGAGGACGAGCTTCAGGCCGTGCTCTCGGGCAAGAAGCAGCCGAAGGAGGCGCTCGTCGCGGCCCAGAAGAACGCCGACGAGATCATGAAGCCTTTCGTCGAGCAGACCGCGCTGAAGCTGCCGACGAATTGAACCAGCCCAACCACCGCCGTCATGCTCGCCCTTGTGGCGAGCATCCACGACTTCGACATGGCGCTCGACGCCGGAAGAGGTGGGTGGTCGGGACAAGCCCGGCCATCACGGCGGAGCTGTTCGAGAAACGTTGAGACCGAGACCGACTCATGCTGATCGCCCACATCACCGACCTGCACATCCGCCCGCCGGGCAAGCCGGCCTATCGCGTCTCGGAGACGAACGCGCTCAGCGAACGCGCGCTTGACGCGATCGCCGCCCTGCGCCCCCGCCCCGATCTCCTCGTCATCACCGGCGATCTGACCGATTGCGGCCTGCCCGAGGAGTATGCCCTGCTGCAGGAGATGCTCGGCCGGCTCGACATGCCGGTGCTGATGGTGCCGGGCAACCACGACCGGCGCGACAACCTCGTTGCGGGCCTTAAGCTCGATCCTCGCACGGTCCATGACTCGGGCTTCGTCCAGTTCGTCGCCGATATCGGGCCGATGCGGCTGATCGGCCTCGACACGCTGGTGCCGGGCCAGAGCGCCGGCGGCCTCTGCGAGGCCCGCCTCGCCTTCCTCGACCGATCGCTTGGCGAAGCCGGCGGCAAGCCGGTCGCGATCTTCATGCACCACCCGCCATTTTCCTGCGGAATCGCCCATATGGACGCGATCCGCCTGCTCGACGGCGCGGACGCCTTTGCGGCTATCGTCGCGCGCCTTCCCAATATCGAGCGCATCCTCTGCGGCCACCACCACCGCCCGATCGTGACGCGTTTTGCCGGAACGATCGCGCAGATCGCGCCGAGCGTAACGCATCAGGTCACGCTCGACCTGACCGCGACGGGGGCGGCGACCTTCCACATGGAGCCACCGGCCTATCTGCTGCACTCCTTCCGGGAGGGCGCGGGGCTCATTAGCCACACGGCTTATGTCGAGCGTTATCCGGGCCCCTACCCCTTCGTGCTCGACGCCGATTATCCCGGCGCGCAGGGCTGAGGCACGCATTGGCGGCGCGCGAGGTTGGTCGGAAAGCGGCGCAGACGACAGCATTATGTCGTCTGGGCATGGGCGCCGCCATTTCGGGGTTGCCAAGCGCGCGCGCAGCGGCTATCTCACCGCCATCGAACGGCCACGGGCGAACGCCCCGCCGAACGGCACGCGCCCGTAGCTCAGCTGGATAGAGCATCAGACTACGAATCTGAGGGTCAGAGGTTCGAATCCTTTCGGGCGCGCCATCTCCTTTTTCTGCATGTTGATCTCCTTTAAGATGTTGAATGGCGACGCGAATTTCGCGTTCTAGAACACTTCGCCGCGGCGGTAGGGAATGTGCTCCCAGAAGACCAATCGGAGCACAAGACGCCGGATCGCGAAATCGCCTGAAGTCCATAATTTCCAAGAGCTTGCGAGGAACGACAGAGCGCGTTCAAACACCTCGAAGCTATGGCGCGGCGCGGTCCCGGTTTCGATGTTTCCGCGATGACAAGCTTACGGTTGTCCAGTTGGGTGATCTTGCGCTCATAGGCCGCTATGACGGTCGGGCTGTCCTCCTCGACAATCCGCTCCATCAGCTCGCCGAGCTGGGCCGCGATCCCGTCGATCTCTTTCCGGTGGCCTGCTAAGCGACTACCTCGTCACCACCAATTTTTGACCAGGCTAGAAGCCGCTGGGGCCAAAACGCCGGGACGCATCCGGGAGGCTATACTCGGCTGCACAATCTGATCCGCACGATTGCCTCCCATCTGCTGGGCGCCGATCCGGCCGTGCATGCGACGTTTCAGGAAGTCATGCGGGAATTGAGGGCGCTGGAACGGTCTATCCTGCGATGGTCGATGCCGCCTGCGTCTTCTCGGATTGCCTGTCGCCCCCCTTCCAAGCGTCGCTCGATACGGCGGACGAACAGGTCGAAGCAGCGAGGGCGCATTTTGAAGCCTTTGCCTTCCGGTGATCGATCCGCTGCGCGTCAGACGAGACTGACGGCAAGATTTTTACCCACCGCCGAGGCGGCTCTGACCAGCGTATCGAGCTGGATCCGGTCGTTCTCAGGATCGAGCAGGCGGCCGAGTTGCGTGGCGCTCGTCTTCATGCGCCGGGCCATCTCGGATTTCGAGATGTTCTGCGCCGCCATCTCATGTTCGATCTGCAGCGCTAACGTGCGCTTGAGCGCTGTCGCGGTGACGGCGTCATAGAGCCCTTCCTCACGGAGGAAGCTCTCGAAGCTCTCGCCTATATGCGGGTTAGTCGTCTTCATGCTTTCGCACCTCCTTCATGCGGGCTTTCGCCAAATTCAGTTCCTTCTCCGGCGTCGCTTGCGTCTTTTCGACGAAGCCGTGCAGGAGCACCATCTTGTTGCTGATCAGCACGAAGAGCACGCGTGCTATCCGGCCGGATGAGATATTCGAGCGGACCTCGTAGAGACCGTTCGTGCCCGACAGCGGCCGGCATTTCGGCATGCCGACCGGCCAGCAGAATTCGAGCGTGGCGATGTCCTCGCCGATCGTCTTCCGGTCGGCCGGACACATCTCCACCAGCCAGTCCCGCACGGCCGCTTACGGGTGGTCGACACGAAGAAAGCGGCCTCCAGAATTTTAGCGGGTGCAATCATCCTTGATCCTTACCTCATAAGGTATATGTTATGAGGTTATAAATCAAGTTTCTTGAGTAGGCCGTCGCCGCATTGCGGCCCGCGCTCTACGCTCATCGCGTTGGCTGATCACGGGCCGGCGGCGACCGTCTTCCAACGGTACAGCGATGGTCGCGTGACGGGCGTACGCCTCGTCTAGCAAAGCCGCGAGGCGTGCAGTGAGTTTGGCGGCGAGTTGCGCCGACATCGCGTCGACAGACAGATACTGCTCGGGCTCGCCGAGCCGCCCGTTCACGACCTCGGTCTTGATGCTGGTCCATCGGGCGGCGGAAGAACCTCGCCGTGGAGATCGACGGCGACGAAGGTGCGCCGATCGCCTTGCGCGAGATAGTACCCGCGGGCGGCGAGCGCTTGTGCGAAGGCAGCAGAAGAGTCCGAGATTGGCCCGCCTGCTCGACCGGCTCGGTCAATCGGGAATACCTGAGAACATCGCCAAGCTCGCACAGGACATGCTTTTCGGGCCTATGATCAGGATGAGAATCCGAGCGAAAGACGAATGGCTTTGGCCGACTTGCTGGACAATTGGGCGATGAAGGCTTCCGCCTCGCTTCCATTGGAAGCACCCACGCAGAGAGCGGCGGAATAGAGCGTCGAGAGCGCGAGATCCTCGGGCAGCAGGCCGACCAGCTCCACGCCCGGCTGCGCGATGATCTCGGTCGCCTGGGTGCAGCCCAGCGCGCCCGGCATGGGCGAGGCGGCGAGCGCGGCCATCGCCGTGGTGCCGTTGGGATGGGGGCAAAGCGCCGGCGCCAGGCGCTCGGCGAGGCCGAGCTTTGCCAGCATGCCGGCGAAATGGATGCCCGCGGTGGATCGCTCGAGATCGGGAACGTGAATCTCGACTGCGTCGCCAAGCGCCAGCGCCAGAGCCTGCGGCGTTGCGACCTCGGGTCTGGCGTCGCCTCGGCGGATCGCAACCGCCGTTGGCACGAGGCCTATGTCGGCGATACTGTCGGCCACGACCAGCCCGTCCTGCGCCAGCGCGTCGACCATACCGCGCGTCAGAATGACGATGTCGGTGGGGGCGCCGGCCAGGAGTTTCTCGCGCATCGCGCCGACCGCGCCGAAGTGAGCGGCCATGCTTACGCCCATGCGCGCTTCGAAGGCCGGGGCCAGCGCCTTGACGAGGCCCTCGGCCGCGCCGCCGCTCAGCAGGGAGATTGTGCTCACGGCTCTGTTCCTGTGTTTCCGGTCAGACGGTCGAAGCCGCGCGTCGGCGCAGCGCGGCGATCAGCGGCCAAACAAGGGAGGCGATGAAGAGCGCGAGCAGGATCGCCGAGATCGGCCGCTCGACGAAGATCATCGGGCTTCCCAGCGACAGCAGCAGCGACTGGCGCAGCGAGGTTTCGAGCAAGGGGGCCAGTACGAGCGCAAGCACCAGCGGTGCGCGCGGGATGTCGAGCTTCATCATCAGCCAGCCTACGACACCAAACAGCAGCGCGACCGCGACCGGGAACATGCTTTGCGTGCTGGACCAGGCGCCGAGCAGCGAGATCGCCAGAATACCGGGCGCCAGATAGCCGTAAGGCACGCGCAGCAGCGAGGCGAAGAGCGGCGCGAGCGGCAGGTTGATGACGAGCAGAACGACATTGCCGATGAACATGCTCGCCATCAGGCCCCAGACCAGATCCGGCTGCTCCATCATCAGGCCGGGGCCGGGCCGGATGCCAAACAGGATGAGCGCCGCCAGCAGTACGGCCGTGCTCGATGAGCCAGGAATGCCTAGCGCCAGCATCGGTGCGAGCGCACCCTGCGCTGCGGCGTTGTTGGCAGATTCCGCGGCCGCCACGCCGTCGATGGCGCCATGGCCGAAGCGCTCGGGCTTGGCGCTGAGCTTGCGCTCGACGACATAGGCCATCATCGAGGCGATGGTCGGGCCTGCGCCCGGCATGGTGCCGACGACGAAGCCGACCACGGTGCCGCGCAGGATCGCGATGCGGCTATCGGCCCATTCCTGCCCGGTCAGCCACATGTCGCGCAGGCGCGTGCGGATCGTCTGCATTCCGTCGAGCCGTTCGAGCGAGGACAGCACCTCGGCGATCCCGAAAATGCCAATCGCGACGGGTAGAAACTCGATGCCCTCGAGCAATTGCGGCTGGCCGAAGGTCAGGCGCGGCAAGCCGACGATCGGATCGACGCCGATCTGCGAGATCATCAGGCCAAGCGTCGCCGCCAGCAGCGCCTTGACCGGCGAGACGCCGCCGAGGCTCGCCGTCGCGGTGATACCGAGCGCGGCGAGCAGGAAATACTCCGGCGACGAGAAACGCAGGGCAAACGCGCTCAACGCCGGCGCGACGAAGACGAGCGCAATGGCGGCGACGATGCCGGCGAAGAAGGAACCGATCGCAGCGACGCTGAGCGCCGCGCCAGCACGGCCCTTGCGGGCCATCTGGTGTCCATCGATGGCCGTGAGCAGGCTAGAAGATTCGCCGGGCACATTGACGAGCACCGATGTCAGCGTGCCGCCATACATGCCGCCATACATGATGCCGGCGAGCATGATGACGCCCGAAACGGGCTCCATCCCGTAAGTGAAGGGCAGCAGCAGCGCCATGCCGGCCGCCGGGCCGATGCCGGGCAGCGCGCCGATGACCTGACCCAGCACGACGCCTATGACCAGAAAGCCGAGATTGCGCGGCGTCGTAGCGACGGAGAAACCCTGCCAGAGCAGGTCAAGGTTTTCCATGATGGAGGGGTCCTGACGGTGGGAGCTAGAAGCCAAGTACGCCGCGCGGCAGAGCCAACCCGAGCCAGCGGACGAAAATCAGATAGGCAAAGGCGGTCGTGACGGCGACAGAGATCAGGCTTTGCGGCACGGGCTGTCGCAGGGCGACGATCGTCACGAAGGCCAGAACCGCGCCGACGGTCAAAATCATTCCCAGCACTGGCGAAAGCACGGGAAAGCCGACGATCGCCGCGAGCACCAGACCCAGACGCCGCGTGATGGGCGGCGGCGGCCAGTCGATCACATCGACCCGTCCGCTCGCCGCCTGGACGACGAGCAGGATCGAAAGGATGGTGCCTGCGATGGCGATCAGCGTCGGGAAAAAGGCCGGGCCGGCGGTAAAGCCGTCCCAGAAACCCATCCCCCAGGTGCCCGCGACCATCAGCGCCGAAAGGACGAGCATCGTGAGGCCCGGAGCGGCATGGGCGAAGCGGGTCACGCGCCGCTCCTTGCGTCAGACTGCCCCGATTGCCGCCTCATTTGGCGAGGCCGACATCGCGCATCAGGTCGCCATAGAGCTTGGCGAGCTCGCCATGGCGCTGCTTGATGCGGTCGAGCCCGTAATACTCGCTCGACTGCATCTTGGCCTTCACCGAGTTCTTCCAGGCATCGGTGGCGACGACCTTGCGCATGACGCCATCCCACCACATCGCGACCTGCGGATCCGTGTTCGGCGGCAGCGCGATGCCCCATGACTGGCCGAAGACGATGTCGAAGCCCTGCTCCCTGGCCGTCGGCACGTCCTTGTATTCCGGCTCGGTGCGACGCGCGGAGGCGAGCACGGCCAAAGCTTTCGCCTTGCCGCTGGTAATCAGCGGAACGCCTTCCTCCAGCGTGGCGAAGACGCCCTCGACATTGCCGCCGAGAAAGGTCGAGATCGCGACCGAGCCGCCGTCGAAGGGCACATAGGTGAGTTGGACGCCGCCGGCCTTCATCAGCAGGGCCGTGGCGAGATGGTCGGTTCCGCCGGCCAGCGCCCCGGCGATGCGGATGCCGCGCGGCTTGGCTTTGGCGGCGGCCATGAAATCACCCAGCGATGTGAAGGGCGCGTTGGGCTGCACCAGAAAGACGAGATCGGACTGGATGAAATCCGCCACCGGGACGACGCGGTCGATAATCGCCGGCGTGCCCTGCATCATCGGCGTGGTGAAGCTCGACTGGTTCAGCGTCAGCACGAGGTTTTCGTCGCCCGGGCGGCCGACGACGTAGTTGTAGCTGACGGAGCCCGCGCCGCCCGGCCGGTTCTGGATAACGATCGGCACCCTGGTGATGCCCGCCTCGCCGATGATCTTGGCGACGAACCGCATGATCACGTCGGGCGAGCCGCCGGGGCTGGCGCCGACGGAAATGTCGATGGGGCCGGACGGCTGCTTGCCCTGGGCCAGAGCCGGGCCGCTGGCTGCGATGCCCAAAGCGAACAGGGCCGCGAATCCGACCGCGCGGCGGCGCGACAGCCCGGCGTTCTGTGGAACGGTGTTCATGGCGACTTCTCCCCTGAGAGATTTCGTTGGGTTCGTGCCGTGCGAGCGGCAAGCATGTCTCTCTGTCGGCAAATCTGTGTCGGTCGCGGTGGTTTGACAATCACGCAATGCTGTCGTCAGCTTTGCGCATCCTGCAAAGCAAACTGTGGTGGTCGCTGCGATGGGCCGGTCCAGGATCGTCGGGGCGCTGCCCCGCCTCCCGCTCGAAGTGCTCCGGCATGTCGTGCTGATTGCCGAATGCGGCTCGACCGTGGGGGCCGCGCAGATCGTCAACATGACCTCGTCCTCGCTGAGCCGAAAGATCGCGCAGCTCGAGCATGACCTCGGCGTCCCGCTATTCGAGCGGCATTCGCGCGGGATGCGCCCGACAGGCGCGGGCCAACTTGTGGCAGACGCCGCCCGTCAGATCCTTGCCCGCATGGACCGCCTCGCCAGCGACATCGGCGATGTCGACGAGATGGGCCGGGGGCTGGTCCGCATCTACGCCTCGCAAGCGCTGGTCGAGCATTTCCTGATGCCGCATGTGGCGCGGATGGCGGTTCAGTATCCGAATGTGAAGATCGAACTTCATGTCGGGGCCGGGCGGCAGGCCGAGCGCGCGCTCATCGACGAAAGCGCCGATTTCGCGCTGATCCTGACCGTCCCGCGCCATCCCGAGATCGAGATCGTCGCCGAACGCGCCAACCGGATCGTCGCGATCGTCAGCCCGGACCATCTTCTGGCTCAGCGTGGGCAGATCTCGGTGGCCGAGGTTCTGGCGCAACCGTTTGCGGCGCTGCCGCCGAGCTATTCCAGCCGCGCGGCGTTCAACACGCTGGCTCCGGAGGCGTTGCTCGGCGTGCAGCCGCAGTTCACCGCGAATTCGATCGCGGCGCTCAAGGCCTATGCGCTCGCCGGGCTCGGCGTCGCGATCGTCCCCGAGCTGACGATCGGCGATGCGCCAGGCGAGCAGGGGCTCGCTTTGATCGAGATCATCGGCGCGGAGCGGACCGATACGCGCATGTGCCTGTGCCGACGCCAGTCACGCCTGCTGGGAAACGCGGCCCGCAGGCTGCTGAACGACTTCGTCACGGCTTTCGCGCCTCACCCGGCATGACTGATCGACGCGGAAGCCTGACAGCTAGACGCCCGCATACTCCCGGTACCACGCGACGAAACGCGCGATCCCCATCTCGATCGGGGTATCGGGCCGGAAATCGACTGCCGCCATCAGGTCGGCGACGTCGGCATAGGTCGCGCGCACATCGCCGGGTTGCATTGGCAGATGCCGCTTGATTGCGGGTCGGCCGCAGGCCTCCTCGATCACCGCGATGAAGCGGTCGAGACTGACGGGCGTGTGATTGCCGATATTGTAGATCCGCCAGGGCGCATCGGCGCTGGCTGGGTCCGGCGCGAGCCCATCCTGCGCCGGTTGCGGCCTCGGCGGCTTGCCGCAGAGGCGCACGATCGCCTCACTGACGTCGTCGACATAGGTGAAGTCGCGACTCATCTCGTTCTCGGCATAGACGTCGATCGGCGAGCCTTCGAGGATGGCCTTGGTGAATTTAAAATAGGCCATGTCCGGCCGGCCCCAGGGGCCATAGACCGTGAAGAAGCGCAGCGCCGTAGCCGGGATACCGTAGAGATGGGCGTAGCTATGGGCCATCAGCTCGTTGGCGCGCTTGGTCGCGGCATAAAGCGAGACCGGGTGATCGGCGGCGTCATGCTCGCTGAAGGGCACCTTGGCGTTGGCGCCGTAAACCGAGCTCGACGAGGCATAGATGAGATGCGCGACGGGGTGGGCGCGGCAGGCCTCCAGCACCGACAGGAACCCGTCGAGATTTGAATGGGCATAGGCGCGGGGATTGTCGAGCGAGTAGCGCACGCCGGCCTGCGCGGCGAGATGGATCACGACCTCTGGTTTGAACTCGGCGAAGGCGGCGATCAGGCCGTCATGGTCGGCAATATCGAGCTGGGCGAAGGAGAAGCCGCCCTGCGGCAATAGCCGGTTGAGCCGCGCCTGCTTCAGCGCCGGGTCGTAATGCGGCGTCAGATTATCCACGCCAAGAACGGTGCCGCCGTAACCCAGCAGCGTCTGGGCAACATGAAAGCCGATGAACCCCGCAGCGCCGGTCAGGAGAACACGTTGTGGCAGAGGTGTCGGTCTCACCGGCGATGCCCGAGAGTCATCAAACGGCTTTCACGCCTTAGCAACCCTTCCAATTTCTAATCATCTCCACATACGAAAAAGCGGCCTGTCGCACGAGCGTCAAACTCGCGCGTAAATATCTTCATACCGAACGATGTCGTCCTCGCCCAGATAAGAGCCTGACTGCACCTCGATGATCTCGAGCGGGATCTTGCCGGGGTTGACGAGCCGGTGAACGCAGCCGAGCGGCAGGTAGATCGACTCGTTCTCTCGCAGCATGATCTCATCCTTGTCACGCGTCACGAGTGCAGTGCCCTGCACTACGACCCAGTGCTCCGCGCGGTGATGGTGGCTCTGCAGCGAGAGCTTTTGGCCGGGATCGACGAGGATGCGCTTGACCTGAAAGCGCGGACCGAGATCCAGCGTCTGATAATAGCCCCAGGGACGGTAAACCCGCAACGAGGAGACGACGCTGCGGTGGTTGCGCGCCTTCAGCCCCTCGAAGGCCTTCTTGACCTGCTCGGCCTTGTCGCGGCGGGCGACCATCACCGCATCGTCCTCGACGATGACGACCGTATCCTCCATGCCGACCAGCACGGTCAGCGGACCATGGGTCTGGACGTAGCAGTTTTGCGAATCGAGGAGCTCGACCTCGCCGCTGCTGGCATTGCCCTTCCCGTCCTGCGGCGAGGCCTCCCAGACGCTCGACCAGTTGCCGACATCCGACCAGCCGAAGGAGGCAGGTACGACGGCGGCGAGCTTCGTCTTCTCCATCAACGCGTAATCGATCGACTTTTTCGGCGACAGAGCGAAGCCCTCGCCATTCAGTCGCACAAAGCCGAGATCTTGGTCGGCGTCCGTGATCGCGGCTTTGGCCGCATCGACCATGGCAGGCTCGAAGCCTGCGAGTTCGGTAAGGAATGCGTCAGCCCGGAATAGGAACATGCCGCTGTTCCAAAGATAGCCATCACTGATGTAGCGGGCAGCGGTCTCAGCGTCGGGCTTCTCGACGAAACGCTCGACCGCGTGGACACCCTCGCGCAACTCAGCGCCGGGATGAATGTAGCCGAAGCCCGTCGCCGGCTGGTCGGGGATCATGCCGAAGGTCACGATCCGCCCTTCGCTCGCCGCGCCGGCCCCGCGCAGCACCGCCTGCTGAAAGCTCTCGACATCCCTCACGAGATGGTCCGACGGCAGCACCATCATGGTAGCGCCGGGATGCCGCGCCTCGACGAAGGCGGCTGCTGCCGCGATGGCCGGGCCGGAATCGCGCCGCATCGGCTCCAGCAGGATATCGCCCCTGATGCCCATAGCGAGCATTTGGCTCTGCACCAGGAAGCGGAAATCCTCATGCGTGACGATCACCGGGGCTGCAAAATGCGGTCCTGACAGACGTGACAGCGTCTTCTGAAACATCGACTGCTCGCCGAGCAACGCGATGAACTGCTTGGGAAAGGATTCGCGCGAAGCCGGCCAGAGCCGTGACCCGGCGCCGCCGCAGACGATGACGGGAATGATCGGAGCGGTCTGCGTCATGGCTGGATATCTCGTGAGGCAGGAGCGTGCCGGCTGCGGACGACAGCCCGGCTCGAACGGGAATTGGCGGCAGCTTGGAATGCTGACGATTAATCCTGCTGTCAATTGTACGGTTCGATCGACAGGATTTGCAGCTTTGGCGGCAGTGGACGCGAGGTGGCGCGCAGAGCCGCGCGCCACAGGCAAGGTATCGCCCGGGCGTCCTGTTACGGAATGTTCTCCAGATCCTTCAGCCAGGCCGCCGGCGAGGAATCGCTGGGCGCGCGCCAGTCGCCGCGCGGCGAGAGCGAGCCGCCCGACGAGACCTTCGGACCGTTGGGCACGGCCGAACGCTTGAACTGGCTGGTCTCGAAGAAGCGCTTCACGAACACCGTGAGCCAGCGCTTGATCGTGGAAAGATCGTAGGCGACCTGCTTGCCCGCCTCGACATTGGGCGGCCAGCCGCCTCGCACGACGTCGCTCCAGGCGTGATGCGACAGGAAGGCGACCTTGCTCGGCCTGAAGCCGAAGCGCGTGATGTAGAACAGGTTGAAGTCCTGCAGCGCATAGGGGCCGACGAAATCCTCGGTCCGCTGCGCTGGCCCGTCCTCGCCTTCTCCCGGCACGAGCTCGGGCGAGATCTCGGTCGCCAGGATGTCGAGCATCGCGGCCGAGGCGTCCGCCCCGAAACGCTGCGACTGCGCCACCCAGCGGATCAGGTGCTGGATCAGCGTCTTCGAAACCGAGCCGTTGACGTTGTAATGGGACATGTGGTCGCCGACGCCATAGGTGCACCAGCCCAGCGCGAGCTCCGACAGGTCGCCGGTGCCGAGCACGAGGGCGTTGTTGAAGTTGGCGAGCCGGAACAGCACCGAGGTGCGCGCGCCGGCCTGCACGTTCTCGAAGGTGATGTCGTAGACCGGCCGCCCTTCGGCAAAGGGGTGGCCGATATCGACCAGCATCTGCCGGCAGGCCGGCGTCATGTCGATTTCCCGAGCGGTGACGCCGAGCGACTCCATCAGCCGCCAGGCATTGGCCTTGGTGCCCTTGCTGGTCGCGAAAGAGGGCAGGGTGTAGGCGAGGATGTTGCTGCGCGGCAGGTCGAGCGCATCGAAGGTGTGCGCGGCCACGACCAGCGCCTGCGTCGAATCGAGCCCGCCCGAGACCCCGATGACGATCTTTTGGACGCGCGCGCTTTCCATGCGCTTGCGCAGGCCGTGCGACTGTATGTTGTAGGCCTCGAAGCACAGCTCGTTCAGCTTGGCGTCGTCGTTTGGCACGAAGGGGAAGCGCTCAACGGCGCGCTCCAGCCCGAGATCGGCGTCGCGATCGGGCTTCGCCTCGAACGACACTGTGCGGAAGGCGAGCCTGTCGCGCAAGATATCGGCGTTGTCGCCAAAGGTGTTCTGGCGGATACGGTCCATCACCAGCCGCTCGAGATCGATATCGGCGACGATGAGCTGCGGTTGGGCTGCAAAACGCTCGGCCTCGGCCAGCAGCGCGCCGCTCTCATAGATCATCGCCTGCCCGTCCCAGGCGAGGTCGGTGGTCGATTCGCCAGGCCCCGCCGCCGAATAGGCATAGGCCGCGATGCAGCGGCCCGAATGCGCCTTGCACAGCGCATGGCGCCAGTCCGACTTGCCGATGGTGACGTTGGAGGCCGACAGGTTGAGTAGCACGGTCGCCCCCGCCAGCGCCGCGAAGGACGAGGGCGGCACTGGTGTCCACACATCCTCGCAGATCTCCATATGGATCGCGAAATTGTCGATGTCGGACGCCTTCAGAATCACATCGGAGCCGAAGGGAGCGGTCTGGCCGCAGAGCATGATCTCGGTGACGCCGGCGCGGTCGCCCGATGCGAAGTGCCGCTCCTCATAGAATTCCCGATAGTTCGGCAGGTAGGTTTTCGGCGTCACCGCCAGGATGCGGCCGCGTAGGATCGCGACGGCGCAGTTGAACAACCGCCCGTCGACCCGCAAGGGCGCGCCGACGATCGCCATGGTCTGGAGCGTGCGGCTCTCCTCGACGAGCGTACCGATGGCGGTCAGCACCGCGTCGAGCAGGGCGTTCTGCTGCAGCAGATCGTCGATCGCATAGGCGCTGATCCCGAGTTCGGGAAACAGCACGAGCGAGGCCCCGCGCGCATCCGCCTGCTTCAGCATCGTCAGCGTCTGCGCGACATTGAAAGCCGGATCGGCGACGCTCACGCGCGGCGCGGCGCAGGCGATGCGGATGAGGCCATGCGAGTGGATGTTGTGGAAGGCCATGGCAGGTCCGTTGTCGGCCGGACACTCCAGATCCGGCGCGACATCGTTACATGAGCGGGAAGGCGACGAGCAATGGCCGCCTGCGGCGATACGGATGACCGGTGGCGCGCCGTAATCCGAACCAGGCCGCCTCCCCGGGGCTCAAGGATGCGCGCGGAACGGACCGATCAGCCGAGGCCGGGCGGAATCGGCCCGAGCTTTCCGCGCAAACCGCTGGACAGCGCCGCGGCGACTGTCCTCCATGTCCGTCTGCTGAATGGCTGCATTCCAAGTAGCAGTATTGCTTGCGCGACGATGCGCAGGCACGACCGGAACCGCCAGCCGGGAGGCATATGAGGCAGGCGAAGGCTCACCACCGTATTGCGAAGGTAATAGAACGAGCGTGTCAGCGATTGGCGCAGGATCTGCGGCTTGCGCCGGGCCTGCGCGGTCGCATCACCCCAGCGATGCGGCATGGCGATCGCTTCGGCGAGATAGCACCGATATCCCGAGGCGCTGGCCCGGAAACACCATTCGACATCGATCCCGTCGATAAAGTAATCGGCCCGGAAGGGGCCGACCTGCCGCCATGCCGCAAGCGAGATCAGCGTTCCCGATGTCGGCAGGAAATCGACCAAGGTGATATCCGGCTCTGCCGCGCCGCGCCGTGCATACCAGGGTTCGAGATAGTGCTCGCCCTCCGGCGCGACGAGGCGTGGACCTAACGCTGCTGCCGATGGGGCCAGCCGGTCGAATTGCACAACCAGAGCCTCTGCCAGCCCCGACGGCGGCACGCTGTCTTGGTCCAATAGCAAGAGAAAGGCGAAACCTTCGGTGGCGGCGGCCTCCGCGACAGCGTTCAGCGCGTGGCCGAGACCGAGATTGTCCGGTGAGCGCAACAGAACCGCATCCGACGCCGCAAGCCTTGCCTCGACCGCCGGTGCGACCGGGCCATTGAGGAAGACGAAGACCCGCAGGCCGTCATGCGCGAGCGGCGCGAGCAGCGCTTCCAACTGGCCGGCATCGGGCTTGTAGAGCACGGTCGCGGCCGCGACGCGGGGACTGCCGGCAGTGTCGGCCTTGCTCATGGCCGCGCGATCAGGCGCCGAGATCGCGCGCGACCTGCAGCAGGTACTGGCCGTAATCGCCCTTCTTCAGTTTCTCGCCGAGCGCGACCAGCGCAGCGGGAGCGATCCAGCCCTGTCGCGCCGCGATCTCCTCGGGACAAGCGACGCGCAGGCCCTGTCGCGCCTCGAGCGTGCGGACGAACTCGGCGGCTTCCAGCAGGCTGTCGGGCGTGCCGGTGTCGAGCCAGGCAAAGCCGCGCCCCATGGTCTCGACCGACAATTCGCCGCGTTCGAGATAGACGCGGTTTACGTCGGTGATCTCGAGTTCGCCGCGCGGCGAGGGCTTGAGGTTGGCTGCGATATCGACGACCTGCGCGTCGTAAAAGTAAAGCCCCGTCACCGCCCAGTTGGATTTGGGAACCTTGGGCTTTTCCTCGATCGAGACCGCCTTGCCGGACTTGTCGAAGGCGACGACGCCGTAACGCTCGGGATCGCGCACATGATAGGCGAAGACGCTGGCTCCCTTCGGCCGGCTGGCCGCCGCCTGCATCATGTCCGGCAGGGTGTGGCCGTAGAACAGGTTGTCGCCGAGGATCAGCACCGAGGGCTCGCCCGCGACGAACTCGGCTCCGATGATGTAGGCCTGCGCCAGCCCGCCGGGATTGGGCTGCTCGGCATAGGCCAGAGTCATGCCCCAGTCCGAGCCGTCGCCGAGCAGGCGCCTGAAATTCGGCAGGTCCGTCGGCGTCGAAATGATCAGCACCTCGCGGATGCCCGCCAGCATCAGCGTCGAGAGCGGGTAGTAGATCATCGGCTTGTCGTAGACCGGCAGCAATTGCTTCGACATCGCCAGCGTCATGGGATGCAGCCGCGTGCCGGAGCCGCCGGCCAGGATGATGCCCTTCATCGTCGTCTATCCCGTCTGTTCGGTCAGGAGCCGTGTTACGCAAGCTCCGAGCGAGCCGCGCCATTGCGGCAGGCTCACGCCATGAACCGCCGCCAGTTTCGTGCAATCCAGCCGGGAATTGGCCGGCCGCCGCGCTGGCGTCGGGTAATCGCTGGTCGCGATACGACCGACCGCGACGGGCTTTCCGCCAGCGGCCACCCGCTCCGCGAAGATCGCCTCGGCGACATCGGCCCAGACGGCCTCGCCTTGCGCGCTCATATGGAAGACGCCGCGAAGGGCGGGGTCCTGGCGCCGGGCGAGCAGGTTGTCCGACACGGCGAAGATCGCATCGGCGATATCCAGCGCATTGGTCGGGCAGCCGGCCTGGTCGGCGACGACGCCGACCTTGTCGCGAATCTGCGCCAGATGAAGCATTGTCTTGACGAAATTCTTGCCGAAGGGGCTGTAGACCCAGGCCGTGCGCAGGATCGCGTGATCGCGGGTCGCCATCGCGACCGCATGTTCGCCGGCCAGCTTGCTCTCGCCATAGACCGAAATCGGGCCGACCGCATCGTCTTCGCGATAGGGCCGTTCGAGCGCGCCGTCGAAGACGTAGTCCGTCGAGATCTGGATCACCGGGACGCCGAGCCCTGCCGCCGCCGCCGCGACCCTGCCGGCGGCCTCGCCATTGATCCGCATCGCGAGGTCGCGTTCGCTCTCGGCGAGATCGACTGCCGTATAGGCGGCCGCGTTGACGACGATGTCGGGGCGCGCGGCCACGAGCGCCGGCGCGATTGTTTCAAGCCGTTCCAGATCGAGGCCCGGGCGGCCGAGCGGGCTGACGCTGGAGCCCGTCGGGACGCGCTCCAGCATGGCGAGGACGATCTGGCCGGCCTTCCCGGTGACGGCGATCCGCATGGCACTCAGGCGAAATAGCGCGGCAGGTCGGCGAGGCGCGGATGCTTCCGGTCCTTGTCCGACAGCACGAGCTGGTAATGAGGGATGCGCCAGTCGATGCCGAGCGCGGGATCGTCGAAGGCGAGTCCATGGTCGTTCTGCGGCCCATAGAGCGCGCTCACCTTGTAGAGCACCTCCGTATCGGGCTCCAGCGTGACGAAGCCATGGGCGAAGCCGACCGGAACGAGCAGTTGCCGCCAGTTCTCCGCCGAAAGCTCGACCGCGACATGCCGGCCGAAGCTCGGCGACCCGGCGCGGATATCGACGGCGACATCGAGGATGGCGCCCTTGACGACGCGCACCAGCTTGTCCTGCGCGAAGGGCGCGGACTGGAAATGCAGGCCGCGCAACGTGCCGACGGCCGCAGACAGCGAATGATTGTCCTGCACGAAGTCCAGCGCGATGCCGGCTCCCGCAAAACTTTCGCGGTTGTAGACCTCGGAGAAGAAGCCACGATGGTCGCCGAACTTCTTCGGCGAGATCAGCTTCACATCCGGGATCTCTGTGGCTTCGACACTCAGCATGGCTCTCGTCTCGATCCGGTTCGCCGCGCGTGTCAGGCCGCGCCGATACGCTCGCCGCGATAGGCACCAGACAGGATGTCGCCCCACCAGCCGGGATTGTCCAGATACCATTCGACGGTCCGCCGCAAGCCGGTCTCGAAGGTCTCCTTCGGCGTCCAGCCCAGGTCGCGGCCGATCTTGCCGGCGTCGATCGCATAACGCGCGTCATGGCCCGGCCGGTCGGTGACATAGGTGATCAGCCGCTCGCGCGGACCGGCAGGGTCCGGCCGCATCTCGTCGAGCAAAGCGCAGATGCCCTTGACCACGTCGATATTGGCCATCTCGTTGTGGCCGCCGATATTGTAGGTCGCGCCGACGACGCCCTTTTGCGCCACCGTCAGCAGGGCGTCGGCATGGTCGTCGACATAAAGCCAGTCGCGCACATTAAGCCCGTCGCCATAGACCGGCAGGGGCTTGCCCTCGAGTGCCTTGATGATCATCAGCGGGATCAGCTTCTCGGGGAAGTGGTACGGCCCGTAATTGTTCGAGCAATTCGTCATCAGCGTCGGCAGGCCATAGGTGTGGTGCCAGGCGCGCACGAGATGGTCCGAGGCCGCCTTCGAGGCCGAATAGGGCGAGTTCGGGTGATAGGCGGTGTCCTCGCGGAAGAAACCCTCGGGCCCGAGCGAGCCGAAGACCTCGTCGGTCGAGATGTGGTGGAAGCGGAAGGCGGTCTTGCGGGCCTCGTCGAGGCCGCGCCAGTGCCGCAGCGCCTCCTGCAGCAGCGCGAAAGTGCCGACGATGTTGGTCTGGATGAAGTCGGCGGGGCCGTCGATCGAACGGTCGACATGGCTCTCGGCGGCGAGATGCATGACGATGTCCGGGTCGAAATCGGCGAAGATCTGGCGCATCGCGTCGCCGTCGCCGATATCGGCCTGCTCGAAGCGGTAGCGGTTGCTGCCCGAGACCGGGGCGAGCGAGGCCAGATTGCCGGCATAGGTCAGCTTGTCGACGACGCAGACGTTATGCTCGGTCCCGCCGATCAGCTTGCGGACAACAGCCGAGCCGATGAAGCCCGCGCCGCCGGTGACCAGGAATTTCAGTGACACGCCAAGGCGCTCCGGTTCGACAAGGCAGATGATGATCCGTGGCTGGCGTCGAAGCAGCGACCCTGCCCTTTGTCAAGTTTTGTGCGGCCGACGCGGCGTCCAATGAGAGCCCGGTATGTCATCGCCATACACTGGCGAAACGATGGGCCATGCCGCACCGACGGGACTGGCCCGATGTCGGAGGCGCCGATGCGCGCCTCGATCATTTGCGGCCGATCCCGTGATAGTCGAAGCCCAGCGCCTTCATCTCGGACGAGCGGTAGATGTTGCGCAAATCGACCACGACCGGGCTCTTCAACGCAGCCTTGATCCGCTTGAGATCAAGCGCCCGGAAGGCGTTCCACTCGGTGATGATGACGAGCGCGTCGGCCTGCTCGACGCAGGCATAGGCGCCTTCGGCGAAGACCACGCCGGGCAGCAGCGGCCGGGCCGGCTTCATGCTTTCGGGATCGTAGGCGACGACCTCCGCGCCGGCCTTCTGCAGCGCCGGCACGATGTCGAGCGAAGGCGCGTCGCGCATGTCGTCGGTGTTGGGCTTGAAAGCGAGGCCGAGCACCGCGATCCGCTTGCCGGCGACCGAGCCGCCGCAGGCCGCAACGATCTTCTCCGCCATGCGCTTCTTGCGGCTATCGTTGACGGCGACCACGGTCTCGATCAGCCGCGTCGGGGCCTGCGCCTCCTGCGCCGTCCGGACCAGAGCAAGCGTGTCCTTGGGGAAGCAGGAGCCGCCATAGCCCGGCCCCGCATGCAGGAATTTAGAGCCGATGCGGTTGTCGAGTCCGATGCCGCGCGCGACGTCCTGGACGTCGGCATCGACCTTCTCGCAGAGATCGGCCATCTCGTTGATGAAGGTGATCTTCATCGCCAGAAAGGCGTTGGCCGCGTATTTGATCAGCTCGGAGGTGCGCCGGTTGACGAAGAGCAGCGGCCCCTGGTTGATGTAGAGCGGCCGGTAGATCTCGGTCATGACCTTGCGGGCATGGTCGCTGTCGGTGCCGACGACGATGCGGTCGGGCCGCTTGAAATCGTCGATCGCAGCGCCTTCGCGCAGGAATTCCGGGTTCGAGACGACGGCGATGTTGGCGCCGGGCCTGACCTCGCCGATGATGCGCTCGACCTCGTCACCGGTTCCCACCGGCACGGTCGATTTCGTCACCACCACGGCGCCCTCGGGCGCGAGCCCCGCGATCTCGCGCGCCGCCTCATAGACATAGGTCAGGTCGGCATGGCCGTCGCCGCGCCGCGTCGGCGTCCCCACCGCGATGAAGATGCTGTCGGCCCCGGCGGCCGCTTCGGCCAGGTCGGTGGTGAAGGACAGGCGGCCGGCCTTTATATTGGCCTGCATCATCACGTCGAGGCCCGGCTCGAAGATCGGCACCTCGCCGGCCTTCAGCCGCGCGATCTTGGCGGGATCCTTATCGACGCAAACGACATCATGCCCGAAATCGGCGAAACAGACACCGGACACTAGCCCGACATAGCCGGAGCCAACCATAACCAATCGCATAAGAGATCTCCCCTAGCGCCGCCGGACTAGAGAGCCGGCCGGCACAACGCGGGCCTGTAGCATCCGTGCGACCTATAGCAAACCACCAAGCGTAGGAGCGGGCCAGCTATTACGGAATTCAGCAGCTTAGAGCTGGCTCGGCTTGTCTGAACAGTTTTCGGTCTGTCGTTAGGTGGATTTCGGCCCGTGTTATGCCGCGACCGGGATTGGCTGCAGCGCGTTGAAGTAGGCCTGATCGGGCGTCTGCCGTCCCAGGCTTTGGTGAGGTCTCCGGCCGTTGTAGAAGGCCAGATACCGGCCGATCGAGGCGCGCGCGTCGGACACACTGGCGTAGGCGCGCAGGTAGACTTCCTCATATTTCACCGATTTCCAGATGCGCTCGACGAAGACGTTGTCGCGCCAGGCGCCCTTGCCATCCATGCTGATCCTGATGCCCGCGCCGATCAGCAGGGCAGAGAACCCGCGGCTGGTGAACTGCGAGCCTTGGACGCCCTTCTGTTTGTCAAGCAGCGATACGTGTGGCGTTGATCTCCTTCTGGCGCTGCATGATGAGGGCGAAGACCTCGCGAGCCAGGTAGCGCTTGATAGCCCGTATGGCGTCGAGCTTGGAATGCCCCTCTGCGACGCGGCGAGCGACGTAATCCTTCGTCTTCTGGTCGGTACGCAATCTCCCGATGGCGATGATGTGCAAGGCGCTGTTGGCCGCGCGGTCGCCGCCACGGTTCAGGCGATGTCGGGCCGTCTTGCCGGAAGATGCGGGAACAGGGCTGACGCCGCAGAGGGCGGCGAAGCTGGCTTCTGATTGCATGCGGTCGGGATTGCCGCCGGCGGTGAGCAACAGCTGCGCGGCGCCGGTGTGACCGATCGAGTTGCGCGTCACGAGATTGGGCGCCAGCTCGTCGACGATGGCGGCGATCATGGTATCGAGGTCGGCGATCTCGTCGTGCAGTTCGAGATATCGCCGGGCAAGCGACTTGAGGGCTATCCGATAAGCAGCCTCGATCTCGCGGTAGCTCGTCAGATCAGGGCGCCATGCAGCCAGAGTCCGAACGAGCTGCATTCGGGTCATGTCGCGTAGCAGATCGCGCAGCCCATCTGGCGCCGCGACGATCGTGTTCTGGATCATCTGAAGCGCGATCCGTCGCGCCATCACGGCCGTCTTGCGGCAGGCGACGAGGACACGAAGCGCTTCGATCATTCCATCGCGGCTACGCGGCGTGACGGTTCGATTGCCTGCAAAGGCGGCGTGCGCGGCATTCTGCGCGTCGAGATCATCGTTCTTGCCACACTTCCAGCGATCTTGCCTATCGGGCGCCGTCACCTCCAGAACCGTCACACCGGCCTGCTGCATGAAGCGCAATAGACCGGCGCCATAGCTGCCGGTCGATTCAACGCCGATGCGCTGGAGGTCGCCAAAGGACCGCATCCAGGCGAGCATCTGTCGATACCCCTGCCGCGTGGTGGCGAACGATCGAGTCTCGAGAACGCGATCCCGTTCATCGACGACGGCTGCGACGTGCAGATCCTTGTGTGTGTCCACGCCTCCAACGATGGCGCAGACGTTGGCATCATCCTTCATGACCATGCTGCTCTCCCGGCTCGATCACCAAACGGCTCGCCAGGACCGGCTGCACGGACAGGACAGTAACGTGACCGGATGGTCAGGCCCTTCTCGGGTCACAGGCAACGGCGAGGCGAACCCTCTCCGCAAGGCTTTCCCGGGCGGCCGACAGGTCCGGGGAAAGACACTGGCGGGTCGATCGGAGCGCGGGTCAAACCGCACCGGGCGCCTCACGGCGCCAGCCTACCAAACGGTCGATCTGTGTTTGAGACAGGCCGCCCGGAAACTGGCTTCGATCTATTTACTGTCCGTGTTGAAGATCTCCGGCTTGCCGAAGCACGCCATCGCCTCCTCGACGGCCTCGATGCAGAAGGCGACGTCCATGGTGATCGAGAGCCGCCAGGCCAGGACCTTCTCGCCCTTGATGGCCGCCAGCGCGACCTTCGCCTTGAAAGCCGGGCTGTGG
>LSIB01000060.1 GCA_001556025.1 Rhizobiales bacterium CCH3-A5
CCTCCGGCTTCATGAAACACCCAATCTCGGTGTCCACGAAACCGGCAGCAGGCCAAGACGGCGCCAGCCTTGCGGTCTGGGCGCTCCGCCAGCCAATAGACACATTTAATGACTGCCGGCTTTTCGAAAGCGCAGTCCGGGCAGAGAACGCGGCTACTCTGGGTCCGGTCCAAGGAGGGACCACGCATCGCAAACAGTGGTTCAAATACCGGCTGGAGCTAATTGATAAATATCAAATCATCGTTTCATCAATCAGACGTTAACCTCGCATAGTGAATATTGGTCCCTAACACGCAACATCGGGATCCAGTCATGAAGCGCGCGCTGTCCATCCGAACCGTTCTGGTCACGTGCATCGTTGGATTGGCCGCAATTGTCGCAGGGTGCCTTGTTGTTGCAGTGCTCGCATTGTCCTCGATGTCGCGCGACGAGCATGTCCTGACAGATCAGGTGATGCCGACGCTGAGTCTGAGCGGCGAGCTAAGCGCGGTGGTTTTGCGTCGCCACTTGCTGTTGAACATGCACGTCAACAGCGCGGATGCCACCACGAGGGCCCGGTATGAGCAGGATATCCTGACCCAGACCCAGAAAATCGACACAGTGAGAGGTCACTTGGCGCCCTTGTTGAAGCTGCCGGCCAACATCGAGGCTTTGGCGCAGTATGAACGCCTGAAGAACGACTACCTGACATCGATGCAGAAGGCCTTATCACAGTCCAATGCTGCAGATCGCAGCGGAGCCAGCCTGACGCTTCGGGACATGCGTCCGATCGTGACGGAGATGGATACGATCGTTGCCGGCATCGTCCAACGCGCCAATGCGCGCAGCGCCGCCATGGGTGCGAACGCAGAGGCGACGTACCGGTCCAATCTGCTGACCCTCGGAGCTATCGGGATGTTTGCAGCCATCACGGCAGGCGCTTCAATCTGGTTCGTCGTCGCCAAGGTTTTCCGCCCCCTGGTGGCCACCACGACAACGACCGAGGGGCTGGCGGCGGGCAACCTCGAGCTTGAGGTGCGGTTTCAGGAAAGGGGCGATGAGATCGGCACGATGGCGAGGGCGCTGGGCGTATTTCGCGACAATCTGCGCCGCGTCCGGGACCTCGAGGAGCGGGACCGGGCCGAGCAGGCGCGACGGTTACGCGCGGCCGATGCGATGGCCTCTGTCGTCTCCGACGTCGGCGAGGTGGTCTCCGCCGCCGCCAATGGCGATTTCTCGGCCCGGCTTCAGATCGACGACGCCGACGAACAGATGCAGAAGCTGGTCTCCGGCATCAACGAGATCAACGCGGTT
>LSIB01000061.1 GCA_001556025.1 Rhizobiales bacterium CCH3-A5
TGCGGATACCGACGAAGCCGGCCATGCATTCCAATCTCAAGCCGGCCGGGTCTTCCGATTTGAAGCCGGCCACCCTTGGCGTCATTCGCATGGGTCGAGGGGATGATGTTTTGCGGTTCGTCGAAGGTCAAGCGGCAGGCTGAGCGATGCTGCTCTGTTTGGTTTTTCGCAGGCTCTCGCCCTTGAGGTCGATGCGGTAGGCGTTGTGAACGAGACGGTCGAGGATGGCGTCGGCGATGGTGGGATTGCCGATGAGCTCGTACCAGCGATCGACGGGAAGCTGGCTGGTCACGATGATCGATCGCGCCTCGTATCGGTCCTCGACGATTTCGAGGAGGTCGCGACGCTGCTCGGCATCGAGCGGCTCGGGTCCCCAGTCGTCGAGGATGAGCAGATCGAGGCGGGCGATGGTGCGCAGCATTCGAGCGTAGCGTCCATCGCCACGCGCCAGCGCCAGGGCTGCGAGAAGACGCGGCACGCGGTGATAGGCGACGGAGAAGTCTTCCCGGCAAGCCTTGTGGCCCAGCGCGCAGGAGAGCCAGCTCTTGCCGACGCCGCAGGGGCCGGTGATCAGGAGATTGTGCCGTGAGCGGATCCAGTCGCCGGCGGCAAGCTTAAGGAAGAGCGCGCGGTCGAGCCCGCGGACAGCGCGATAATCGACGTCCTCGACGCTGGCGGCATGACGCAATCTGGCGGCACGGGCCCGGCTCTCGAAGCGCTTCTGCTGGCGCAGCGTCTTCTCCTGTTCGAGCAGCAGCCCGAGCCATTCGGCATGTTCGAGACGGCTGGCCTCGGGCTGGGCATCGAGATCGCGGAAGCCCTTGGCCATGCCGTGGAGCCCGAGGCTGGTGAGCAGATCGAGGGTGGGATGGATCAGCATGATGGTCGTTCCTTCAATGGAAGTAGCCGGGGCCGCGGAGATTGGGGTGATCGATGACCACGTCGTCCGTCGGCGTTTTGCGGTCGGTCCTGTTGGCGATGATCGCGCTGATGCTCTTGTAGGTGAGCGCGCCGATGGCGACGGCGCGGGCAGCGACGATCTCGGCGCGTTCGGGCGCGATATCCTTGAACAGGCGCAGGATGCCCAGGCAGGTGCGGAAGCCCTGCTCGGGATGAGGCCGGTTGGCCAGGATGACGATAACAAGCCCCTCCGTGTTGGGGCCGATCGAGGCGCCCCAGCGCCGGAAGCGCTCCGGCGTCCACTCGGCGTAGCGCCGATGCGCGCTGGGCATGTGATCGGGATCTGTGCCATGCCGGCGCCCGCCATGACGACGCTGGTGTGCGGCGATGCGCTGACCCCGGTGGAACAGCTCGATCGTCCGGGTCGTTGCGCGGATATCGACCTGCTCGCGGATCAGGCCATGGGGTACCGAGTAGAAGAAGCCGTCGAACTCGACATGATAATCGAGGGAGACCCGCGCCAGGCGCCATTCCGCGAACTGGTAGTCGGCGTCCGGTAGCAGCGCCAGCACGGGCCGCTCGACGGTCTCGAACAGATGCCGACGGCTGACGCCGAGCCTGCGCATGACGTGGGCGTTGATGCGCTCCACCATGGCGGCGATCGCGGCATTCGCCTCGGCCAGCGAGAAGAAGGTCTGCCGACGCAGCCGCCCAAGGATATAGCTCTGGGCGAAGCGCACGCCGGCTTCGACCTTCGCCTTGTCGCGGGGCTTGCGCGGGCGGGCCGGCAGAATGCCGACGCCGTAATGGGCGGCCATCATCCCGTAGCTGCGGTTGATCTCGGGATCGTAGAACGAGGCTCTCTGGACGCCGGACTTCAGGTTGTCGGGCACGACGAGGCGCGGCACGCCACCGAGGAAGCGGAACATCCGGACATGGGCCTCGATCCAGTCGGGCAGCGTCTGCGTCCAGGTCGCTTCGGCATAGGTGTAGTTCGAGGCGCCCAGCACGGCGACGAAGATCTCGGCCTCCCGCACGACACCGGTGGTCCGATCGACGATCGAGAGCTTCTTGCCGGAGTAATCGACGAAGACCTTGTCGCCGGCGGGATGATCCTGGCGCATGGTCGGCGACAGGCGGCGTTCGAACTCCCGGTACAGATCGCAGAAGCGGCTGTAGCCGTAGCCGTCGGGATGAGCGTCGCGGTACTCCTCCCAGAGCACCATCAGGTTGACGCCGGGCCGCTTCAACTCGCAGACGAGGCAGGCCCAGTCCGGCTCGACGCGGCGGCGGAAGCCGCTCTTCACGCCGGCATGGGCGAACAGGCGCTGCTCGAGAACGGCGTCCGTCAGATCGCCGGCCAATGGCCAGGCAAGCCCGGCGGTCGCGGCGCGCTTGAGGTTATCTTGGATCGTGCTGCGCGCCACGCCGAGCGTGCGTCCGATCTCCCGCGCGCTCACCCCATCTCGGGCAAGCCGCAGCATCTGTCGTATCTGTCGCATGGTCAGTTCTCTCTTGGCAGGCATCCGGCTTCCCTCGATTGCGAGGGGCCTGATGCCCGAGGGACTGACCCAAACGAAAACGCCAAACTCTCCGAAAACCGGCCGGAGATTGATCGGAACCCCGGCCGGCTTCAAATCGGAATGGTGGCCGACATCAGATCGGAACGGTGGCCGGCTTCAAATCGGAATACCCGGCCGGAATGAATCGGAATCCGCA
>LSIB01000062.1 GCA_001556025.1 Rhizobiales bacterium CCH3-A5
GGATCGGCTCGGCGATCGCGCCGCGCATGACCGCAAAACCGTACAGCACGACATAAAGCAGCACGGCCACCCGCAACGGACCATCGACAAAGGACGCGAGGTTCGAGACAGACGTCGACACGAAGGTCGTGATCGGCTGTTCGAACTCTTTCAAAAAATCGTCGAAAATCGTGATGGCCATGTCTGATCACTGCTTCAGGGAACTGAGTGCGCGCTCCCGGCCGAGCATCAGCACGCGTTCATGCGCCTGACCGGCATTCACGCACGCGGCTTTGGAACCGTGCTCGCCGGGATTGGACCGACACAGCTTCCATGTTCCTTCCAGCGCATCTGGATTTTCGAGGAACCAGACGATTGTCGGAGCCGTGGCGCGACTGATCAGCTTGTCGGGGCTGCTGTCGTTGCTGGTCGATGCGTCATTGGACTGTTCGCCGCATCCAACGAGCAGCAGGGAAACGGCCAGCGAGATCACGAAAACTCGCGTCACTGCAGCGCCGCCTTCATCTCGTCGACAAGCTGGCGCTCGCGCTCTTTCTGACGCTGGCCGTCCATGTCGCTCCGCGCCTGCTGCACCATGGCGAGCCCCTGCATGCGCAGCACCTCGTTCTGGAGCATCGCCTGCTCGGCTTGAATGCGGGCGGAGAGATCCAGCACGTCCTTGGCGTCCTTGGACGCCGTGATCTTCTGGCGGAGCTCCTCCAGCCCGTCGATGCGCTTGGAGGCCGTATCGTAAACGCTCTGACCGATCGAGTGCTTTGCGCCGGTCTGGCGCGCGATGCGGTCGAGCTCGGTGCGATAGAACGAGTTCGCGTCACCGCCCTGATACGCGCGGTTCTGATCGAGATAGCGATCGACGACGCCGGCGAGCGATCCGCCGCCACCCGAGACGAGCTTCTCGATCTCGCTGAACTCTTTTGGCAGATGCTTCCGGAACTCCTCGCTGCTCAGGAGCGAGGCGATGTCGTTGACGTCGGTCAGCTTGTTGAAACTCTCGTAGAGCTGCTTGGCCTGCGTGAGCTGCGCCTCCATCGTCTTGATCTGCTCGGTCAGCTTGCCGATCTGCTCGACATGTTTTGCGATCGCGCCAGCGTCAAAGACCGGCACGCCCTGCTGGGCAAAGCCATGTGCCGGCAGTCCAACCAGTGCTGCGGCGATCAGGAGGCGAGACACTCTCATCGGTCGATCCTTCTTTCGGCATGGAAGCGGGGCAGGAACGCTGCAGGTTCATCGCCGACCACGGTCCGGATGCGATCGAGCAGCTCGACGGTCTCGGTGCGGCCCGACAGCACGGCGAGCGCTTCATCCATGCCGCCGAGGTCGAGCTCGGCGACGACGGACTGGCCGTTATGCTTGATCAGGAAGCGCCGGCTCTCGGCCGAGAGCTCTTCCTTGATCAGCCGGAACTCGGTCTCGGTCAGATGGAAGCCATCGACATAGTCCGAGCGCGTGCCGCGCGGGTTCGGCATGAAGATCTGCGTCGGGCACTGCTCGACGATCGTGTGGGCGATCGGAGACGCCAGCGCATCGCGCGGCGACTGCGTGCCAAACACCATGACGCCGTTTTGCTTGCGGATGGTTTTGAGCTTGTCGTTGGCGAGCGCTCGAAAGGCGTCATCGCCGAGCGCCTTCCAGAACTCGTCGATGTCGATGATGATGCGGCGGCCGTCGATGAGCTGTTCGACGCGATGGAACAGCACCATCATCAGCGGCGTGCGCACGACGGGGTGATCCAGCACATCGGTCATGTCGAAGCCGATGAAGCTGGCATCGAGTGCGATCGCGTCCTCTTCGGCATCGAGCACCCAGCCGAGAGGTCCGCCGCTGCACCAGCGTTCAAGCCTGGCGCCGATGCCCTCGCGATCCTGCTGCCCGAGAAACGCCCGCAGCGCCGATAGCGAGCGCTCTTGACGCGGCAGAGCGCGCATCGCCTCGAGGCTGGAATCGATCCGCTCCTCGTCGACGACGGAGAGCGCCCTCCCCTCCACCGTGACGAGCTTGCGGACGAGCTCGCCGAGGAAAGCAAGATTGGCCGGCGTCAGCTCGAGCGCCTTCAACGGCGCGCATCCAGTCGGGACGCCGTTCTTTAGGGTGAGGTAGGTTCCGCCCGAGGCGCGGACGAAAATCTCGGCGCCGCGGTCCTTGTCGAACATGACGCGTTGGCAGCCGAACTTCTCCGCCTGGGCGAGCAGGAAGTTCTGCAGCACCGTTTTGCCCGAGCCCGACGGGCCGCAGATGAAGGTGTTGCCGAGATCGCCGGCATGGAAGGAGAAATGGTACGGCGAGCCCGAAGCTGTCTTCAGCATGGCGACGGACGGTCCCCAATGGTTCCCGTCTGGCTTGCCGACTGGATAGCTGTGGAAGGGTGACAGCGCGGCGAGATTGCGCGAGGTGATCGCCCCGGACCGAGCGCGGTGCTTGAACAGACCCGGCATCTGCGCCCAGTAGGCGGCCTCAAGCCCAAGATCCTCGCGCGCGACGACAGCGCCGGCCTCGGCCAGCACGCGGCGCGCCTGAGCCATCGTCTCCAGCAAAGCCTTCGGGGTCTCAGCGCGGATCAGCAGCGAGAGGTGGTGATCGCCCATGACGAAGCGGTTGGATTCGAGGTCGTCGAGCGCATCGTTCAGATCGTCGATCTGGGAAGCGGCGACATCCTGGGTCGAGACGAGCTGGTTCTGCTTGCGAGTCAGCACCGTCTTCGCGTCGGTCTTCGACAGGAAGGCAAAACTCTGCGAGAGCACGAACTCGAACGGGGCCGAGAGCAGGCCGTTCAGCATGCCGGGCCTGGTTGAGGCCGGGTATTCCTTGAGGCCGAACATCCCTGAGAAGAGCGAGCCGCCTGCGGCGCGAACCTCGATCGCCTCGCGGCCGAAGATGACGCGGTTGGTATAGATCGCCGATCCGATCCGGCCCTGCGGCAAGGCCGTCGGCATATCCTCGCTGGACGCCAGCAGATGCAGGAGCCGCATTGGCTCGGAGAAAATGAGGCCGTTCTCTTCAACCAGGCTAAGCTGAGTGGCGCCATAGCGGCCGAGCGCGGCGGTGACGTTGCGAGCGGCGTCGTTCAGGCGTTTCAGCGCAGCGGCATCGACCTCCCCTCCCCCGCGACGCGCCTGACCGAGGCGTGCCACGAAGCCGGCTGCGACCTCCGCCCGGTCGCGGCCGGGATGGGCGACGATGGTGAGGAAAAGCTCGTTGCGGAACAGGTTTGCGCCCTGAAGCGCCTCGCGATAGCCGATGTCGAGATCACGCGCGAAGGCCGAGCAGAAATCGCCCTCGGGATAGCCGGTATCTCGCCGCCGGATCAGATGCGTCCAGATCGCGAGCCGATCGTCGGCGAGATTGCGCAGTGAGAGATTGAGTTTGGCGTGCCGATCGTTGAGGTCGCCGATGTCGGCGGTCTCGAAGGCAATGCCGTCGAGGCGGATCGTCGTCATCAGCGCCCGGGTCGCGAGGCTGATCACCGTCTCCGTTACATGCCGGACGTAAGGCAGATGAACGACCGGTTCGACCTCACGAGCCAAAAGGCGGGCGGCGTCAGCCATGGGCCACCTCGGCGGTTTTGTAGCGGCGCACGAGGCGCAAGGGCGTCGGCGACGAGCCGCCCCAGAACGCGGCATTGCGTGCGCGACCACGGGTTTCCAGCCAAGCGACGAGCAGCCGGAACTGGTTTGGATCATGCCGGCAGATTGCGCGGCAGATCAGATGGATTGGCAGGGCGATCAGCCCATAGACGATCGAGCCCGCCATCAGGAACAGGATGCAGGAGGCCATCACGTTGATGGCCATCGCCTCCATCGTGACGCCCGCGATCATCGCAGGCCTTGTGCAGGCGAGGAACAACGTGTCCTCAGTCAGACGCTCGGGCTCTGTCGTCATCACGGCCGAGCCTCAGGTGCCGCCGGTCAGCGTGGATACGATCTCAGAGGCGCCGAAGACGATGGCGACACCGAGCACGACATAGGCCGCCTTGCGCAGATCGAGATAGCCGAACATCCAGGCGATGCCGACGATGATCACGGCGAGCGTCGCCAGCAGGCGCGCGACATTGCCGGTCAGCATCGTGACGATGTTCTGCAGGACGCCCTCGATATTGGCGGTCTGCGCGAGCGCGGGTTCAGCAGCGAGGAGAACGAGCACAGCCGCGATAGCGGTCGGTGCGGCAATTGTTCGAAACGGCAGGGGCATTCACGGTCTCCAGGCAAGCGTGTTGGACGCCGCACATCGCGGACGATCAGGGGAATGGAAGCTGGGTTGACTCAGCGGCTGTAGATCAGAAGCGAGGAGCCGCGTTTTGCGCCGTAGACGTTCCAGGACGGCGGGTCGTTTGCGGATGCGACCTCCTCTCGCGGAAGGTCGGCCTCGGTCTCCAGCTCCGACGGCGTGTCCGGCTTGGCCGAAGCGGCAGCAGGTGCTGCGCTCCGAGTCGATTTAAAGGACGATCGCGCGCGTTCGTCCGCGGCTTTATTGTCAAGGCCGCCCGACACGAGCTTCGCCTTCCGCTCCTGAAACACGCGCCCAACGCCGGCTATATGCACGCACGGGTCGAAGGCAGCAGAGATGGTGAGCCCGGCTGCTTTGAGGTCGGCAGCATCGAGCTGAGCCAAGCCGATCCGAACAGGCTGTCCCGCTGCGACGGCTTCGCTTGCAAGCGCGATGGCCTCAGGCTTCGAATCGGCCAGAACTCGGATCGCTCGCTTGCTCGCGATCGTCACCAGCAAGGGCTCGAACTCGCTCGCCTGGCGCATGATCGCGGCAACCGGCCGCGCCAGCGTTGGCGCGGCGCAGCGATCGATCAATGTCATAATGTCAGCGGCTTCCATCAGAACCGCACTCGCGTGCTGACGCCGTCCGATCCGGTGACATCAATGAAATTGGGTTGGGCGCGATGGCGGACCGCCTGGATGTCATGCGGCTGGCAGGTTTCGTCCGCGCGGTTGCAGTCGCGAACTGGCTTGCTCGAGACGCAGGCCGGCTGCGGCGCGCCATCGCGCCCAAGCTCCCGCAGGACATATCCATCCTGGCATGGCTCGTAAGGGTCGTACCCAACCGGCGAGGTGCTCTGGCCTGCGGCCGAACAGGTCGGAAAGGCCCCTCCCCGCTTTAGATGCGACCAGAGCCGGGTCACAGGCGGAACGCAGGCCGCGTATTGGGTCGGCCCGCCTGGATTGGCGAGGCAAAGCAGGACGGTGCAGCCCCAATCGTCGGCGCTGGCAGCGCCGGCCGAGAAGCCGATAAGTCCGGCGGCAAGAAGCGTGGTCCTGATCATGAGCGGCGCCGTCACGCGGCCAGCGGCAGCGGCGTGTCGACCGGCAGAACCGGTGACGCCAAGCCGCCATTGTGTCGGATCGCACCGATCACGCCATCCTCGATCGGCAGCAATCCTGCCACGGCGACGGTCGATCCAATGCGCCGTGGCTTGCCGAGGCGCTCGAGCGCCCACCCAGCCCGGCGCAGAATCCGCTCCATACGCAGATCGGTGACTGTTGCGATGGAAGCGATTCCCCTCGCCTCCCCCCATTCGAGCATGGCGGCGAACAGCATAAACGTTGCCCGCCGCAAGCCTCCATCCGTCGTGGCGTCAGTCAGCTCGGTATCAACGCAGAAGCGCGAGCTTTCCGCGATCAGATCGGAATTTGGGGCGTCTCCGCCGTCCAGAAGCTCCGGAAATGTATCCGCCAGCATGTTCGGCCCAGTCGTCGGGAGCAGCCGCACACAGCCGAGCACCGTGCCGCGATCGGCAACAACGAGGTAGGTCGCATCCAGCGTGTCGAAGCGATCCATCTCCAGATCGCCCGTGGTAGCGACTGACCAGTCGAGCCGGTCCTTGAACACCTTTCGGCGCAAGCGATGCATGCCCATCATCAGGGAGATGTTGGCGCCATATCCGGCGCGGCTCAATTCGACGACCTGCATGGCCACCTCCGAATCGCGTTGATCTGGAAGCCAATCAATCAGAGGCGGCAGTTCATCGAACCTGTCGGATCTGACAGGGTGGGTTCTCTCTAAGGTTGTGCCGCGCAATCGCCACATCTTCGCGGCAAAGGCCGTTTGCATCGATCGCAAGAGGATCATCAGGCGCGTGAAGCAAGGCGCCGCATGCAAGGGTACCCAATGAAATCAGTTGAATTGGCCTATCAGGAGCTCGTCGATGGTCTGCATTCGTCGGCGGCGGAAGCGGAGTTTGGACGCGTAGGCCAGCGCGTCGCCGAGAGCATGGGCTTTCGGTATTTTGCCTATCTCGGCTTCGGCGAAGCCGATCCGGTTTTGATCTCGTCCTATCCCAAGCGCTGGAGCGAGCATTATTTTACGGAAGGCTACCAGGACGTCGATCCCGTAGTCGCCTTCGCCCGGAGCGGACGCTCCACACTACAGTGGACCCGCGAAGCCGCGCGTCAGTTTCCGCTGCGAGCCCAGAAGCGGCTTTTCGACGACGCAGACGAGTTTGGCATCCGACACGGCGTCTCGGTCGCGATCGCCGGCGGGTTCAATCGGTTCGCTGCCTTCACCTTTGCGGTCGACGAGGTTAGCTCGGCACACGGAAGGATGGTCACGGAAGCGAACGACATCGTTCAGCTGATCGGACTGACATTCCACGCTCACGCTGATGCGAAACTAGGGTTGAATTCTCCGCGCAATGAGGCTTCGCCGCTGACCCAACGCGAGCGGGAATGCCTCACATGGGCTTCTCGCGGAAAATCAATGGAGGCGATCGCAATGATCATGGGCGTCACGCCACGGGCGGTGAAGTTCCACCTAGATAACGCCAGGGCGAACCTTGGGGCCGAGACCCTGCCGCAAGCGGTGGCGATTGCACTAAGGGGAAGGACGATAACATGAGACTCGCTATGCCGCTGGGATGCGGATTTGGTGGCTGTTGGCGATGTGAGTCGGACATGTTCCCCTGAAAGCTCACACTCTAAGCGCTCGAATTGGGACACGCTTTCTCAACGGCTTTTCATGGCGGGCTATTGAAGCACGCAGAGGATCAGCATGCTCCTAGTATGCTGATTTTGCTAAAGGACCCCGAAAGCTCGTTTGCGTTCGCGTTGCCGCGCGGGCTCGTGCGTTAAGATTCTGTTAACCTCATTTTTGTTGTGCGAGCGAGAGAATCGGACATACTGGCGCCAAATCGGCAAAAGATGCCGAATTGGCGCTATTTGGTCTGGCATCCGAAATATGAACGCTCTCGCTCCGTTCGAGTTTGACGATAAAATTCTCCAGCAGGGCGCAGAGATCTCGCGCAAGCTTAATCAACTTCGCCTGGAGAAATTTCCGCCCAACGCCCAGAAGACGCTGAGGCGTTTCCCTATGGCGGAGGTCGCTCACTATCTCGGGGTCAGTCCCAATAATCTCAAACGCCTGCACCTTGAAGGCAAGGGGCCGGAGCCTTCGACTGGGGCCGGGGGGCGCCGCTTCTATACCGCTGAACAAATGCTCGACCTGCGGCATTATCTCGACAAGAACGGCCGGTCTGAGGTCAAAAAATACGTCCCTCACCGTAAGCCGGGTGAGAAGTTGCAGGTCATCGCTGTCGTCAACTTCAAGGGCGGCTCAGGCAAGACCACTACGGCGGCACATCTGGCTCAGCACCTCGCCCTGACTGGACATAGGGTCCTCGCCGTCGATCTCGATCCGCAGGCTTCGTTGTCGGCGTTGTATGGATTTCAGCCGGAGCTCGACAAAAACCCGTCGCTTTATGACGCGATCCGCTACGACGATCAGCGCAAGTCCATTCGGAACGTTATCCTGCCGACAAATTTTCCCTCACTGGATGTTATTCCTGCAAACCTTGAGCTTCAGGAATACGAATACGACACGCCCTTGGCGATGCAGAAATCTTCGGAGGGCAAGCGCTTCTTCACGCGCTTCGGCAATGCGCTCAAGGAGGTCGATTCCTCCTATGATGTCGTCGTCGTCGATTGCCCGCCCCAGCTCGGCTACTTGACGCTGACGGCGCTAATCGCCGCGACATCTGTGCTCATCACAGTTCATCCGCAGATGCTGGATCTGATGTCCATGAGCCAATTCCTGCTGATGCTGGGCAATATCGCCAAGACCATCAAGGCCGCTGGCGCCGAGGTTCGCATGGACTGGCTGCGCTATCTCATTACCCGCTTCGAGCCGACGGACGTGCCGCAGGTTGAGATGCTCGGCCTCATGCAGAGCATGCTCGCGGCGGAAATGCTGAAGGCCCAGATGGTGAAGTCTACCGCGATCTCGGATGCCGGTTTGACGAAGCAGACGCTCTATGAGGTGGAGCGCGCGAACTTCACGCGTGAGACATATGACCGCGCGATCGAGTGCATGGATGCGGTCAATTTCGAAGTGCAGGGGCTCATTCATCAGGCATGGGGGCGGCTGTAATGTTGACCGCCGTAAAAACGGTTGAAAACGGCTTCTATTTCAACGGCATGTGCCCGATGAGGAGGCTGCGGAGTGGCTCGTAAAAATCCTTTCGCAAATTTGCTGGCCAAGGATCCTTCTTCCGAGGAGCAGCCCGCGCTCGACTATGCGGTCAAGGGTGCGTCGAAATCCTTCCTGAATTCTCTCAACGAAATCACGGCACGCGCCGACAGGCTCATGGAAGGCGAGCCCATAGTCGAACTCGATCCCGATAGCGTCGATCCCTCCTTCATCAAAGATCGTCTCGAGGAGAACGAGCAGGAGTTCAATGAGCTCCTGGAAGCTATCCGCGCGCGCGGACAAGACAGCCCGATTCTGGTGCGCCCTCACCCGGCCTCGGGCGAGCGCTATATGGTGGTCTTCGGTCATCGTCGCCTGAAAGTAGCCAAGCTGCTGGGGCGCAAGGTCCGCGCCGTCATCAAGGAGATGAAGGACCGGGAACATGTCGTTGCCCAGGGTCAGGAGAATTCGGCCCGCGCGAATCTCTCCTTCATCGAGAAGGCGTTGTATGCGTCCGAATTGGCAAAGCTGCGTTATGACGATGATAACGCCATCGTCATGACCGCTCTTGCCCTGGACCGCTCGACCCTTTCGAAAATGCTCGCCGTTGCGGGCCTCCCAGAGAAGGTGCTGCGCGCAATCGGACCAGCGAAGGGCATCGGCCGCGATCGCTGGTATGAGATGAAGCTGCTGCTCGAACGTCCATCGCACTACGATGCGGCTATCGCCGTGATCGAAGGCGAAGGCTTTGCTGAACTGCCCACCGAAGAGCGCTTCGCTGCGGTCGAACGCCGTCTGAAGGCGAAACAGAGCCGCAGCCGGAGCGAACCCGGCAGGCAGAGTTGGGCACCGCGCGACGGGGCCGTCGCGGCGGAGATGCTGGCGGAGGGGCGGAAATTCACTTTGGCCATCAAGGCCAAAGGACCGGATGCCACGGCATTCGGCCGTTATTTGTCCGATAATCTGGATCGTCTGTACGATGATTTCAGGCTTCGGGCAGGTGCAACCACAAACGGAGATTAGCCCGCAAAAGAAAAAGGCCCCCGAAACGACGTTCCGGAAGCCCTTCTCTGTGTCCTAAGCAAACACAGAATCGCACTTCCACGAATCACCGTCAAGAGTCTCGTGTGAGATTCAGCGCCGT
>LSIB01000063.1 GCA_001556025.1 Rhizobiales bacterium CCH3-A5
ATGGCGCCGGAGGGAGGGGCGGGCCATTCCATAAAGGCCGCAGCCTACTTCGCGAGGGAAGCGATATGAGGTTCGCTTTCATTGCGAGGCACCGTTCGATCTGGCCGGTGGCATGGCTTTGCGAAGCGCTGGACGTCTCTCGATCGGGTTTCCATGCCTGGCTGACGCGCTCGCCGAGCCAGCGCTCCATGGACGACGAGGTGGTTGGCGCCAAGGTCTATGCGAGCTTCAAGGCCAGCGACCGAACCTATGGCGCTCGCCGCATCTGGCGGGATGTCCTGGCTGACGGCATCTCCTGCGGCTTGCACAAGATCGAGCGTTTGATGCGGACGCAGGCCTTGCGGGCGCGTCCCCGGCGTCGTGGCCTGCCAAAGGACGAGGGAGCACGACTGACCTCGGTCATCGCGCCAAACGGGGACTGTCAGGATTTCCGTGTGCGGGCGGCGGGTTGAACATCAGGCCGCCATGG